>CAYUJV010000032.1:0-27193 GCA_964445085.1 uncultured Burkholderiales bacterium
GTCAGCAGCAGGGTGCCGCCGCGCAGGCTCTTGGCATTGCCGAGGGAGGAAACGGTGACGTCGATGGTCTGGCCCGGCTTGGCGAAGGCGGGCAGGGTGGCGGTCACCATCACCGCCGCCACGTTTTTCAACTGCAGGCTGGTGGCGGCGGACGGCGGCAGGTTGACGCCGAGCTGGGTCAGCATGTTGGCGATGCTCTGCACCGTGAACGGCGTCTGGGTGGTCTGGTCGCCGCTGCCGTCGAGGCCGACCACCAGGCCGTAGCCGATGAGCTGGTTGGTGCGCACGCCCTGCACCATGGCCAGATCCTTGATGCGCTCGGCCTGGGCACCGCCGGCAGCGATGCCGAGCAGGGCGGCGATCAGGACCGGTTTCATGAGTTTGCTCAGTTTCATGTTCCTCTCCGTCAGAACGGCAGGAAGTTGAGGAAGAAGCGGGCGAGCCAGCCCATGATCTGGGCTTCGTTCACGTAGCCGTTGCCGCGGTACTCGATGCGCGCATCGGCCACCTGGGTCGAGGACACGACGTTGCCCAGGGCGATGGTGCTGGGATCCACCACGCCCGAGAAGCGGATGAACTCCGTGCCCTGGTTGATGCCGAGCTGCTTCTCGCCGGACACCAGCATGTTGCCGTTGGGCAGCACCTCGATCACGGTGACGGTGATGGTGCCGCTGAAGGTGTCGCTGCTGTTGCTCTCGCCCTTGCCGTCGAAGCTGTGGTCGCCGGAGGTGGACAGAGTCATGCCCTGGAAGGACTTGCCGGGGAGGCCGATGATGGTCGGCACCGACACGTCGTTGCTGCTCTTGCGGCTGGCCGAGCTGTTGCCCTTCTTGGTGGCGTTGGTGCGCTCGTTGATCTGGATGGTGATGATGTCGCCGACGCTGCGCGCGCGCTTGGTCTCGAACAGCGCCAGCGGTGCGTTCGCATGATAGATCGCGCCGTCGCTGGGCGTGGCGGCGGGGGCCGGCGCCGGGCGCGCGGTCATCGGCTGGTGCACGTTGGTGGGTGGCACGGTGTTGCAGCCGGCGAGGGCCAGGAGAGCGAGGGCAAGCAGCAGCTTGGCGCGGGTCATGATGGGCTCCTTACAGCTGGGTGAGGCGCTGCAGCATCTGGTCGGAGGCGGTGACGGCGCGCGAATTGAGTTCGAACGCGCGCTGCGCCTGGATCATGTTCACCAGCTCCTCCGCCACGTTCACGTTGGAGGTTTCCAGGTAGGCCTGATTGAGCACACCGAGGCCGTTGGTGCCGGGGGTATTGGTGGAGGGCGCGCCGGAGGCAGCGGTCTCCAGGTACAGGTTCTCGCCCTGGCTCTGCAGGCCGGCCGGATTGATGAAGCTGGCAAGCTGCAGCTGGCCGATCTGGGTCGGGGTGGTGCTGCCGGGCTGCTGCACCGAGACGATGCCGTCGCGGCTGATGGTGATGCTGAGCGTGTCGGCTGGAATGGTGATGGCGGGCGCCACGGTATAGCCGCTCGCGGTCACCAGCTGGCCCTGGCTGTTGACCTGGAACGAGCCGTCGCGGGTGTAGGCGGTGGTGCCGTCCGGCAGGGAAATCTGGAAGAAGCCGTTGCCCTGGATGGCCACGTCGAGCGGGTTGCCGGTCTGGGTCAGATTGCCCTGCAGGAAGATGCGCTCGGTGGCGATGGGGCGAACGCCGGTGCCCAGCTGCAGGCCGGAGGGGATCTCCGACTGCTGCGAGGACTTGGCGCCGGGCTGGCGCAGGGTCTGGTACAGCAGGTCCTCGAACACGGCACGGCTGCGCTTGAAGCCGGTGGTGCTGACGTTGGCGAGGTTGTTGGACACGACGTCCATGTTCATCTGCTGCGCGTCGAGGCCGGTCTTGGCAATCCAGAGGGAGCGAATCATGGTCTGTTACCCGTTGATGTTGAGAAGGGTGCCGGCCTTGGCGGCGTTCTGCTCGGCGTTCTGCAGCAGCTTGATCTGCATGTCGAACTGGCGCGAGAGCTTGATCATGTCGACCAGGGCCTCGGCGGGATTGACGTTGCTGGTTTCCAGCGCGCCGGGATGCAGGAAGACGGTGTCGTCGACCGGAGCGCGGGGGCCGGTGGCGAGGCGGAACAGGCCGTCGTCGCCGCGCACCAGGTTTTCTTCCGGCGGGTTCACCAGCTTGATGCGGCCGACTTCGGTGGCCTGGTTCTTCTGGTTGTTGGTGGGGACGGTGGAAATGGTGCCGTCCTTGGCGATGGTGATTTCGGTGTCCGGCGGGATGGAGATCGGACCCGAGTCGGACAGCACGTTGAGACCCTCGCGCGTCTGCAGCACGCCGTTGGCGTTGATCTTCAGGCTGCCGTTGCGGGTGTAGGCCTCGCTGCCATCGGGTGCCTGCACCGCGAGCCAGCCCTTGCCGGCGATGGCCACGTCCAGGTCGCGCCCGGTGGCCTGCACCACGCCCGGACGGAAATCCGTGCCGGCGGTGGCGTCGACCACGTAGGCACGGGTGGGTAGTTGCGCGCCGAGGACCGGCACCGCGCGGAAGGAATCGATCTGGGCGCGGAAGCCGGTGGTGTTGAGGTTCGCCAGATTGTGGCTGGTGGTCGCCTGCTGCCAGAGGACGTTCTTGGCGCCGGTCATGGTGACGTAGATCAGGCGATCCATCGCGCGGTTTCCCCCTCGGCCTTTAGCGCAGGTTCACCAGGGTCTGCAGCACCTGGTCCTGGGTCTTGATGGTCTGGGCGTTGGCCTGGTACACCCGCTGCGCGGTGATCATGTTGACCAGCTCCTGGGTCAGGTCCACGTTGGAATCTTCCGTGGCCGAGGCCTGCAGCACGCCGAGGCTGCCGGAACCGGGACCGCCCACCAGCGGCTGGCCGGAGTTGGCGGTCTCCGCAAACAGGTTGTTGCCCATGGGCTGCAGGCCCTGCGGGTTGGTGAAGTTGGCGAGCACGATCTGGCCCTGGGCCACGTTCTGGCCGTTGGAATAGCGCGCCTGCACGATGCCGTCGTCGCCGATGGAGAAGCCGGTGAGGCGGCCGGAGGCGTAGCCGTTCTGGGTGATGGCGTTCACGCCGAAGGCGCTGCCGAACTGGGTGGTGCCGGTGAAGTCGACGTTGAAGGCCAGCGCCGCCGCGCCGGTGCCGAGGTCGGCGGCGGACAGGGTTTCACCCACGGGCGCCGCCGGCGAAGTCAGCGCGCCGGAAGTGCTGAAGGTCAGCGTGGTGAGCAGGCCCTGGGGGGTGGTCGCCGACCCGACCGCATTGGTCAGGCTGGTGTAGACGTCCCAGGTGTTGGCCGCGGTCTTGCGGAAGTAGAGCGTGTAGTTCTGTGCGTTGCCGAGGCTGTCGTACACCGTCATCGACGTCGAGCTGTTGTAGCTGGTCGGGTCGGCGATGCTGAAGGCGGCGGTGGGCGGCGTGGCGCGGGAATCGAGGTTGACCAGGGTGTTGGCGAGGGAGGTCGCGGCCGGCGCGATGTCGGCGGTCGACAGCTGCAGGTTCACCAGCGCGCCCGGCAGGATCACGCCGGAGGCGTTGGCGGCGTAGCCGGTCAGGTTCTCCCCCGAGGCGGTGACGATGTAGCCATTCTTGTCGAGCTGAAACTGGCCGTTGCGCGTGTAGAAGATCGTTCCCTGCTGATCCACCCGAAAGAAACCCTTGCCGTTGATGGCCACGTCCAGGGGATTGTTGCTGGTGCTGATGTTGCCCTGGGTGAACTGCTGGGCGATGGTCGCGACCTTGGTGCCGATGCCCGCCTGCAGCCCGGTGCCGCCGGCAAGCGAGGCTGCGTACACGTCGGAGAACTGCGCCTGGGAGGCCTTGAAGCCGACGGTGCCGGAGTTGGCGACGTTGTTGCCGATCACGTCGAGATTCTTGGCGGAGGCATTCAGACCGGAAAGACCTTGTTGGAAGCTCATGGCATTCTCCTTGGCTTACATGATTTGCTTGATCTGGGAGAGTGCGACCGCCCCCAGGTTGAGAAGATTCAGTTGCACGTCGGCGCCGCTGCCCGCTCCGGGCAGGCTGACGCTGGCGACGGTGCCGTAGCTCAGGCGCGTGGCCTGCACCGGCTGGCCGTTCTGCAGGGCCTGCACTTCGAAGCGGTAGTTGCCGGCGGGCATGGCGCTGCCGTTGTCGGCGGTGCCGTCCCACTGGAACACGGTGACCCCGGCACTCTGCGCGCCGAGGTTGTTGGAATGGATCAGGTTGCCGGCGGCGTCCTTGATCTGGACCACCACCTGGTCGGCCGGCCCGGCCAGCTCGAAGCCGGCCATGGCCGCGCCGCCGTTGAGGACGATGGAGCTGCCCTCGGTCAGCACGCCGCGGCCGATCATGCCGGCAGCCTGCAGCGACTGCGTCTGGCCGAAGGAACTGGTCAGCGACTGCATCAGGTCGGCGAGCTTGTTGATGCCGCTGACGGTGGACAGCTGTGCCATCTGCGACGTGACCTGGGCGTTGTCCAGGGGATTGAGCGGATCCTGGTTGCGCATCTGCGCCACCAGCAGCTTGAGGAAGCGGTCCTCGGTGGCGCTGAGGGAATCCTGCAGGGCGTTGCTCTTGGTGGCGGTGCTGCCGGTGACGGAGGCGACAGAAGTCATGGTTGGTCCTTGATCGGGTGATTATTGACCCAGGGTGAGCAGCTTCATCATCATGGACTTGGCGGTGTTCATCACGTCCACGTTGTTCTGGTACGAGCGCGAGGCGGAGATCATGTTCACCATCTCGTCCACTACGTTTACGTTCGGGTAGGTGACGTAGCCGTCCTTGTCCGCGGCCGGGTGCTTGGGGTCGTAGACGCGGCGCATCGGCGAGGGATCGTCGACCACCTCGCGCACCACCACCCCGGCGCCCTGGCCCAGATCGGAGCCGCCCGCGCCCCCGATCGCACCGAGGGGCACGGCCTGGAACACCACCTGCTTGGCGCGATAGGGGCCGCCGGTGGAGCTGGTCGCGCTGTCGGCGTTGGCCATGTTGCTGGCGACGACGTTGAGCCGCTGCGACTGGGCGGTGATGGCGCTGCTGGCGATGTCGAAGACGTTGAACAGGGACATGCTTACTGGGTCCTCAGGGCCGATTTGATGTGCTGGATCTCGGTGTTGAGCACGCGCAGGCTCGCTTCGTAGCGCAGCGCGTTCTCGGCGAACTGGGCGCGTTCCATGTCCATGTTCACGGTATTGCCGTCGATGTTGCCCTGCACGTCGGTGCGGTACATGACGTGGGCGCCAAAAGGGTTGCCGGCGCTGCCGGACAGATGGCGCGGGTCGGTGCGCGCGGGCTGCACCGCGCCGGCGCCGCCGGCCATGATGCGCTTCATCTCGCTGGCGAAGTCGATGTCCACCGCCTTGTAGTTGGGGGTGTCGGCGTTGGCGATGTTCGACGCCAGCACCTGCTGGCGGAAGGCGCGCAGCTTCAGCGCCTCGCTGTGGGTGTCGAACAGTTGGTCCAGTCTGCCAATCATGATGGTGCGTGCTCCTTGCCGAAATGCAGAAGGAGTCAGAGCAGCAAGCGTGCCAGCGCTTCCGGTCGCGCCAAATCAATGACTTAGGAAGGCGGAAGGAAACTGCCGGCAAGGGCTGCCGGCAGGGCGCGGGGGCGGCGCGGCAAAGTTTGCCGCCCGCCTTGCCGCGCTCAGGAAGCGGGTGTGGAACTCGGTGCCGAGTCGCCCGCCTGCGCCAGCAGCACGCGGTTGCGGCCGGTCTGCTTGGCGCGGTAGAGGGCGCCGTCGGCGCGGGCGATCATGGCGTCGGAGGATTCCTGCCCCTCGCGCTGGGTGACGCCGGCGCTGAAGGTGATGAGGATGCGATTGTTGTCGTGCAGGAAGAAGCGCTTGGTCAGCTCGCGCTGCAGCCGCGTCATGATCTTCACGGCGTTGTCGGCGGCGGTGTCGGGCAGGATGATCACGAACTCCTCGCCGCCGTAGCGCGCGACGGTGTCGGTGGGACGGAGAATCTCCTTCACCACGTTGGCGAGGTGGATCAGCGCCTGGTCGCCGGCTTCGTGGCCATAGGTGTCGTTGAGGCGCTTGAAGTGGTCCACGTCGAGCAGGGCGATGGACACCGGCATGCCGTGCCGCTCGGCACGGGCGAACTCGCGCTCGAAGGCGTCCTCCATCCCGCGCCGGTTGAGGGTGCCGGTGAGGTAGTCCTGGTACACCAGCTCCGACACCTCGCCCAGCTCCGTTTCCAGGCGCTTGATGCGTTCCTCCGCGGCCTCGACCTGCTTGCGCGCGGACACCAGTTCGTCGTGGGAGCGCACCATGTCCAAGTGCAGGCTGCGGGTGTCGGCCAGGATGTCCTGCAGCACCTTGTTCAGGGTGGCGATGTCCTCGGTGCCGCTCAGCACCTCGGCGTATCGTTCGATCTTCTCGCTGTAGCCGCCGGTGCTTTCGGTGAGGGCGCCGATGCGCTCGATGAACACTGTCACCAGGGTCTTCAGGGTGGTCTTGGCTTCGTTCAGGCTGTGCTTGAGGGTGCCCTGCTTGAAGATGACCTCCTTGAAGCGCTTTTCCGCGTCGGCGATCACGCGCGCGTCCAGCGGTTTACTGATGATGTCCTGCACCACGGTCAGCTGCCCGCGCAGCCACTGGTCGTCCAGCAGGAGCTCGCTGATGTTGTCGACGACGAGGCGCAGGAGCCGCAGCAGGCCGGCGAGCAGGTCGCTGTCGGCCTGGGTTTGCAGCTCCACCTGGATCCAGAACTGGCGCGTGTTCTTCGACAGGCTTGCGAACGCGTCCGGCGTGCGCGCCGTGCGCGCCTGCTCGGCCAGGCGCTGCGCCTGTGCCGCCAGGGCGGGCAGATGGCCGATATGGGGCAGCACGCCCTGCAGAATGGCCTGAGCCAGCAGTTCGGCCAGCATCGCCGGCACCTCCTGCGGCGCGGCGATATTCACCGGCGCGCCGCGGCGGTCGACGGGGGCCGCTTCCGGCTCGGCCTGCGCGCTCACCGCCACCTCGATGTCGGGCGGACCGGCGGCGCCATCGGCCCAGGCTTTGGTCAGGGCCCGCAGCTTGGTCTGGAGCTCGGCCGGATTGCGACCGAAATTGATCAGGACGCGTTCCAGGGCTTCCTTTTTGCGCGGCGCGGTGAGGCCGGCCTGCTTCAGGTCCCATTGCCGCAGCAGTTCGCGGATGAGCTCCGGCCAGTTGCCGTCATCGGCCCCTCCGCTCTTGCCCAGGGTTTCGAGGGCGTTGCGCACGCCGTCCCAGTCGCGGCCTTCCAGGCTCCTGGCCAGGGATTTCAGCTTGGGCGCGAGGGCAGGCGCGTCCTTGCCCAGGCTGTCCAGCACCTTGCCGAGGTTTTCCTCGACGGCCTCGGGCGCGCCCGGCTGCGCGCTTTCGCCGCTCAGTTCGTGGTAGATGCGGCGGTAGTTCTCCGGGGTCGGGGCAATGCGGCGGCTGGCAAGCAGCTTGAGCGTTTCGCGCGCAACTTCAGTCGGATTGGCGGGCGTGGGCATGAGCGGTCAGGTCGGCAAGGGTTAAACGGGCGGCTGCGTGTGCAGTTCGGAACCGCAGCACGCCACGAGGGTCCATTGATGGCGCGCCGGGGGTCGGGCGGCCGCGACGGCGAACGCGCAACCGTCGGCACGGCAGTTCATTGCAGGGGTTCATCGTGGTGTCCGGCAGGCAATGCAATGATCGGCGGCAGTTGTTCATCCTGACCCAGGCGGGACTGCTACAATGCCTTCGACCATCGTTTCCATTTACGGCCAAGCATGAATCGAACTTTAGTACGGGACTGGAGCCGCAGCGCGGCTCGCCTGGGTATGGTACTGCTTCTCGCGCTGCCCCTGCTGGCTTTCGCGCAGCAGGACGGGGAGCGCATCCGCAAGTCCGTCGAGCAATTCGTGCTGCAGCAGCTGGTGGGCCAGCCGGGATTGGTGACGGTGGAGGTGGGCGCGATCGATCCGCAGTTGAAACTCGATCGCTGCCAGCGCGTCGAAGCCTTTTTGCCGAGCGGCGGGCGCCTGTGGGGCAACTCCACCGTGGGCGCGCGCTGCGCGGCAGGCGCGAACTGGTCCCTCTACGTGCCCGTCACCGTGCGCATTCAGGCGCCGGTCGTCGTGGCGGCCCGCCCGCTCGCCAACGGCAAGACGCTCGTGGCCGACGATCTCAGCCTGCAAACCCAGGACCTGACGCAGCTGCCCCCCGGGGTCCTGACCGACCCCGCCCTGGCCGTGGGCCAGACGCTGGCCGTGGGCCTGCTGCCCGGCTACGTCCTGCGCCAGGACATGCTGCGCGCGCCGATCGTGATCCGCCAGGGCCAGACCGTGCGACTGGTCGCCCAGGGCGGAGGCTTCAGCGTGAGCGCGGAGGGCAAGGCGCTGGGTAATGCGGCGGCGGGGCAGACGGTGCAGGTGCGGACTTCCGCGGGGCAGACGGTGAGCGGCGTCGCCCGCCCCGACGGCACGGTGGAAGTGAGTTTCTGACCGCCGCGGCGGCAGCAGCCGTGGCGCCCCACGGTGGGCGTGTTTGCTGGTAAACTCAACCGTTGTGATCTCCGGGTGAAAGCCCCAGCCATTCGCCCGGAAGCCTTGCCCGGCGCGGCGTTCGGAGCGGTGGGGACATTGCCCGGCAGTAATGTAAGTCGCTAAAGTTTCTGGGGTTTTGTCCGAAACTCTAGTCTGGGCGGGACGCTTTCTCGCCCCGTTCATAGCGAAGGAATACGCCTTGAAAATCGACAATTCGGTCAAGTCGGTCTCGCAGGCCAAGGGGACCAAGGCCACCGGGAAAAAATCGGCTGCCGGCGCAGCGAAGGGCGCGTCGTCCAGCGGGTCCAGCGAGAAGGTCGACATCAACCCGCTGTCGTCCCAGTTGCAGGCGCTCGAGAGCAGCCTGGAGCAGGTGGCGGTGGTGGATACGGCGCGGGTCGAAGCGATCAAGCAGGCCATCAGCGAAGGCCGCTTCAAGGTCAATCCCGACGTGATCGCCGACCGGCTGATTTCGACCGTCAAAGAAATGGTGCTGAGCCGCAAGGGCTAGCACGATGCATCAACCTCCTGGAAGCAACAGCCAGGACGCCTTTGTTCGCAGCCTGCGCGCCGAACTCGACGCCTTCCGCGAATTCCACCAGCTTCTTCAGACCGAGCAGTCGGTGCTCGCCGCCGGCGATGCCGATGCCCTGGTGAGTCTTGCCCAGCGCAAATCCGAGCAGGTCGCCCGCCTCACCGGGCTGGCCGAGGGCCGCAATCGCTACCTGATGGCGGCGACCGGGATGACCGATCAATTGGGACTGGACGCGTGGCAGGGCAAGTTCGACCCGCAGCGGAAAACCGGCGCGGATCGGCTCTGGCAGGAACTGCTCGAGCTGGCGCGGTCGGCCAAACAGCTGAACGAGCAGAATGGCCTGCTCATCGGCCTCAAGCTGCAGCACAACCAGCAGGCCCTCGCCGTGCTGCGCGGTGCGGCGGTGCAGACCACCCAGCTCTACGGACCGGACGGCCAGTCCTACGCCGCCACTCCCGGCCGCCCGCTGGGCAAGGCCTGAAGCCTAGCGGGGCTTGTCCGCCGCCGGTTCCGGCAGCACGCCCGCGATCGGAATGTCCTTCACCTTGTCCGGCGTCTCGGAAATGATAAGCATGGTCACGCGCCGGTTGCGCGCGCGGCTCTCGTTGTCCACGTTCGGCACCACCGGCCGGTTGTCGGCGTAGCCGACCGCCACCATGCGGTCGGGCGCCACGCCGTTGGCGGCGAACAGGCGCACCACGCTGCTGGCGCGTGCCGTGGACAGCTCCCAGTTGGAGGGATACTGGGCAGTGCCGATGGGCGAATCATCGGTATGGCCTTCCACCTGGATTTTGTTGGGCACGCGCGCCAGCACGTCGGCGACCGCCGACAGCACCTTGACCGGCTCTCCCTGCAGCATCGCCTGCCCGGGCGCGAACAGCACCGCCGCATTGATCTCCACCGTCACCCCGCGCAGGCTTTGCGTCACCTTCACCTGCCCCTCCTTGATCAGGGGCGCCATCACCTTGAGGATGTCCTGCGCGATCTGCTTCATGTTCTCGGTCTGCTTGCGGATCCGCGGGTCGGGCTCGGACTCGGGCTTCCTCGGCGGCGCGGCCTTGATCGGCTTGGTGCCGCTGCCTGCGGCCACGCGCGCCTCGAATTCCACCGGCTGCATGGAGGACGGTGCGTTCCGGAAGGCGTTGATGAGGGAATCCGAGAGCACGCGGTATTTGCCCTCGTTCACCGAGGAGATGGCGTACATCACCACGAAGAAGGCGAACAGCAGGGTGATGAAATCGGCGTAGGAGACGAGCCAGCGCTCGTGGTTGTCGTGCTCTTCGTGCTGCTTCTTGCGCCGCATGGTGGTCGGGGTTCCTGGTCGTATCCGGTTGTTAGCGGACAGGGCGGGCGGAGGCTTGAGGACAGCAGCCGGCCGCGCGCGGCGCTATCGGCCCGGACTCAACCCAGGTAGCCCTGCAGCTTGCGTTCGATCAGGCGCGGGTTTTCGCCGTTGGCCACGGAAATCAGGCCCTCCACCAGCATTTCGCGCAGGGTGATTTCCCGGGCGATGATCGCCTTGAGCTTGTTGGCGATGGGCAGGAACAGCAGGTTGGCGGAGCCCACGCCGTAGACCGTCGCGACGAAGGCGACGGCGATGCCGGCCCCGAGCTTGGACGGGTCGGACAGGTTCTCCATCACGTGGATCAGTCCCAGCACCGCGCCCAGGATGCCGATGGTCGGGGCGTAGCCGCCGGCGGCCTCCCACACCTTTGCCGCGCGCCGCTGTTCCTCCTCGTGGGCGTCGATCTCCACCTGGAGGGTTTCGCGCAGGGTTTCCGGCTCCGCGCCGTCCACCAGCATCTGCAGGCCCTTCTTGGTGAACGGATCGTCGACGTCCTCGATGGCCGGTTCGAGGGCGAGCAGGCCGCCCTTGCGCGCCATGCTGCTCCACTGGCTGATGGACCGGATCAGCGGTTCGCCGTCCAGAACCGGCGGCACGAACACCCACTTGGCCATGCGCATGCCGCGCAGGAAGGTGGGCAGCGAGCTTTGCAGCATGACCGCGCCGGCGGTGCCGCCGATGACGATGACGAATGCGGTGAGCTGGATCAGCGAGCCGAGGTGCCCGCCTTCGAGGATCTGCCCGCCGATGATGGCCAGCACCGCGAGCAGGAGGCCGAGTATGCTGATGATGTCCATGATTCAGGGAGCGCGCGCGGGGACCTGCAGCGGGAATGAATGGAGGCGGCGGATGGGAGGCATCGCGGCCCTAGCGATGGTCTTCGATCCACTCGCGCAACTTGGCGCGGAGGCGGGCCACCGCCTGGCTGTGCAGCTGGCAGATGCGCGATTCGCTCACGCCGAGGACTTCGCCGATCTCCCGCAGGTTCAGCTCCTGCTCGTAATACATCGCCATCATCTGGCGCTCGCGCTCGGGCAGCCCCTTGATGGCCTCCACCAGCACGTGGCGGAACCCCTGGTCCTCCAGGATCTGCAGCGGGTTGCCCTCGTCGGTCGCGTGATGGCGCTCGAAGAAATCGGACCCTTCCGAATCCTGCAGGTCCTCGTAGTAGATCAGCTGGTGACCGCGGGCATCCAGCAGCATCTGCTGGTAGTCCGCGAGGGGAAGGTTCATTTCCTTCGCCAGCTCGCTCTCGCTCGGCGCGCGCCCGTACTGCTGCTCGAGCTTGCTGATGGCCGCCTCGATCTGGCGCAGGTTCTTGCGCACGGTGCGCGGCAGCCAGTCCGCCTGCCGCAGTTCGTCGAGCATGGCGCCGCGGATGCGCTGGACGGCATAAGTCTCGAACTGGGCGCCCTGGGAGCCGTCGTAATGGTCCGCGGCGTCGAGCAGGCCGATCAGCCCCGCCTGGATCAGATCGTCCACCTGCACGCTTGCCGGCAGCCGCGTCATCAGGTGATAGGCGATGCGTTTGACCAGCGGCGCGAACTTCTCGACGTATTCCTCTTTCTTCAATCTGTTCCCTTGTGTGCGCAGGGCCGCTTTACAGATGGGCGCCTTCCGCAGTCAGTCGGCTGGTAATCACAAGCTTATGCAAAAAGGCTTCGAGCCGTCCAGCCTCGTCGGTCGGATAGGGCCACCCCTCGATCCGCTCGGCCAGTTCCCGCAACGTCGCCACCGCCGGGCTTGCGGGGAAGGCATCGACCACAGTTTGCCCCAGCTTCGCGGCCTGTTTCACCTTGTCGTCGAGCGGCACATGGCCAAGATATTCGAGGCGAATCTTCAAATAGCGCCCGGCCACCCCGGCAATATTACTATAAATGGCTTCTGCATCCGCACTCCCCCTGGCCCGGTTGACAACGACATGGAAGCGGCGGTGGGCGAAATCCCGGGCAAGCAGCTTCATGAGTGCGTAGGCGTCGGTGATGGACCGGGGATCGGCGCTCACCAGCAGCAGGAGTTCCTGCGCGGCGAGGCTGAGCGAAAGGCTGCTGTGGCCGGTGCCCGGTGCCGCGTCCACCAGCACCACGTCCACCGTCTGGGCGAGCTGGCCGAAGGCGGCCGACAGCTTCTCCTGGGCGGCGGCGTCCAGCTCCGCCAGATGGCGCATGCCTTCGTGGGCGCGCAGGAGGCGGATGCCGGGCGGACCCTCGACGATGATGTCCGGCAGGGCTTTCTTTCCGCGCAGCACCGCGGCGAGGTCGTGGCGAGCCGGCGGGAATACGCCAGGGTTTGCGCTCCGGCGCGCCGCGCGCTCGTCGATGATCAGGACCTTCTTGCCGCGCTGGGCCAGCGTGGCGGCCAGGTTGATCAGGGTGGTGGTCTTGCCGATGCCGGCGCAGCCGCTGGCCAGGGTGACGATGCGCACGAAATCGGACGCCAGCAGGCGCCGCAGCCCCTCCGCCTGGTCTTGCGCGAACGGCGACATCAGCGGCCGGCGTGCGCCCGGTTTTCGTGGCTGGGCCGCTCATCCTCGGTGGTGGTGGCGGCGAATGTGAGGGAGAACTCCTCCGGGCGCGGGGTGAAGGCGAGGTCTTCGCGCATCGGTCGGAACGCGCGGTCCACCAGGTAGGCGGCGTTGGCGAGATGCAGGTCCTCGGGCACGCGCTGGCCGTTGGTGATGTAGTGCACCGGCAGCTTGTGGCGGATCGCCACGTCGAGCACCGTGCCCAGGCTCATGGCCTCGTCGACCTTGGTCAGGATGCAGCCGCTCATGCCGTGGCCGCGATAGGCGGACACCACGTCGTCGAGGGTGCTGCCGTGGGCGGTGGCGGACAGCAGCAGCAGCCGCTTCACTTCGCAGCCGCGCTCGCACAGCAGGGCGATCTGCTGCGCGATGCGCCGGTCGCGCTGGCTCATGCCGACGGTGTCGATCAGCACCAGATGCTTGTCGGCGAGGTCCGCCAGCGTCAGCTGCAGGTCGGTTTCGTCCTTCACCGAATACACCGGCACGTTGAGGATCTTGCCGTAAATGCGCAGCTGCTCGTGGGCGCCGATGCGGTAGGTGTCGGTGGTGATCAGCGCGAGCCGGGACGGCCCGTGGCGCAGCGTGCAGCGCGCCGCGAGCTTGGCCACGGTGGTGGTCTTGCCCACGCCGGTCGGCCCGACCAGCGCATAGACGCCGCCTTTTTCGATCAGGTCGTCGCCGGCCGCGACGCAATGCAGGTTGCGCACCAGCGCCGCGCGGGCCCAGCGCAGGCCCTTGTCGTAGTCCAGGTTCGCCGGCATGGCGTCGAGCAGCTGCCGCGCCAGCAGCGGGCTGAAGCCGGCGGCGAGCAGGCTGCGCATCACTTCCAGTTTGTTGGGCTCGCGTCCCTTCAGCTCGCTCCAGGCGAAGCCGGCGAGCTGGCCCTCGAGCATCATGCGGATGGTCTTGAGCTCCTGCGTCAGGCCTTGCACCAGCGCTTCCGGGGCAGCGGCCGCGGGCCTGGTCGCCTGCGGGCTCGGTTCCACCGAAGCCGCGGGAGGCGCTACCGGCGACGGTGCGGGGCCGGAGGACGCGGGGGATGCGCCGGGGGACGCATCGGTCAGGCCGGGAAGCTCGTGGCGGATGACGGGACGCGCGGCCGCGGGCGCGCCGGTGAGCGACGCGACATCGTTTTCCGCCACCGCCATGATCTCGACGCCGCCGGGCACCGGCCGGTTGGACAGGATCAGCGCGTCCGGGCCCAGGGCGTCGCGCACCTGGCGCAGGGCGTCGCGCGTCGTACTGCCGAAGAATTTTTTGACGATCATGCGCTAGCTCCCAGAACGGCCGTGACTTTCACGGTCTTGGAATCGGGTACTTCGGAGTGGGATATGACCTTGAGCTGCGGCGCGACGCGCCGCAGGAAGCGCGAGAGCAGGGTGCGCAGGCCGGCCGGCACCAGCAGCACCGGCGGCAGGCCCATGCTTTCCTGTTGTTGCACGATCTGTCCGGTCTGGAGGAGGAGCCGTTCGGCGAGACCGGGTTCGAAGCCGGCGCCTTGTCCCTCGGCCGCCTGGGTGGCCTGCAGCAGGAGATGCTCGAGGTTCGGCTCCAGCGCGATGACCTGCAATTCGTTGGTCCCGGGAAAGATGTCGTGGATGATAGCACGGCCGAGTCCGACGCGGACCGCGGCGGTGAGCTCCTCCACGTTCTGCGTGCGCGTGGCGTGATCCGACAGCGTGTCGAGGATGGTCTTCATGTCGCGGATGTGCACGCCTTCCTCGAGCAGGTGCTGCAGCACCTTCTGCAGCAGGCTCAGGGAGATCGCCTTGGGCACGGTCTCCTCCACCAGCTTCGGCGATTCCTTGGCGATGTGGTCGAGCAGCTGCTGCACTTCCTCGCGCCCGAGCAGTTCGGCGGCGTGGCTCTGCAGCACGTTGGAAAGATGGGTGGCGATCACGGTGCTGGCATCGACCACGGTGTAGCCGTAGGTCTGCGCCTGTTCGCGCAGGCCCGCGTCGATCCACACCGCGGGCAGGCCGAAGGTCGGGTCCTTGGTCGGCGTGCCGGGCAGCGTGCCGAGCACGCGGCCGGGGTTGATGGCGAGATACTGGCCCGCATAGGCGTCGCCGCGACCCACCTCCACGCCCTTGAGCGTGATGCGGTAGGCGTTGGGGCGCAGCTCCAGGTTGTCGCGGATGTGCACGGCGGCCACCAGGAAGCCCATGTCCTGGGCGAATTTCTTGCGGATGCCGCGAATGCGGCGCAGCAGTTCGCCGTCCTGGCTGCGGTCGACGAGGGGGATCAGGCGGTACCCCACCTCGAGGCCGAGGGTGTCCACCGGCGCCACGTCGTCCCAGGTGACGTCCACCGCCTCCGGCGGCGGCGCCGGCACGGCCTCCGGCGCGGCCTCGACCTGCACGCGTTCGCGCTCGCCGAGGTAGTAGGCGACGCCGGCGAGCACGGCGGCCAGCAGCAGGAAGGCGACGTGCGGCATGCCCGGGATGATGCCGAGCAGGGCGAGGATGCCGGCGGTGAGCATCAGGATCTGCGGGCGCCGGAACATC
Source organism: uncultured Burkholderiales bacterium (assembly GCA_964445085.1). Taxonomy (GTDB): domain Bacteria; phylum Pseudomonadota; class Gammaproteobacteria; order Burkholderiales; family Thiobacteraceae; genus Thiobacter. The sequence continues at coordinate 15,331 of CAYUJV010000032.1, forward strand.
TGGTCCAGCAGCTGCGCGCTCATGTCCTGCTCGGCGGAGACGCGCGAGACGACGATGCCGGCGGCGGTGGAAATGACCAGCGCCGGAATTTGCGCCACCAGCCCGTCGCCGATGGTCAGGAGGGTGTAGTTGTTGGCGGCCTGGGCCAGGGCCAGGTCGTGCTGGAACACGCCCACCAGCAGGCCGCCGACGACGTTGATGACCATGATGATCACGCCGGCGATCGCATCGCCGCGGACGAACTTGCTGGCGCCGTCCATGGCGCCGTAGAACTCGGCCTCCAGCGCCACGGTGGCCCGGCGCTTGCGCGCCTCGTCCTCGCCGATGAGGCCGGTGTTGAGGTCGGCGTCGATGGCCATCTGCTTGCCCGGCATCGCATCCAGGGTGAAGCGCGCCGCCACCTCGGCGATGCGGCCGGCGCCCTTGGTGATGACCACGAAGTTGATGATCACGAGGATGATGAACACGATCAGGCCGACGGTGTAGTTGCCGCCCACGAGGAAATGGCCGAAGGCCTCGATCACCTTGCCCGCGGCGTCGGCGCCGGTATGACCTTCCAGCAGCACCACCCGGGTCGAGGCGACGTTGAGCGACAGCCGCAGCAGGGTGGTCAGCAGCAGCACGGTGGGGAACACCGAGAAATCCAGCGGCTTCATCACGTACAGGCTGATCAGCAGCACGATCATCGCCAGCGCAATGTTGAAGGTGAACAGGATGTCCAGCAGGAAGGGCGGCAGTGGCAGGATCATCATCGCGAGGATCATGATCACCAGGATCGGGCCGGCAAGGCGGGCGAGGCTCATGCCGCCGAGCGGTCCCATGGGTTCGACGCGGGCGTTCACGGCGTCGCCTCCGCGGCCGCCGGTCTAGGCGCTTCCGGGTCCATGTCGGCCGGCACCGGCAGGTCGCGCGGCAGGATCGGCGCGGGCGCAGTGGGAGACGCCTGCCGCAGCTGATAGACGTAGGCCAGCACCTGGGCCACGGCGGTGAACAGCCGCTGGGGGATTTCCTCGCCGAGCTCGGTGTGGCGGTAGAGCGCGCGCGCCAGCGGCGGGGTTTGCAGCACTGGCACCCGGTGCTCGCGCGCGAGCTCGATGATGCGCTCGGCGAGCAGGGCCGAGCCCTTGGCCACCACCCGCGGCGCGGCCATGCCTTCCTCGTAGCGCAGCGCCACGGCGAAGTGGGTCGGGTTGGTGACCACCACCTGCGCCTTGGGGATTTCCGCCATCATGCGCCGGCGCGCGGCCTCGCGCTGCATGGCCCGGATGCGGCCCTTGATCTGGGGATCGCCCTCGGATTCCTTGGCCTCCTGGCGCACCTCCTCCTTGGTCATGCGCAGGCTGCGGCCGTAGTGCCAGAGCTGGAAGGGCACGTCGGCCACAACCAGGAACAGGAAGGAGCCGACGATGAACAGCGCGGTCGACGTGACCAGCTGACCCAGATGGGCGATGCCCGTGCTGAGCGGTTCTCCCGGCAGGGCGAAGAACGCATCCATCGAGCGCCAGATGAGCCAGGCCGCGATGCCGCCGATCAGGAGGCTCTTGAGCATCGCCTTGAGCAGTTCCACCAGGCCGGTGACGGAGAAGATGCGCTTGATCCCGGTTGCCGGGTTCAGGCGGGAAAAATTCGGCGTGAGCGGCTTGAAGGTGAAATTCCAGCCGGAGAGCAGCAGCGGGGTGGCGATGGCGGCGATGACGATGAAGCCCAGAAACGGCAGAAACGCGGTGACGATGTCGAGCACCTGCTCATGGAAGCGCGCCAGCATGAGGTGCGGGTCGAACACCGCGGCGCGGTCCAGGCTGAAGCCACGGCGCATGGCGCGGGAGAGGGCATCCATGAGGTAGTCGCTCATGACCATCAGCACGCCGAGCGCGGTCACGAGTTCGACGAAGGTCGACAGTTCGCGCGAGCGGACGACCTGTCCCTCCTCGCGTGCGCGCTGTATGCGCCTGCCGGTTGCGGCTTCGGTTTTTTCTAAATCGCTGTCTTCGGCCATCCCCGTCCCCCAACGGAGCTATAGTGTATCAGGCTGAGGGAAAACACAAGATATTGTGGTTGCGGCCGGGGCTTCCTCCGGGCCGGGGGAAGGGAAAAAGGACTGCGAAAAGCGGGGCTTAGCTGACTTCGTCGAGCCAGGTCATCTGGATGGCTTCGAGGATTTTTTCATTGGACTTGTTCGGGTCGTCGTGAAAGTCCTCCAATTCCGTCACCCAGCGGTGCAGATCGGTGAAGCGGATATATTGCGGGTCCACGTCCGGATGCTTGTCGCTCAGCGCAATGGCGATCTCGCGCACGTCGGTCCATTTCATCTCAGTGGCCCTCCTTCACCATGTTGATGGAATATTTGGGAATCTCGATCACCAGATCCTGGTTGTCGACGACGGCCTGGCAGGAGAGGCGGGAGGTCGGCTCCAGTCCCCACGCCTTGTCCAGCAGGTCTTCCTCCTGCTCCTCGGCCGGGTTCAGCGACTCGAAGCCTTCCCGGACGACCACGTGGCAGGTGGTGCAGGCGCAGGATTTTTCGCAGGCGTGCTCGATTTCGATGCCGTTCTCGAGGAGGGTGTCGCAGACGGTCTTGCCGGGGGTCGCGTCGATGACGGCGCCCTCCGGGCAGAGCTCGACGTGGGGCAGTACGATCAGTTGGGGCATGGTATCCGTTGTTTCAGGTGAGGCGGGGCCGTGCGCGCCGTCAGGTGCCGACGTCGGCCAGCTTCTGGCCGGTGAGGGCCTTCTTGATGGAGGCATCCATGCGGCGCGCCGCGTAGGTCTCCGTGGCGCGGTTGAATGCGTCGATGGCGGCCTTGATCGCGCGGTGGTCGCTGCCGGCCAGGGTGGCCCGCAGGCCAGCCATGCTGGCATCGATGGCGGCGCGCTCTTCCGCCGACAGCAGCACGTCGCCGTCCTCGGCCAGGGCGGCCTCGACCGCCTCCAGGATGCGCCGGGCTTCCACCTGCTGCTCGGCCAGGGCGCGCGCCAGCATGTCGTCCGAAGCATGGTCGCGGGAGGCGGCCAGCATCTGGGTGATCTGTTCGTCGGTCAGCCCGTAGGAGGGCTTGACGGTGATCGCCGCCTCGACGCCGGAGGTCTGTTCCCGCGCCGAGACGGAGAGCAGGCCGTCGGCATCGACCTGGAAGGTCAGGCGGATGCGCGCCGCGCCGGCCACCATGGGCGGGATGCCGCGCAGTTCGAAGCGCGCCAGGGAGCGGCAGTCGCTCACCAGTTCGCGCTCGCCCTGCACCACGTGGAAGCTCATCGCGGTCTGGCCGTCCTTGAAGGTGGTGAAGTCCTGGGCGCGGGCGATGGGCAGGGTGGAGTTGCGCGGGATGACCTTTTCCACCAGGCCGCCCATGGTCTCGATCCCCAGCGACAGCGGGATCACGTCCAGCAGCAGCATGTCGTCGGCGCCCTTGTTGCCGGCGAGCACGTTGGCCTGGATGGCCGCGCCCAGCGCCACGACCTTGTCCGGGTCCAGATTGTTCAGCGGCTCCTGGCCGAAGAACTCGGCCACGGCGTGCTGGATCGGCGGCATGCGGGTGGAGCCGCCCACCATGACCACCCCCTTGATGTCCCCGGCATCGAGGCCGGCGTCGCGCAGGGCCTTGCGGGTGGGAATCAGGGTCTTCTGCACCAGGCTGCGGGTGAGTTCGACAAAGATTTCGCTGGTGATGGGCAGGTCCACCATGTCGCCGGTGGAGAGCACGGCGGTGAAGCGCGTCTCCGGGTGGGAGGTCAGCTCTTCCTTCACCTCGCGCGCCTTCGCCATCAGCAGGCGGTTGTCCTCGGCGCTGAGCTGGGACAGGTTGGCGCGCTCCAGCACCCAGCAGTAGATGCGGCGGTCGAAGTCGTCGCCGCCCAGGGCCGAGTCGCCGCTAGTGGCCAGCACCTCGAACACGCCCTTTTGCAGGCGCAGGATGGAGATGTCGAAGGTGCCGCCGCCCAGGTCGTAGACCGCGTACACCCCCTCGGCCGCGTTGTCCAGGCCATAGGCCACGGCAGCGGCGGTGGGCTCGTTCAGCAGGCGCAGGACGTTCAGGCCGGCCAGCCGCGCCGCGTCCTTGGTCGCCTGGCGCTGGGCGTCGTCGAAATAGGCGGGCACGGTGATGACTGCTCCGACCAGTTCGCCGCCGAGGGCCTTTTCCGCGCGCAGGCGCAGCACCTTGAGGATTTCCGCCGAGACCTCGATCGGGCTCTTGGTCCCGGCCACCGTCTTCAGCTGCACCATCCCGGGCGCGTCGACGAACTGGTAGGGCATTTCGTGACTGTGCTCGATGTCTTTCAGGCCGCGCCCCATGAAGCGCTTGACCGAGACGATGGTGTTCTTCGGGTCGGCGCACTGGTGCAGCTGCGCCTCGACGCCCACCTGGGTGCTGCCATCGGGCAGGTAGCGCACGACCGAGGGCAGCAGGCTGCGGCCTTTCTCGTCGCTGAGCACGACGCTCATGCCGCTGCGCACGGTGGCCACCAGCGAATTGGTCGTGCCCAGGTCGATGCCCACCGCCAGCCGGTGCTGGTGCGGGGCGGTGCTCATGCCGGGCTCGGAGATCTGCAGCAGTGCCATCAGGTAGGGTGTCCCTTAGCTTTCCAGGGCCTCGAGGGCCGAGTGGATGTCTTCTTTCAGCTTCTCGAAAAAGCGCATCTTGCGCACCGTTTCCGCCGCTTCGGCGTAGGCGTGCTCGACATCGATCTGCTGGGCGAGGCGCGCCTCCAGCTGATGGATTTCCTTGCGCAGTTTTCCGCTCAGATGGTCGAGCTCGGCGATTTCCGCCGCCTCCTTGGCCTCGCCGATGGCCTCGCGCCATTCCATTTGCGCCATGAGGAAATCGGCCGGCATCGCGGTGTTGGTTTCCTCCTGGGTCTCGACCCCATGCAGGCGCAGGAGGTAGCGTGCCCGCGCGATGGGCTGCTTCAGCGTCTGATAGGCTTCATTCGCGTGGGTGGCCCACTGCATCGACAGGCGCTTCTCCGCATCGGTGGCGTGGGCGAACTTGTCCGGATGCACCTGTGCCTGCAGGTCCCGATAGGCCTGCTCGACCCGGCCGAGGTCGATGTCGAAGGCCGGCTCGAGGCCGAAAAGCTCGAAGTGATTTTTGGAGAAGTCGATCATGGCGGGCGGGTAGCTCGTAGCCGGTAGCTTGTAGCTTGCAAGGCGCGCGCAGGGCGCGCTACTTAGAATGGCTACTGGCTACCCCCTACAGGCTACCAGCTCAAACGTTGAAGGACTCGCCGCAGCCGCAGGTGTCCTTGACGTTCGGGTTGTTGAACTTGAACCCTTCGTTCAGGCCTTCGCGGGCGTAATCGAGCTCGGTGCCGTCGATGTAGGCCAGGCTCTTGGGATCGACGAAGACCCGCACGCCGTGGCTCTCGAATTCCTGCTCGTCCGGATTCACTTCGTCGACGAATTCGAGCACATAGGCCAGGCCGGAGCAGCCGGTGGTGCGCACGCCCAGCCGCAGGCCGATGCCCTTGCCGCGCTTGGCGATGAAGTTCTTGACGTGGTCGGCGGCTTTGTCAGTCAGCGTGATTGCCATGGATGCGCCTCGCGAAAACTTATTTGTTGGCCGTCGCCGCGGCGGGCGCGGCGGCTTCCTCGCCGTGCTTCTGCTTGTAGTCGGCGACCGCGGCCTTGATGGCGTCTTCGGCCAGGATCGAGCAGTGGATCTTCACCGGGGGCAGCGCGAGTTCCTCGGCGATCTGCGTGTTCTTGATTTCGAGCGCCTGGTCCAGGGTCTTGCCCTTCACCCACTCGGTCACCAGCGAGCTGGAGGCGATGGCCGAGCCGCAGCCGTAGGTCTTGAACTTGGCGTCTTCGATCACGCCGTCCTTGCCGACCTTGATCTGCAGCTTCATCACGTCGCCGCAGGCCGGAGCGCCGACCATGCCGGTGCCGACGGTGTCATCGTCCTTGCCGAAGGAGCCCACGTTGCGGGGGTTTTCGTAGTGATCGAGGACCTTGTCGCTGTAAGCCATGTTTACTTCTCCTTTCGTTTAGCTGGTAGGAGGTGGCTGGTAGGCGGTAGCCATGCAAGCGCGCGTTTCGCGCGCGACGACAACAAGCTACCGGCTACCCGCTACTGACTACCACCTGAATTCAATGGGCTGCCCACTGGATGGAATTCAGATCGATGCCGTCCTTGTACATCTCCCACAGCGGCGACAGCTCACGCAGCTTGGCGATCTTGCCGCGCACGAGGTCGATGGTGTAGGCCACCTCTTCCTCGGTGGTGAAACGGCCAATGGTAAACCGGATGGAGCTGTGCGCCAATTCGTCGCTGCGCCCGAGGGACTTGAGCACGTAGGACGGCTCCAGGCTGGCCGAGGTGCAGGCCGAGCCGCTCGACACCGCCACGTCCTTGATCGCCATGATCAGCGATTCGCCCTCGACGAAGTTGAAGCTGACGTTGAGGTTGTGCGGCACGCGCTGCTCCATGTCGCCGTTCACGTACACTTCCTCGATTTCCTTCAGCCCGCTCCAGAGCTTGTCGCGCAGCATGCGCATGCGCTCGTTCTCGGTGGCCATCTCCGCCTGGGCGATGGCGAAGGCCTCGCCCATGCCGACGATCTGGTGGGTGGGCAGGGTGCCGGAGCGCAGGCCGCGTTCGTGGCCGCCGCCGCGGCGCTGGGCTTCCAGCCGGATGCGCGGCTTGCGCCGGACGTACAGGGCGCCAATGCCTTTCGGCCCGTAGATCTTGTGGGCGGAGAAGGACATCAGGTCGACCTTGAGCCGGGCGAGGTCGATGGGCACCTTGCCCGCGGCCTGGGCCGAATCCACGTGGAAGATCACGCCCTTTTCGCGGCAGATTTCGCCGATTTTCTCGATGTCCTGGATCACGCCGATTTCGTTGTTCACGAACATCACGGAGGCGAGGATGGTGTCGGGGCGGATCGCAGCCTTGAACTTGTCCAGATCCAGCAGGCCGTTGGGCTCCGGGGCGAGGTAGGTGACTTCGAAGCCCTGGCGCTCCAGTTCGCGGCAGGTGTCGAGCACCGCCTTGTGTTCGGTCTTCACCGTGATCAGGTGCTTGCCCTTGCCCTTGTAGAAGTGGGCCGCGCCCTTGATGGCGAGGTTGTTCGACTCGGTGGCGCCGGAGGTCCAGACGATTTCCTTCGGGTCGGCATTGACCAGGGCGGCGACCTGCTCGCGGGCGGCTTCCACCGCCTTTTCCGCCTCCCAGCCGAAGGGATGGGAGCGCGAGGCCGGGTTGCCGAATTTTTCCGTGAGATAGGGGATCATCTTCTCCGCGACGCGGGGGTCCACCGGGGTGGTGGCCGAGTAGTCGAGGTAGATGGGTAGTTTCACCATGGGTGTGCGTCCTTCGTTTCTACTGTTCTTGCCGGCGCTCAGGCGACCGCGGCCTTGCTTCCCGGTGCCACCGGGTCGCGCTGGTCGCGCATCACCGCGACCTTGGCCGCCTGCGCCTGTTGCTGGGCGACCAAATCCGAAAGCGTAACCGATTCCAGGTAATCGTAGATATGGCGGTTGAGGGACGTCCACAGCTCATGGGTCATGCAACGGTGGCCGTCCAGGCAGTTCTCGTTGCCGCCGCACTGGCTGGCGTCGATGGGCTCGTCCACGGCGCGGATGATGTCGGCCACGGATACGCTGGCCGTGCTCTTGGCCAGGGTGTAACCGCCGCCGGGGCCGCGCACGCTGTCCACCAGCGCATGCCGCCGGAGCTTGCCGAACAGCTGCTCCAGATAGGACAGGGAGATCTTCTGGCGCTCGCTGATCCCGGCGAGCGTAACGGGGCCATTGCCGTCGCGCAGGGCCAGGTCGAGCATGGCGGTGACCGCGAAGCGTCCTTTGGTTGTCAGTCTCATAGCAGTTTCCCCAGGTTCCTGATTGTGGGAGCCCGTGCCCGGGCGACAGGGTGTAAAGCTACCGTACCCGAGCGTTTTAGTCAACTATTTTGTTCAAATAGTTCACGTCGAATTCCTGTTCCGGAACCGTGACCTTGTCGGTGTCCACCCCGAGTTGCTCCAGTGCCTTCAAAATCAATGCCATGCGTCGGTCATTGGCGGCGGTGTGGTCGAGGATCGCGTGGATGGCCTGGACCATGGGATCGTTCATGTCCTGGCTGATGGCATAGGCCGAGAAGCCCATCTTCTCGGCGGTGGCGGCGCGCTGCCTGGCTTGGTCGCTGTCGAGGATGCGGGCCGGAATGCCCACCGCGGTGGCGCCGGGCGGAACGTCCTTCACCACCACCGCGTTCGAGCCGATCTTGGCGCCGTCGCCGATGGTGATGGGGCCCAGCACCTTGGCGCCGGCGCCGATGACCACGCCCTTGCCCAGGGTGGGGTGGCGCTTGCCCTTCTTCCAGGTCGTCCCGCCGAGGGTGACGCCATGATAAAGCGTTGAGTCATCGCCGATTTCGGCCGTTTCGCCGATCACCACGCCCATGCCGTGGTCGATGAACACCCGGCGTCCGATGGTGGCGCCTGGGTGGATTTCGATGCCCGTCAGCCAGCGCGCGAGGTGCGAGCTGAATCGGGCCAGCCACTTCAGACCGATCTTCCACAGCCAGTGGGAGAAGCGGTGGATGATCAGGGCATGGACGCCCGGGTAGGTGGTGAGGATTTCCCAGGTGGAGCGGGCGGCGGGGTCGCGCTCGAAAACGACGGCGATGTCTTCACGCAGATGCTTGAACATTGGCCTATCCGCAGTTGGGCTATCCAGAGGTGGAGGTCGATTATACGGAAGTTGACAAAATCAGTCCACTTTAGGCATTCCCTTTAAATTGACCTGCTTGAGGATGCCCATCAGGATGCTCAGCTCTTCTTTTTCCAGCTGGGTGCGGGAGAACAGGCGGCGCAGGCGCGGCATCAGCTTCTTCGGGTGCGCGGGGTCGAGAAAGTGGATGTCGATCAGGGTTTCCTCGAGGCGGGCAAAGAAGAACTCGACGTCCTCGAGGGCCGCCAGTTCGCGCCGCTCCGCGCCGGCCTGGGCTTCCCCCAGTGCCGCCAGGCGCAGTTCGTAGGCCATGACCTGCACCGCGGCGGCCAGGTTGAGGGACGGATAGTCGGGGTTCGCCGGGAAGGTCACCAGCATCTGGCATTTGCCCAGCTCCTCGTTGGACAGCCCCGAAGTCTCGTTGCCGAAGACCAGCGCGACCGGCTGGGTCCGGGCCGTGGCGATCAGTCTTGCCGCCGCCGCCCGCGCGTCCAGCGGCTCGTGGGACAGGCCGCGCTGGCGCCGCGTGAGACCGACGGCCAGCACGCAACCGGCCAGGGCGTCGTCCAGGCTTGGGTGCACGCGCGCCGCCCGCAGCACGTCCACCGCGCCCGCGGACAGGGCATCTGCTTCCGGGTGCGGGAAATGCCGGGGTTGGACCAGCGCCAGCCGGCTCAGGCCCATGGTCTTCATCGCGCGCGCGGCGGATCCGATGTTGCCCGGATGGCTGGTGTGGGAGAGCACGACCCGGATGTTGGCCAGGGCATCCAGTCCCTGGGGGTCGAGTTTCACGGACGGGGGATTCAATCTAAAATACCGCCTTTGTTCTTTAACGAGTTGCCGCTGACGTGCTGCGCGGGCGCAAGCCTGTGCCGGGATGGCCCGCGGCTGCTCACCATGCGAAGGTTCCCATGCATCCGATGCTCAACACCGCGGTGAAGGCCGCGCGCCGCGCCGGCAACATCATTGCCCGCGCTTCCGAAGACCTGGACCTCCTGACGGTCCGGACCAAGACCCACAATGAATTCGTGAGCGAAGTGGATCACGCCGCGGAACAGGCGATCGTGGAGACGCTGCTCGGCGCCTATCCGGACCACGCGATTCTAGCAGAGGAGCGCGGTGCCCAAGGCCATTCGGAATACGTGTGGATCATCGATCCGCTGGATGGCACCACCAATTTCCTGCATGGCTTCCCCCAATACTCGGTCTCTATCGCCTGCAGCCATCGCGGCGTGCTGACCCACGCGGTTGTCTATGACCCCACGCGCAATGAGCTGTTCACCGCCACCCGCGGCCGCGGCGCCTTCCTCAACGAGCGCCGCCTGCGCGTGAGCAAGCGCACCAAGCTGGCCGACTCGCTCATCGGCACCGGCTTTCCCTTCCGTGACTTCTCCTTCGCCGACCAGTACCTGAAGATCTTCGGCGAGCTCATGACCAAGACCGCCGGCCTGCGCCGTCCCGGCTCGGCTGCGCTGGACCTGGCCTATGTGGCGGCGGGCCGCACCGACGGCTTCTTCGAGGCCGGCCTGAAAGCCTGGGACATGGCGGCGGGCGCACTGCTGGTGCTGGAGGCGGGTGGCCTGATCGCCGACTTCGACGGCGAGGAAGGCTATCTGGAAAGCGGCAACGTGGTGGGTGGCAATCCCAAGGTGTTCGCCCAATTGCTGCAGGTGGTTCAGTCCCACGCCAAGAAATAGCCCGCCCGCCCATGGACAGCCCGGAACAGGCAGCAGTCATCCAGCAGAGCCTGGCGCAGCACACGCCGATTGTGTTGGGACGCTGGGTCGGTGTGCTGCCAGAGATCTGCTTTTCCCTTTCGCAGCAACAAGTTAAACCGAGGACAGCCATCGCCTCACAGAGTTCGAATTGGCATAGATGGGCATGGTTTGGCTCTCGAATTGCCCCAAATTTGCCCCACGAAATCGAGCCGAATACTGAGGCATATGTAGTCGTGTGCAAGCATAGTTTTCAAGAGGCTAGCGGCACCGCGCTGGACTGTGACGATGTGCGATGGATTTCGAAGCAATGGAGGTCAGCAATCTGGGGGGTGCTGCCGCTGAGCTCCCGGAATCGGCTGAGTGCTTTTCGGCCTTTGTTGCCGTTTGGAACAAACGACTCAAACGGCCGTTATGGAGTCGTCATCGGCCGTAGGTCACCAGCGCCTACCAAGCCCAACCGTGAGCGCCCCTCTGGTGTCCAGCAATCATTGCGAAACCACCGACTGGCTGCCCGACCGACATCTCCGAAACGACAATCCCGGGTTGCTAAACACAAACCTCGTAGACCCATGTTCGTCCTATGCCGGTACTAGTCTCCTTGGAGTAAGAAGCGGAAAACGGGAAGATCACACTGGCGGGCTCATCACGTAGTTCCGCCATATAGAACAAAGCGAAACCGAGCGCCTGCGGCTTCGTTGCCAGGGGGCTTAGGTATATGTTGCCGACAGGCCCACGCGAACGAAGCTGTTTGAGCATTTCCGATAGTTCGTACGCAATGACAAAAGGATCGTTCGCTGGGGCATAGAAAACACGATCTTCCATCGACCGATCATTTGCAAGTGAGGTCTTGTCGAGGCGCAAAATGCTTTCCTGATACATGTCCGCGCTTAGCGATGGAAGACTTAGCAGTTGAATAAGATTCTTGATGTCTTTCTCATTAACTACCCGGGAGACAAGTTCGTTGTCATATCCGACGCCGACAATCAATACATCGTTTTCTATGTCGTCGACATGCTCTCCCTCGAAGCCAGCAACCTGACGCACTGCAATGACGTCACTAGAAAACCTTGTCTCCTCCTTGCGTCCGTATTGCGACGGCTCGGTGTAGACGACGTCGAACTTTTCCACCCCAATCATCTTCAGGTAGTTCACCAGGAACATGATGTGTGGGCGCATGAAACCGGTAATATCCACGCAAAGACGGGACTTCTTCAGTACATCCTCACCCACGTGCTTTTGGAAGAGTTCTAGGATGACATCAGCCTCGTGTGGACTCGAAAAGACGATAGTTTCTTGATGCTTTGGAATTTCGGCTGGCGAATACTGGTACTCCGGCAAAACTATCCACCGCTTGTCCGCCGCAGAGATGTTGGTAAAAACATGCTGAACGCGGGCGCTGTTATTGAATGCGGATAAGAACAAATCCCAAGTTTTAACAGTTTTCGAGAAGTCGAGAACGCGCCGACGGTGCATTAGG
>CAYUJV010000033.1:0-26444 GCA_964445085.1 uncultured Burkholderiales bacterium
CAGCGCCAGGGCCAGCAGCCGCATGCCGCGGCCCGCCGCCTGCGCCATGGCCGCGTGCCAGTGATCGGGCGCGAGTGCTTCGTCGTCCGCGCCGCGCCGCTGGCTGCTGCACAGGGCCAGTACCCGCTCCGGCGCGCCCTTGAGGTAGATGTAGCCGCGGCCCGTGTGGTCGTGGTGCAGCGTGGCCATGAAGCGGTGCTCGGATTCGAACGGGATGACATCGGTGCGCGGCAGGGCCTCGTTCTCGAATTTCGGATCCAGCCCGGCCTTCATGCCCATGGCGAGCAGCGCGCCCTCGGTGGGGTCGCCGGCGAGGGTCCAGTCGCCATGCTCGCGGCTGAGGCTCGCATCGTTGCACAGCATGGCCACGCGCGCGATTTCCGTCAGGATCGGATGCGCCTCCGGCGAAACTTCCCGCTGCGCCAGGGCGAATCCGCCCTCCGGCGCATAGCCAGTGCCCGACACCTGGAAGCCGTGCTCGGCGGTGACGATTTCCTGCACCGTCATCTCGTTGCGGGTGAGGGTGCCGGTCTTGTCGGAGCAGATCACCGTCACCGAGCCCAGGGCCTCCACCGCCGGCAGCCGGCGCACGATCGCGCGCCGCCGCGCCATCGCCTGCACGCCGATGGCGAGGGTGATGGTCAGAATCGCCGGCAGCCCTTCCGGAATCGCCGCCACCGCCAGTCCCACCGCGGCAAGGAACATCTCGCCGACGCTGAAGCCGCGCACCAGCGTGCCGTAGGCGAAGGTGCCCGCGGCCAGCGCGAGGATCGCTCCCGTGAGCCAGTGGCCGAACTGCGCCATCTTCCGCAGCAGCGGCGTCTGCAGCTCCGCCACTTCCGCCAGCATGCGGCTGATGCGGCCGATTTCCGTGGCGGCGCCGGTGGCCACCACCACGCCCACGCCCTGGCCATAGGTGACCAGGGTGCCCGACCAGGCCATGCAGGCGCGGTCGCCCAGGGCTGCGGCGGCGTCGACGGGATCGGCCTGCTTTTCCACCGCCAGGGATTCTCCGGTGAGTGCGGCCTCCTCGACCTTCAGGCTCTTCACCTCGATCAGCCGCAGGTCGGCGGGCACCCGGTCGCCCGAGGCCAGGTAGACGATGTCGCCCGGCACCAGTTCCGCCGCCTCCACCTCCTGACGGCGGCCGTCGCGCAGCACCTGGGCGTGGGGCGCGAGCATGTCGCGGATCGCTTCTAGCGCCTGCTCCGCCTTGCCCTCCTGGAGGAAGCCGATGGCGGCGTTGATCACCACCACCCCCAGGATCACCAGGCTGTCCACCCAGTGGCCGAGCAGGGCGGTGACGACGGCGGCGGCCAGCAGCACGTAGATCAACACGTTGTGGAACTGCAACAGGAAGCGCAGCAGCGGCCCGCGCTTCTTCGGCGGCGGCAGGACGTTGCGCCCGTGCCGCTGCAGGCGCTCGGCCACCTGCTGCGCCGAGAGCCCCTGACGCGTGGAGTCGAAGTGCGTCAGCGCGTCGGCAGCGGGCCGCGCGTGCCAATCCGGGGGGGAGGGCATGTGGGTCATCGAATCCGGCCTTTGTTCCGAGTCGGGCTGCCGTATGCATGCCGCCCAGTTGACGCCCCCGCATTTGGCGGGTGCATGGTTTATGTATACACGACCGCGATGACGGGCGAACGTTCCGTCACGCGGCGCCGCCTGCCGGCGCCGGGCGGGATAACACGGAGCGCGCGGAAGCCTTCAATCCCGTGTCGCGGGCAACTCGCCCGGGCACGTGAAGCGCACCCGGGCCGACACATTGGTGTCGCCAGTCATGACGAAGGTCATTGCCTCTCCGGAGTGGGGAAGCTGATCAGCAATACGCGCTGCCCGGTGGCCGGCGGCTGGCGCAGGGTCTGCAAAGAGCGCTTGGTGGCACCGTAGATGGCCTGCACCAGCGGCAGGGGCGTGAGCAGACGCTCCATCCACGCAATCAGCCGCCGCCCCACGACCACGGATGCGAGCAGGCCGATGCCATACACGCTGGCGACGGTGAGCAGGGCGGCGAACACGTAATGCACCGTCGGGTTCGTCAGCCAATCCGTGAGCGTCTCGGCCAGCGGCCGCAGCGCGCGGGTGGCGGTGCGCAGGAAGGGCGCCCCGGTCTTCGCCAGCAGGCTGAAGACGAAGTCGAACACGAGCTAGGTCACCCATAGGGGTGCGACGGTAAAAAAGCCGATCAGCAGGTAGCGCCAGAAACGGGCGCCGCCGCGTGATGAAGTCGAGCACGTGCGGGGCGAGGCGGTTCTTTCATACTCTGGTCGGCGCCGTCTGCTCCACGCGCAGGCACTCCATTTTGAGCAGGTAGGGCAGCGGGAGCGTGCCTGGGCAGTGATCCGCGGGCAACGCGTGGCATAGCGCTGGCGCAAAGGTGGGGATGGTTGGTCACGGGGTCTCGCTGGCCAATCGCGTGCCGGGTCAGCGGTGGTCCGGAGATCGCTGCAAAGCCATGCTGGCATGGGTTGCCGCAGGGCGGCCACCCGCGGCGGCAATGAAAACGGGTCAGCGGTCGGCATTTGGCCGCAGCCGGCAACGGCCTCTTGCATCGCGGCGGTGTTTCGGTAAGATAGTAATAGATTACTTACTTCTCTCATCCGCTTCTCCGGGGTCCGAATTCATGACTGGGCGTTGCCCACACCTGCCGGCCGAAGAGCGGCGCGCGGTCACCGTGGAAACCGTGATCGAGCTGGCCGCCGAACAGAATCCGAGCGACATCACGACCACGGCCATCGCCCAGCGCATGGGCCTGACCCAGGGTGCCTTGTTCCGGCACTTTCCCACCAAGGAGGCGATTCTCGAGGCAGTGATGTCCTGGGTCGCCGAACGCCTGATGCGCGGCGTGGACGAGGCGGCGAACGGCGCCGCCTCGCCGGTCGCCGCCCTGGAGGCGGTGTTCATGGCGCACATCGACTTCGTCGCCGAACATCCTGGCGTGCCGCGCATGCTCTTCGGCGAGCTGCAAAAGCCCGGGGAGACCCTCCCCAAGGGCATCGCCCGCACCCTGATCCAGCGCTATGGCGAGCGGCTGCGTCGCCTGCTCAAGGCGGGCAAGGCGGCGGGGGAGCTCGATCCGAAGCTGAATGTCGATGCCGCCGTGGCGGCCTTCATCGGTTCGATCCAGGGACTGGTGATGCAATCCCTGCTCGCCGGGGACGTAAAACGCCTACGCCGCGACGCGCCCGGCGTGTTCGCGATCTACCGGCGCGGCATCGGGAGCTGACATGACACTGAAACTTCCCCGCCTGCAGCGCCGCACATGGGGGCTGGTCGCCACCATCGTTCCATTGCTCCTGCTGTTCGTGTATGTCGCGCTGCGCTCCGGCCCGCTTGCGCCCGTTGCGGTAACAGTCGCCGCCGTGGAGCGGCAATCGCTGGCGCCGGCGCTATTCGGCATCGGCACGGTGCAGGCGCGTTTCACCTACCGGATCGGACCCACCGTTGCCGGCCGCGTCGGGCGCCTGGACGTGCATGTCGGCGATGCTGTGAAGGCGGGCCAGGTGCTGGGCGAGATGGATCCGGTCGATCTGGATGCGCGCGTCCGTGCCGGGGAGGCCGCGCTCAAAGCCGCGGCGGCGGCGGTGAGCCAGGCCGAGGCGAAACTGGTCTATGCCCGTGCCCAGGCCGAGCGCTATGCGCAGCTGCTCGCGGTGCGCGGCACCAGCGAGGAGAGCGTGGCGACCAAGCGGCAGGAACTGGACGTGGCCCAGGCCGCCTACGCCGCGACGCGCGAGGACGTCGTCCGTCTGCGCGGCGAATTGGATGCCCTGCGCGCCCAGCGCGGCAACCTGAAACTGGTGGCGCCGGTGGCCGGACTGGTGACGGCGCGCGACGCCGACCCGGGCACGACCGTGGTCGCCGGCCAGGCCGTGGTCGAACTGATCGATCCGGCAAGCCTGTGGATCGACACCCGCTTCGACCAGATCAGCGCCGAAGGGCTCGCGGCGGGCCTGCCCGCGCAGATCCGCCTGCGTTCGCGGCAGAGCCAGCTGCTGCCGGGACGGGTGTTGCGCGTGGAGCCGCTGGCGGACGCGGTCACCGAGGAAACCCTGGCCAAGATCGTGTTCGACCGCGTGCCGCAACCGCTGCCGCCGATCGGCGAGCTGGCGGAGGTGACGGTCGCTCTGCCCGCGTTGCCGGCCGCTCCCGCGATCCCCAATGCCGCGATCCGCGAGGTGGGCGGAAAGCGCGGCGTGTGGGTGCTGGAGGGCGATGGGCTGCGCTTCGTCCCGGTCAGGCTCGGGCGTGCCGATCTCGACGGCAGGGTGCAGGTGCTGCAGGGCCTGGACGCCGGCCAGCGCGTCGTCATCTACAGCGAGAAGGCGCTCAGCGCGCGCAGCCGCGTCCACGTGGTCGAGCGCATCGCCGGAGCGCGGCGATGATCAGCCTGGCCGGCCGCGACATCCTGCATGCCTGGGGCAAGTTCATCTTCACCGGTGTCGGGCTGGGGCTGTTGATCGGCGTCACCCTCACCATGGCCGGGGTGTATCGCGGCATGGTGGACGACGGCAAGGCCCTGCTCGACAACAGCGGCGCCGATCTGTGGGTGGTGCAGAAGGACACCCTCGGCCCCTACGCCGAATCCTCCAGCGTGTACGACGACCTGTGGCGCGGCATCCGCGCGATGCCGGGCGTGGCCGCCGCCGCCAACGTCACCTATCTCACCATGCAGGTGGGCAAGGGGGACAGGGACGTGCGGGCGATGGTGGTGGGCATAATGGCCGGCCAGCCCGGCGATCCGGGCTGGCCGCCCTATCTGATCGCCGGCCGCCAGATCACCCGCGGCCACTACGAGGCGGTAGCAGACGTCGCCACCGGCTTCCGGCTGGGCGATGTGCTGAAGATCCGCCGCAACCACTACGCCGTGGTCGGGCTCACCCGCCGCATGGTCTCGTCCAGTGGCGACCCGATGGTGTTCATCCCGCTCAAGGATGCGCAGGAGGCCCAGTTCCTCAAGGACAACGACGCCATCCTGATGCAGCGCCGCCGCACCGCGGCCAATCCCGCCTTCGACCGTCCCAGCGTGCCGGGACTGCTCGACGCCATCCTCGCCTCGCAGACCAGCAACAACTACGTCAACGCCGTTCTGGTGCGGCTCGCACCCGGCTACACACCGCAGGAAGTGGCCGAGCCGATCCGCCGCTGGAAGCGGCTCACCGTGTACGACCGCACGCAGATGGAGGCGATCCTGGTCGGCAAGCTCATCGCCACCTCGGCCAAGCAGATCGGCATGTTCCTGATGATCCTGGCGATGGTGAGCGCTGCCATCGTCGCCTTCATCATCTACACCCTCACCATGGACAAGATCCGTGAAATCGCGGTGTTGAAGCTCATCGGCACGAAGAACCGCACCATTGCCGCGATGATCCTGCAGCAGGCGCTGGTGCTGGGCGTGATCGGCTTCGTCGTCGGCAAGATCAGCGCCACCTTCGCCGCGCCGCTGTTCCCCAAGTATGTGCTGCTGATGCCCCAGGATTCGGTGGTCGGCTTTTTTGCCATCCTGCTGATTTGCGCGCTGGCCAGCCTGGTGGCGATTCGCATCGCGCTCAAGGTCGATCCGGCCGAGGCGATCGGAGGCTGAGATGGCGGGCAAGGGCATTCGCATCGAAGGGCTGAAGAAGCGCTATGGCACGGGCGACACCGCCGTCGATGCGCTGAAGGGCGTGGACATGGTCGTGGAGCCGGGCGAAGTGGTGGGGCTGATCGGCCCCTCGGGTTCGGGCAAGACCACCCTGCTCAAATGCCTGGGCGCGGTGATCGACCCGACCGCCGGGCACATGAGGCTCGGCGACGAGGTGATCTACGACCAGGGCTGGAAGGTGCGCGACCTGCGTGCTCTGCGCCGTGACAAGATCGGCTTCGTGTTCCAGGCGCCGTATCTGATTCCCTTCCTCGACGTCACCGACAACGTGGCCCTGCTGCCCATGCTCGCCGGCGTGCCCAACGATCAGGCCCGGCAACGCGCCCTGGACCTGCTCGAAGCCCTGGACGTGCGGCACCGGGCGCGCGCCATGCCGGCGCAGCTGTCCGGTGGCGAGCAGCAGCGGGTGGCCATCGCCCGCGGACTGGTCAACCGCCCGCCGGTGATCCTGGCCGACGAGCCCACCGCGCCCCTCGATTCGCAGCGCGCGCTGACGGTGATCCGCATCCTCAACGACATGGCGAGGAAATACGAGACCGCCATCGTTGTCGTCACCCACGACGAGAAGATCATCCCGACCTTCAGGCGCATCTATCACATCCGCGACGGCGTCACCCATGAGGAAGCCGGCGAGGGGCGGGGCTTCGACTGATGGCGCGCTTTCCATTTCATGCGCAGCAAACCAGGAGCATTGCCGTGCCACACGCCCGTGTTCTTCGTCCCTCGCCTTCCTTTTTGCTCGCGGGCCTGACCGTGGCCACGCTGCTGGGCGGCTGCGCGGCCGGGCCAGACTTCCAGCGGCCCGCGGCGCCCGCCGTCCAAACCTATACCGCTGCTCCGCTTCCGCAAAGGACGGCTTCGGCACCGGTGGCGCACGGTGCCACCCAGGGCATCGGCCTGACCCACGCCCTGCCGCAGCGCTGGTGGGAGGCGCTGGGTTCCCTCAGGCTGGATGCCCTGATCGACGCGGCGCTCGCGGCCAATCCGAGCCTCGCGGCAGCCGAGGCGACGCTGCGCCAGGCGCAGGAGCTCCACGCGGCCCGGGCCGGTTCGACCCGGTTTCCGCAAGTCGACGCGCGGCTCTCCGCGCAGCGCCAGCGCCTGAACCCCAGCAGCCTGGGACAGAGCGGCGAGCCGCGCGAATTCAGCCTGCTCAATGCGGGGGTCGGCGTGCGTTATCAATGGGATCTCGCCGGCGGCAACCGGCGGACGCTCGAAGTGCTGGCCGCGCGCGCCGACTACGAACGGCATCGCCTGGAAGGCGCGCGCCTGCTGCTCGCCGGCAACATCGCCACGGCCGCCATCACGCGCGCCCGGCTCGCCGCCCAGATCGAGGCGCTCGAGGCGATCGCCCAGGCACAGGAACAACACCTCGCGATCGCACGGGACCGGCTGCGGCTGGGACAGGCCGCGCCGGACGAAGTCCTCTCTCTGCAGGGCCAGTGGGAAGGGACGCGCGCCCAGATTCCCGCCCTCATCCAGCAGCGGCTGCAGACGGAACATCTGCTGGCCACCCTTGCCGGCCGCGCCCCTGCCGCCGGCGGCGATTTCGCCTTTTCTCTCGCGGACTTCCAGCTGCCGGCGGAGCTCCCGCTGATTGTGCCGTCCGAACTCGTCCGTGGCCGCCCCGACATCCGCGCCGCCGAAGCGCCGATGCACGCGGCCAATGCCGAATACGGCGCCGCCGTGGCGCGGCTGTACCCGCAGATCGACCTGTCGGCGAGTCTTGCCAGTCAGGCATTGACCAGCGGGGCGCTGTTCGGCAGCGGCACGGCCGTCTGGAGCCTGCTCGGCCAGCTGACGCAGCCGCTGTTCAACCCCGGACTGCCGGCGGAGAAGCGCGCGGCGCTCGCCGCCTTCGAGGCCGCCGCCGCGAACTATCAGCAGCTGGTCCTGGACGGGTTGCGCAACGTGGCCGATGTCCTGGGCGCGGTGGACAACGACGCCCGGACCCTCGCCTCCCTCGCCGCCGCCGATGCTGCCGCCCGCGCCGGTTTGGAGTCCGTCCGGCAGCGCCATGCGCTCGGCGCCGCCGGCTACGTCGAAGTCCTGGTCGCCGGCCAGCAGGTCGAGCGCAACCGGCTGAACCTGATCGCGGCCCAGGCGCAACGGCTCATGGACAGCGTTGCCCTGTACCTGGCATTGGGAGGCGGCAGCGTCACCGAGAACGCTGGCGGAGAAATCGGCGCCTCGGCCCGCGCGGCCTTCTGATCGGCGGCCGTGGCAGGAGACGGCAGGCGCGGCAGATCGGCAAAGCCTTTCCCGCGTCGGGGTGTCCGGCTGCTGCGCAAACGAAGCATCGCCAAAAGCAAAAAAGCCCGGAACGGGTCCGGGCTTCTGTGTATGGTGGCCAAGGGCGGAATCGAACCACCGACACAAGGATTTTCAGTCCTCTGCTCTACCAACTGAGCTACTTGGCCAGAGACCGCCGGAGAGATCGCGCCGGCGGTCGGGAAAGCGCGACATTAGACCCGAAAAGGGCTTTTCGGTCAAGGCGCGGGCTTCTTGCGGAACACGATGTCCCACACGCCGTGCCCGAGCTTGAGCCCGCGCGTCTCGAATTTCGTCGTCGGCCGGTATTCGGGTTTCGGTGCATAGTCCCGGGCTGTGTTCTCCAGCCGTGGTTCGGCGGCGAGCACGGCGAGAATGTGCTCGGCGTAATGCTCCCAGTCCGTGGCGGCATGGATATAGCCGCCGGGCTTCAGCCGGTCGCACAGCAGGGCCACCAGTGCGGGCTGGATCAGCCGGCGCTTGTGGTGGCGCTTCTTGGGCCAGGGATCCGGGAAAAAAATGTGCACCCCGTCCAGGCTGTCGGGGGCGAGCATGTTGCGCAGCACTTCCACCGCGTCGTGGGGGATGATGCGCACGTTGCGGAGCCCGCGCTCCTCGATCTGCTTGAGCAGGCTGCCGATGCCCGGGGTGTGGACTTCGACGCCGAGGAAATCCAGTTCCGGATGCGCGGCGGCGATGTGCGCCGTGGTCTCGCCCATGCCGAAGCCGATCTCCAGGATGTGCGGCGCGTGGCGGCCGAACGCCTGGTCCAGGTCGAGGCGCTCGGGGCGGTAGGCGATGCCGTAGACCGGCAGCAGGGTGTCGAGGGCGCGCTGCTGGGCGTTGGACACGCGGCCGGCGCGCAGCACGAAGCTTCGGATGGGGCGATGGGCGGGATTGCTCATAGCACAGCGGGGGACGGCGGCGCAAAGGGCGCCCATTGTACCGCAAGCCGGCGCGGCGGCGCCCGGTGTTGACCCTGCGGGACGTGCAGGCTATAAGATCGGGGTTTTTCCGCCGGATGCTTCCGTGACCACGCTGACCCTGGGCGAACGCCTCACCCGCTACGAAAAGCTGATGCGCCTCGATCGGCCCATCGGCATCCTGCTGTTGCTGTGGCCGACGCTGTGGGGGCTGTGGTTTTCCTCCAGCGGCCGTCCGAATCTGGTGGTGCTGTGGATCTTCATTTTGGGGACGGTGCTGATGCGCTCCGCCGGCTGCGTGATCAACGACTACGCCGACCGCCACATCGACCCCCATGTCGAGCGCACCCGGGACCGGCCGCTCGCGGCGGGACTGGTGAGCCGCAAGGAGGCGCTGCTGCTGGCGGCCGGGCTGAGTCTCGCGGCCTTCCTGCTGATCCTGCCGCTCAACCGCCTCACCATCCTGATGTCGGTCCCGGCGCTGCTGCTGGCGGCGAGCTATCCCTACACCAAGCGCTTCTTCGCCATTCCCCAGGCCTATCTCGGCATCGCCTTCGGCTTCGGCATTCCCATGGCCTATGCCGCCCACACCGGCGCGGTGCCGGCCATCGCCTGGCTGCTGCTGCTGGCGAACGTGTTCTGGGCCATCGCCTACGACACCGAGTACGCGATGGTGGACCGCAACGACGACATCAAGCTCGGCATCAAGACCTCCGCCATCACCTTCGGCCGCTTCGACGTGGCGGCGGTGATGCTCTGCTACGCGCTCGTGCTGGCGCTCCTGGCCTACATCGGCGCGCGCCTGGGCATGGGCTGGATCTACTACGCGGGGCTGGCGGCGGCAGGCGGCGTGATGGGCTACCACCACCTGCTGATCCGCGGCCGCGAACGCGAGCAATGCTTCAGGGCCTTCCTGCACAACAACTGGGTGGGTGCCGCGATCTTCGCCGGCATCGCCCTGGACTACCTGCTGCGCTAGCGCGGGAGCGGATCATGGGCGCGAAGGTGGACACTGCGGCGCTGCTGGAGAAATACGGCAAGGATCTGCCGCGCCTGCCGGACGGGCGCATCGATTTCCGCGATGCGACCGACATGCCGGTGCTGAGCTGCTTCGTGGAATGCCAGGGCCGGCTGCTGCTGCTCAAGCGCAGCGCCAAGGTGCGCAGTTATCAGGGCAAATGGTGCGTGGTCGCCGGCGTCATCGACCAGCCGAGGCCGCTGGAGGAACTCGTGCACATCGAGCTGCGGGCCGAGCTGGGCGTGAAGCCGGAGGACATCGCGAGCATCGCCATCGGCGAGGCCTACGCCTTCACTGACGAGCGACTGGGCAAGCGCTGGATCGTGCACCCGCTGTTCGTGCGCCTGAAGGGCACCCCGCGCATCGAGATCGACTGGGAGCACACCGACTTCGAATGGATCCGGCCGGAGGATCTGGACAAGTACGACACCGTGCCGATGCTGGAGGAAAGCATGCGGCGCGCGATCAAGGCCGCGCTCTGAGTCATTCGATGCCGGTGGGAAGACCGTCGATGCTGCTGCGGTTCTTTTCCTCGCGGTAGGCGGCCAGCCCGGCTTCACCCTTTCTTTCCGCCCAGTTCACCAGCTCGTCGCGCTGGCCCTCGTAGCGGTAGCGGGGCACGCCCAAGCCGCAGGAAGTCTGCACCGAGCCGATCTCCAGCACGACGATGGCGCGCGCGCCCGGCAGCTGCGGAAAGTGTGGCGCCAGGCCGCTCCAATCCGGGTCGCCGGGGGTCACCACGCGCCCCTGTCCGTACAGGCGCAGAATGAGCGGATCCCCCTCGAAGCCGCAGAACAGGAGCGTGAGGCGGCCATCGGCCTTGAGGTGGGCGGCGGTTTCGGCGCCGCTGCCGGTCAGGTCCAGGTAGGCCACCCGCGTCTCGCCCAGGATGCGCAGGCTGTCCAAGCCCTTCGGCGAGAGATTGATGCGCCCCGTGGCCGCGGCGCTGGCGGTGAAGAAGACATGCTGCCGGCCGATGAATTCGGCCAGCGCCGGTGTGATGCCTGGGTAGAATTTCGCCATGCGTCGTCCGCGGGCGCCGGCCCGGCTTGCTGCGCGGCGGCGCTGCCCCTGAAGGTTGGAAAGTGCGAGTTTTTGTCAATTTTGCCGGCCGGTCAACGACCGGCGCCTGCGCCGTCCCGCCGCGGCGGCCTCAAGAAAACCCGTCTTAGGCCGCAATTACCCGGAAGTTCGGCGCATTTTCCCCCCTGCCCCGCCGGCAGTGGCATGCCTATTGCTTAGTCCTTTCGGACTATTCGAGTGAGTTGGAGATCATCATGAAGAAAATCCTTGCGTTGACGGCCATGGCCGTGTCCGCGTGGTGCGGCAGCGCCGCAGCGGCCGAGAGCCTGTTGATGAGCGTCAACATGGGCGACAACGAAGCCATCAACAGCTTCGACACCCAGCAGAATTACCAGGAGCTCGCGGCCTATCTGACCAAGGCCACCGGCGCCCAGGTGAAGCTGGTGGTCGGCCAGAACGCGACCACCGAGCTGCAGGCGACCCGCACCGGGCGCTATGCCATCCTGATCGCGCCGGCCCACGTGATCGGCAGCGCCCTGAAGTACGGCTATGCGCCGGTGGCCAAGGTGCCGGGCGCCGACCGCACGGTGTTCGTCGCCACCCAGGCCAGCGGCATCGCCACGCTGGAGCAGGCCAAGGGCAAGCGCCTCGCCTTGCCGACCGAGGATTCCCTGGCCACCTATCTGGCGAAAGGCGAACTGAACGCCGCCGGCCTGCACCTGAAGAAGTTCTTCCAGAGCGTGAAATACAACAGCTACCAGGACTCGGCCCTGTTCGCCCTCGGCATCGGGCAGGCGGACGTGGCGGCGGTGGACGAGGCGGTGGCGCAGAAGTGGCTGGCGAAGAACCCGGGCAAGGTCATTTCCCAGAGCCAGCCGGTGCCGAGCGTCAGCGTCGCGGTGAACGACAAGATTCCGCCGGCCCAGCAGGAGAAGATCCGCGCCGCGCTGCTGCAGATGAAGACCGCCGGCCAGACCCAGCTGCTGCAGCACATGCGCCTGGCCGGTTTCGAGCCCGCCGACCGCAAGGACTACGAATACGTGTCCACTCTGGGCTACTTCACGCCCAAGCTGCTCACCGGCGCCACCGTGATCACGGCGCAGCAGGTCAAGGAGCTGATGGACAAGGGCGTGCCGATCTACGACACGCGCGTCGAACACGAGTACACCGAAGGCCACATCAAGGGCGCGATCAGCCTGCCCTACAAGGAAAAGAGCGCCAAGGAAGTGGATTTCGACATGAAGGCCGACGCCTGGGACGTGAGCAAGCTGCCCAAGGACAAGAGCGCCCCGGTGATCTTCTCCTGCAACGGCCCCGAGTGCTGGAAGAGCTACAAGAGCGCCAAGGTCGCCATCGACAACAAGTACACCAAGGTCTACTGGTTCCGCGGCGGCTATCCGGAGTGGAAGGCGGCAGGCTTCCCGGTGGAGTGACCGCTCCGACGCACACAAAAAAGCCCGGCGACGCCGGGCTTTTTTCTTGGCGCCGCGCCGGCGTCAGGTGGCCAGTCCCTGCTGGCCCAGGAAGCGGTGCAGCACCTCCAGGCGGACGATGGTGTCGGTCATCTCCAGCATGCTCTGCTTGGCGGTGAGCTTCAGCGGCAGCACCTCGGCCAGGCGATACCCGACCCACACCGCGTCGTCGAAGGCGAGCGGCGCCTCGAACTTGTCCTCGCCGACGCGGCTGACGATGTGCTTGAGCACGCCCGCGCAGGCGGCGTGTTCCGCCGGCATCGGCAGGGAAGGCTCCACCGGCAGCAGCTGGGCCCTGGCCACGGTCAGGCCATTGGCCTCGACCCGGTGGTCCAGAATGCGGAAGCGGCGCACGCCGACGGCCTTCAGGTTCAGGACGCCCAGCTGCTGCATGTCCCAGTCGGTGATGCGCGCGAGGCAGCCGACCTCGTGGGGAACGGCCGGATGCGCAAGATCCGTGGCCACCTCGCTGCCGTCCTTGATCAGGCACACGCCGAACGGGGTGTTGTCCTGCAGGCAGGCCTTGGCCATGTCCATGTAGCGCGGCTCGAACACGCGCAAGGGCAGCACGCCGCCCGGGAACAGCACGGTGTTGAGGGGGAACAGGGGCAACTCGAACGGTTCGAGATCGGCGGACTCGCTCAGATAGTCCGCGATGCGATCCCTCAACTTCTGGAACATTTCACTCCTCGCGTCTCACCCCGCATCTCAGCTCTCTGAGGCGCCCCAGCGTGGCATCAACTGGTGCGGCACCGCGAGCTGGTCGAGTATGCGCGCGACGACGAAATCCACGAGATCCTGTACGGTTTGGGGGTGATGATAAAAGCCGGGATTGGCCGGAAGTATAACGACACCCAGGCGCGCAAGCTTGAGCATGTTTTCCAGATGGATGGCGGAAAACGGCGTTTCGCGCGGCACCAGGACCAGCTTGCGGCCCTCCTTGATCACCACGTCGGCCGCGCGTTCGATCAAATTGTCCGCGAGCCCGGTGGCGATCGCCGCCAGGGTGCCCATGGTGCAGGGGCACACCACCATCGCATCCGGCGGATTCGAGCCGGAGGCGACCGGCGCAAACCACTCCTCACGCCCGAACACCGCAAGCTGCCCCGGCCGCGCCTGATAGCGCTGTTCCAGGACCGCCTGCAGTTCCTGCGGCCGCGACGGCAGGCTCAGGTCCAGCTCCTGTCTGGCGGTGATGTGCGCCACCTGCGAGGCGAGCAGATGGACGCGGCAGTTCGCCGCGAGCAGGCATTCCAGCAGGCGCAGGGCGTAGGCCATGCCGGAGGCGCCGGTGAGCGCCAGGGTGATGGTGGGCGAGGAAGTCATGGGGTGCGTGGCGGGAATGGGATCATTGTAGGGAAGGGGAACGCCGGGCTCAAACCCTAGCGCGGCGCCACCGCGGGTTCCGGCGGCGTGGCGGGAGCGGGGGCGGACTCGGGCGCTGATTCGGGCGCGGTCGTGGGCGGCTCCGAAGCAGTATCGGGCGCGGCCGGTGCGCTCGGTGCGGGCTTCTCCGCGGCCTGCTTCGCCTTCACCAGCGCGCACATCTGGCGCTCGAAGGCGTCGCCGAGGGTGTCCGGGATGATGGGCGTGCCTTCCTTCTCGTGGTCCGGCACGTAGTCGATGACGGAGCCGTCCGCCGCGTAGTAGAGATAGCTGATCAGGCGCAGGGTGTGCTGGCTGCAATTGATGCGCTCGCGCATCAGGCTCCAGGCCGCGAACTGGTTCTTCATCGGCTGCGGCCGCTTGAACACGACCTTTTTCCAGTAGGTGATCTCCTCGCCGTCGATCACCAGCTTGCTGCCATCGTAGAAATACTGGTCCTCGCCGCGGATCTGGGTGAGGCGGGTCCAGTCGGCCGCGGCGGCCGCCGTGCAGGCGAGCGCCAGCAGCAGGAACAGGGCGCCGCGCTTCATGCCGGCCTGGGCGCCACGCGCCGGGGGGCGGCCATGCGTTCCAGGATCGCGGCGACGATGAGGCCGTTGACGGTGCCGAAAAACAGGGCCGCCGCCGCGAAGATCGGCACCACGTAGCCCAGGCCGGCGTGGGGGATGAACCACAGCCAGACCACGGCGAGCTGGCCGGCGACATGGGCGAAGGCGGCGACGATACTATGGCTCACCGGGCCGAACCAGCGCCCCGGCAGCGGCCGGGTCAGGGCCAGGGTCAGCAGCGCCGCGCCGGCGCCGGTGAAGCTGAGGACGAAGGACGGGGAGAGGAAGGTCCCGAGCAGCAGGCTGCCCGCGACCACCCGCAGGATCGACACCCATGCCGCCACGCGCCAGCCAAAGCGGTCGAGCACGATCAGGGTGACGATGTTCGCGAGCCCCGGCTTCACCCCCGGCAGGGGCGATGGCACCGCCGCCTCCACCAGCGACAGGCCGATGGCGAGCGCCGCCAGATAGGCGATGCGGTGATCCTCGGGGGTGGCGGCGAATTCGAGCTTCATGGATCGCCCCTCGCTCAGTAGGCCAGGGAATCGAAGCGCCTGGCCGCGCCGAGCAGCTCCACGCTGATCTGATTGGGCAGGCACAGGGCCGCGTCGCCGGCGCGGGACAGCCAGCCCTGCTTCACGCAGTACTGGCGCGGGCTCGGGTCGGAGGCGACGCGCACGCGGCGCTGGGCGATCTCGATCACGCTGGTGCCGAGGGGTCCATGGGCGAGGATGCGGCGGTCGGCGTCGAGCCCGGTGTCGGCGACGATGTGGCCCGCGGCGCGGACGACGACGCGGGTCGGCGCGTCGCCGTGCCAGGCCGCGGACATCAGCCAGCCCACCGCCAGCAGACCGCCGAGCAGGGTCAGCCAGTCGCCGGGGCGCAAATGATCGAGCGGGTTCACGCGCTCAGGCCGCGGTGCCGCACCAGCACCTGGTACTCGGCGCGGAAGCGCTCCGCCAGGCGCTCGGTGAAATAGACCGACCGGTGCTGCCCGCCGGTGCAGCCGACGGCGACGGTGAGATAGGCGCGGTTGTCGCGGATGAAGCAGGGCAGCCATTTCTCGACGAAATAGCGGATGTCCGCCAGCATGCTGATGGCCGCCTCCTGCTGCTCGATGAAGTCGATCACCGGCTGGTCGCGCCCGGTGAGCGGACGCAGTCGCGGGTCGTAGAACGGATTCGGCAGGCAGCGCACGTCGAACACGAAGTCCGCGTCCAGCGGCAGCCCGTGCTTGAAGCCGAAGGATTCGAACAGCAGCGTGATGCGCGAGCGGTCGAGTTCGAGGAAATCCTTGACCCAGCCGCGCAGGAGGTTGGGCGACAGCTCGCTGGTGTCGATGTGGTGGCCGAGCTCGCCGATTTCCGCCAGCGCCTCCCGTTCCGCCTCCACGCATTCGGGCAGGGTGCGCTGGTCGTCGGACAGGGGATGGCGGCGGCGCGTCTCGCTGTAGCGCTTGACCAGGGTCTCGGTGTTCGCTTCGAGGAACAGCACGCGCACGTCGATGCCCTGGTGGCGCAGGGCGTTCACGTGTTGCGGCAGCTGCTTGAGCGTCTCGCCGGTGCGCACATCGATGCTGATGGCGACCTGGTTGCGCCCTTCCTCGTTCAGCAGTTCGATCAGCTGGGGCAGGAATTCCGCCGGCAGGTTGTCCACGCAGTAGTAGCCGGCGTCTTCCAGCACGTTGAGGACGATGCTCTTGCCGGAGCCGGACAGGCCGCTGACCAGGATCACCTGCATCGCGCGCGCTATCTTTCTTCGTCCTCGCTCTCGCTCGCCCGCAGGAACTGGTCGTGGCGATCGAGGAACTGCTGGCTGCTGACGATGCCGCGCAGCTGGAGGATGTGGCTGCGCACGGCGACCTCCACCAGCACCGCGATGTTGCGGCCGGCGGCCACCGGCAGCCTGGCCTTGGGGATGCTGACGCCGAGAATCTCCTGGGTTTCCTGCTGCATGTGCAGGCGGTCGTAGCCGGCGGTGTGGATGTCCTCCGGCTGCTCCAGGTGCACGATGAAGCGCAGGGTCTTCTTCGGTTTCACCGCCACCTCGCCGTACAGGGCGCGGATGTTGAGGATGCCCAGCCCGCGCACCTCGATGAAGTCCTGCAGCAGCGAGGGGCAGCGGCCTTCGAGGGTGTCGGGCGAGGTCTGGTAGATCTCCACGATGTCGTCGGCGATGAGGCGGTGGCCGCGGGTGATCAGTTCCAGCGCCAGCTCGCTCTTGCCGATGGCGGCGTCGCCGGTGATGAGCACGCCGATGCCCATGACCTCCATGAACACGCCGTGCAGGGTGACGAAGTCGGCCAGGGTCTTGGCCAGGTAATGGCTCAGCACCTGCATCACGCGCGGGCTGGCCTGAGGTGACGCGAACAGCGGCGTTTCGGTGCGGTTGGCGGCATCGAGCAGGGCCTGCGGCACACGCTCGCCGTTGGCGACGATCACCGCCGCGAGCTCGGTCGAGAACAGATGCTCGATCGCCTGCTCGAGGCCCGCCTGATCCAGGCTGCGCAGATAATCCATCTCGGCGCAGCCGAGCATCTGCACCCGGTTCGGGTGCACGAAATTGAGATGGCCGATGAGCGCCAGCGACGGCTTCGACACCGTTTCGCTGGTCAGCACCCGCTCGCCGCCGGTGATGCCCGCCACCCAGCTCAGCTCCAGCTTGGTGCGGGTTTCCTCGTACAGGCGCTGGACGTTAATTTGCGGCATGGCTCTCGCTGAACAACTGGTAGATGGCGTCGGGGTCGTCGAGGCTTTGCAGCCGCTCGCGGAAGGATTTTTCGCCGAGGCAGTGCGCCAGCTCCGACAGGATCTGCAGATGCAGGTCGGTGGCGGCCTCGGGCACGAGCAGCACGAAAATCAGGTTGACCGGCAGGCCGTCGGGGGCGCCGAAGGGCACCGGCGCGCGGGTGCGGACGAAGCAGCCGTAGGCCTGCTTGAGGCCCTTGATGCGGCCGTGGGGGATGGCCACGCCCTGGCCCAGGCCGGTCGAGCCGAGCTTCTCCCGGGCCAGCAGGCTGGCGGTGATGGTCTTCGCCGGCACGTTGAGCAAGCCGGCGAGCCGGGTGCCCACTTCCTCGTACAGGCTGTCCTTGGACGCCGCCGGCACGTCCAGCAGGACGCGTTCCGGGGCGAGGAGGGTGGCGAGGAGGGGCATGATTGCGGATCGCGCTCCGCGCGGGCTTACTCGGCCGCCTGGTGCTTGAGCGCTTCGCGCCCGTGGCCGCCGTTCTTTTCCTTGTGCTTCAGGACCTGGCGGTCGAGCTTGTCGGCCAGGGCGTCGATGGCGGCATACATGTCGTTGTCCTCGCTCTCGGCGAAGATGTCCTTGCCGCTCACGTGGATGTTGGCTTCGGCCTTCTGCGCCAGCTTCTCCACCGTCAGGATCACGTTGACGTCGATCACGTGGTCGAAGTGGCGGGTGATGCGGTCCAGCTTGCTGTTCACGTAGTCGCGGATGGCGGGCGTGACTTCCAGATGATGGCCGGTGACGGTGAGGTTCATGATGCGGGCTCCTGGTTAGAACGACTTGCGAAGATTGACCGGGGGGATCTGCAGGGATTCCCGGTATTTGGCAATGGTGCGGCGCGCGACGATGATGCCCTGCTTGGACAGGATGTCGGCGATCTGGCTATCGGACAGCGGGCGCTTGGGGTCTTCCGCGCCGACCAGCTGCTTGATCAGGGCGCGGATGGCGGTGGCCGAGCACGCCCCGCCGGAATCGGTGGCGACGTGGCTGCCGAAGAAGTACTTGAGCTCGAAGGTGCCGCGCGGCGTCAGGATGTATTTCTGGGTGGTCACGCGCGACACGGTGGATTCGTGCAGATCCACCTCCTCGGCGATCTCGCGCAGCACGAGCGGGCGCATGGCGACGTCGCCGTGCTCGAAGAAGTGGCGCTGGCGGTCGACGATGGCCTGGGACACGCGCAGGATGGTGTCGAAGCGCTGCTGGACGTTCTTGATCAGCCAGCGCGCCTCCTGCAGCTGGCCGGCGAGCTCCTTGTTGGCGCCGTTGCGCGCCCGGCGCAGGATGTCGGCGTAGACGCGGTTGATGCGCAGCTTGGGCATCGCCTCCGGGTTCAGCCGCACCACCCAGCGCCCCTTGATCTTGCGCACCTCGACGTCGTGCACGATGTAGCGGGTGTCCTCGCGCCCGTATCCGGCGCCGGGCCGCGGGTTGAGGCGGGTGATCAGGTCGCGCGCCTCGCGCAGCTCCTCGTCCGAGCACTGCAGCAGCTTCTTGAGCTTGGTGAAGTCGCGCGCCGCGAGCAATTCCAGGTGATCCTTGACGATGGCCAGCGCATGCTCCCGCGCGTCCTCTTCGTCGGACAGGCTTTCCAGCTGCAGGGTCAGGCACTCCGCCAAGTCGCGCGCGCCGACGCCCACCGGATCCATGTTCTGCAGGTGCTTGAGCGCGGTCTGCAGTTCCAGCAGATCGACCTCCAGCTCGGGCGGCAGCATCTCGGCGATGTCCTCCAGCGGCTGCTTCAGGTAGCCGTCCTCGTCCAGCGCGTCGATCAGCAGCGTGACCATGGTCTTGTCGCGGTCCGACAGGTTGAGCAGGTTGACCTGCCACAGCAGGTGCTCGCGCAGGGTTTCCGTGCCCGCGGGCAGCTGGGGATAGTCCTGCTCCTCGTCGTCGTGGCGCGCGCCGGCGCTGGGGATGTCGTCATCCCACAGGGAATCATGGGACTCGATGTGCTCGGCGCTGACTTCGGGTTCGGGCGGGGCCGCCGCTTCCTCGGCGGACTCGCCGCCGGAGACGCCGGCCCCGGCTTCGAAGCCCTCGCCGGGCGGGGCGGGCGCGGCTTCTTCGTTTTCCAGGTCGTAGCGTTCCAGCAGGGGGTTGTCCTGCAGGATGGTCTCCAGCTCCTGGTTCAGCTCCAGCGTGGAGAGCTGCAGCAAGCGGATCGACTGCTGCAGCTGTGGCGTGAGCGTGAGCTGTTGGGAGAGTTTGAGCTGTAAGCTGTGTTTCATGAGGGGGAGAAGGCCCTGCCACCTGCCTGCCGAGTCATGGTTTGCGCGGCCCGCGCTGGCGCAAGCAATCGCTCAAAGGCGAAAGTGCTCGCCGAGGTAAACCCTTCTGACGGCCTCATTATAAACAATTTCGTCCGGCTGTCCGCTAGCAAGAACCGAGCCTTCGTTGATGATGTAGGCCCGGTCGCAAATCCCCAATGTTTCCCGCACGTTATGGTCGGTGATGAGGACGCCGATGCCACGCTGGGAGAGGAAGCGGATGATTTTCTGGATGTCCAGCACGGCGATCGGATCGACGCCGGCGAAGGGCTCGTCGAGCAGGATGAAGCGGGGGCGCGTGGCCAGGGCGCGGGCGATTTCCACCCGCCGGCGCTCGCCGCCGGACAGGCTCATGGCCGGGGCATTGCGCAGATGGTCGATGTTGAGGTCCGCGAGCAGCACCTCCAGATGGGCTTCGACGTCGGCCTTGGTCAGCGGCTGCAGTTCGAGGATGGCGCGGATGTTCTCCGCCACGGTGAGCTTGCGGAACACCGAGGCCTCCTGCGGCAGGTAGCTCAGCCCGAGCAGCGCGCGGCGATGGATGGGCATGCGGCTCAGGTCCTGGCCGTCGAGCAGGATCTTGCCGTCGTCGAGCGGCGTGAGGCCGACCATCATGTAGAAGCTGGTGGTCTTGCCGGCGCCGTTGGGGCCGAGCAGGCCCACCACGTCGCCGCTGTCCACCGTGAGCGAGACATCCTTGACGACCGTGCGCGCCTTGTAGCGTTTGCGCAGGCCAATGACTTCCAGGGTGCTCATGCGCTCAGGGCTGGCTGGTGCCGTCCGCCGGGCGCAGGCGGATGCCCTCTCCGGCCGGCGCCGGGGGCGGATTCTTGGGCTTGGGCTGGATCACCGCGCGCACGCGGCCCTTCGGGTTGACGTCGGTGACGGCCTCCTTGCCGCCCTTCACCTGGAAGAATTCGGTCCTGCCGTCGTAGGAGATGTAGCTGCCGCGCACCTCGTCCTGGCCGCGCTTGACGCGGGCGTTGGTGAACAGCTCGAGCTTGTCGCGCTTGCCGTCGTACTCGATGCGATGGGCCCAGCCTTCGATGTATTCGTCCACGCCGTCAAGCTTCTGGCGGAAGCTCGCCGGATTGCCGTAGGCGGTGCCGGTGGAGAAGCCTTCCGCGTCCTGCTTCACCACCAGCTTGTCGGCCAGGATCAGCAGCGTGCCCTGGGTCAGGCGGACGTTGCCCTCGTACACGCTGACCTTGGTCGCGTCGTTCACTTCCATCGTGTCCGCTTCCAGATTGATCGGCTTGTCGCGGTCGGCCTGCTCGGCGTGAGCCGCCGGCGCGAGCAGCGCCAGGCAGGCGAGGACACCAAGGGCGGCGGCCCTAGCGTGGGGGTTTCTCATAGCGGACCTTCACCCGGGAAAGAATCTTGAATAGTTGCGTCTTGCTGTCCAATTTTAAGCCAACCCCCGTGATATGGGTATGCGCATCGTCGATGGTGACGGGCCGGTCGGTCGTCGCCAGCTCCTTGTCCGGGACGATATGGAGCGAGCTGGTGCGCAACACCAGCTCGCTCTTGTCGCCGTAGGCCTCGCGGATCACCTGCACGTTGTCGTAGAGCGAGATTTCCTTGCCGTCCTTGGACACCGTGCCGCGCTGGGACAGGGCGTGCAGCGGCGCGGCGGTGGCGTTGAAGCGGGTGAAGTGGGGGCGTTCGAGATCGGTGCTGTCGTCGTCCGGGTGGTGGGTCATTTTCACCGCCGCCAGGGCGTAGCGCGGCTGTCCATCCTCCCCCAGGCTCAGGGCGCTGAAATTCTCGACGATGATGTCGGGGTCGTGGCGGGTGCTGCCGTCGCGCTTGGGGGCCGGCGGTTCCACCACCTGGGCGAGCCAGAAGGTGAGCGCCGCGAACAGCCCGAGCAGGACGATGGCTGCCCACGCGGCGAGGTTGCGCGTCATCGCAGATAGGGCGCCATCTGCGCGTCGAAGGTGCCCTGCGCGTGCATGATGAGTTCGCACACTTCACGCACGGCGCCGCGCCCGCCGCCGAGGGTGGTGACATGGTGCGCGTACTGCTTGACCAGCGCCGGGGCGGCGGGCACGGTGATCGCCAGCCCGCACCGGCGCATGACCGGAAGATCGACCACGTCGTCGCCCATGTAGGCGATCTGCTCGGGCGCGGCGCCAAGCTCGCCGAGCAGGTGCTGGTAGGCCTCGAGCTTGTTTTCCGCGCCCTGATAGAGATGGGTGATGCCCAGATTGCGCGCGCGGTGGATCATCAGCTGCGACTTGCGCGCGGTGATGATGGCCAGCTCGACCCCGGAGCGCTTGAGCATCTTCATGCCGTGGCCATCGAGGGAATAGAAGGCCTTGTACTCCTGTCCGTCGTCGGCGAGGTAGAGCGAGCCGTCGGTGAGGATGCCGTCGACGTCGAAGATGACGAGCTTGAGCCGGCTCGCCCGCTGCCGGACTTCGTCCAGGGACAGCGGAGCGGATGGGAGAATGTCTGGATGCGTCATGTCGCCTCTCGTCACCGCGCCGCTACACCACGCCGGCGCGCATCAGATCATGCATGCTCAGCGCGCCGACGAGATGCCCTGCACCGTCCACCACCAGCAGGCTGTAGACCTTGAAGTCCTGCATGTGCTGCACCGCTTCCGCGGCCAGCTTGCCCGGGGCGATGGTGTGCGGCTTGCGGGTCATCACCTCGGCCACCGGCGTGGCGTGGATGTCGCAGCCGCGGTCCAGGCTGCGGCGCAGGTCGCCGTCGGTATAGATGCCGACCACGCGCTGGTCGGCATCCACCACCGCCGTCATGCCCATGCCTTTCTTCGTCATCTCCAGCAGGGCGTCGCGCAGCGTGGCGGATTCCCCGATTCTTGGCAGGGCGTCCCCGGTGCGCATCACGTCCGACACGTGCACCAGCAGGCGCCGCCCCAGTGCGCCGCCGGGGTGGGAGCGGGCGAAGTCCTCCGAGCCGAAGCCGCGCGCATCCAGCAGGGCGATTGCCAGCGCGTCGCCGAGGGCGAGCGCGGCGGTGGTGCTGGCGGTCGGCGCGAGACCCAGCGGGCAGGCTTCCTTGGCGACGCTCGCATCCAGGTGCGCATCGGCCTCGCGCGCCAGGCTGGACTGCGGATTGCCGGTCATGGCGATGAGCTTGGCGCCGGTGCGCTTGAGGATGGGCACGATGGTGAGCAGCTCCGGGCTCTCGCCGGAATTGGACAGCGCGATCACCACGTCGTCGCGGGTGATCATGCCGAGGTCGCCGTGGCTGGCTTCGCCCGGGTGCACGAAGAAGGCGGGTGTGCCGGTGCTGGCCAGGGTCGAGGCGATCTTGCGCGCAATGTGGCCGGACTTGCCCATGCCGCTGACCACGATGCGACCGCGGCAGTTGAGGATGAGATCGAGCGCCGCGGTGAAGTTCGCATCCAGCCGGTCGCTCAACGCCTGCACCGCCTGCGCCTCGATGGCGAGCACTTCGCGCGCCAGGGCCAGCGCCTGTGCGCCGGCGTGGGCGGCGGGAGTGGGGGATTTGCCGTGTGACATGGGCCGGAAGTATATCAGCGGCCGCCGCGCCGCGCAGTCAGACGCGGCTTGATATACTCGGTTCGGCCGAGTCGCTTCCCCGGGGCGCAGATTTTCCATCACGCAGTACGCGGAGGAGGCGAAGTTTTCAAATCGGGTTTTCCTCCGTGTCCTCCGCGTACTCTGCGGTTCAAGGTTTTTTTAGCTGATGCACAACACCCTCCAACTCGTCCTCATCCTGCTCGCCGCTGCGGTCCTGATCGTCGCGCTCTTCCGCACGCTCAAGCTGCCCTCCCTGCTCGGCTATATGGCGGCGGGGGTGGCCATCGGCCCGCACGCCACCGGCCTGGTGCCGGACACCGAGCAGGCGCGCTATCTGGCGGAGTTCGGCGTGGTGTTCCTGATGTTCAGCATCGGGCTGGAGTTCAGCCTAGCCCAGTTGCGCGCCATGCGCAGCCTGGTGTTTGGCCTCGGCGGCGCCCAGGTGCTGGTGACCACCGGCCTGGTCATGGCCGCGGCCCTGGCCGCCGGCCTCGACTGGCGCGGAGGACTGGTGCTGGGCGGCATCCTGGCGATGTCCTCCACCGCCATCGTCAGCCGCCTGCTGGCGGAGCGCTACGAACTGCAGTCGCGCCACGGCCAGCAGATCGTGGGCGTGCTGCTGTTCCAGGACCTGGCGGTGGTGCCGCTGCTGATCCTGATCCCCGCCCTGGCCAAGGGCGACGCGGCGCTGGGCGCGACGCTGGGGCTGGCGCTCTTCAAGGCGCTGGTGGTGCTGGCGCTGATCCTGTTCTTCGGCCAGCGGCTGATGCGGCCCTGGTTTGCGCTGGTCGCGGGGCGCAAGACGCCGGAGCTGTTCATGCTCAACGTCTTCCTGGTGACCCTGGGCCTGGCCTACCTGACCCAGCTCGCCGATCTCTCCCTTGCCCTGGGCGCCTTTCTTGCCGGCGTGCTGATTTCGGAGACCGAATACCGCTACCAGGTGGAGGCCGACATCAAGCCCTTCCGCGACGTGCTGCTCGGGCTGTTCTTCATCACCATGGGCATGCAGCTCAATCTCGACCTCGTCACGCAGTATCTGGGCTGGGTCGCCCTGGCCACGCTGGCGCTGGTGGCGGGCAAGCTGCTGATCGTGCTGCCGCTCGCGCGGCTGTTCGAGGGAACCACGGCGGATGCCTGGCGCAGCGGCCTGTCGCTGGCCCAGGCCGGCGAGTTCGGCCTGGTGCTGCTGGCGCTCGCGGGCGGCTACGGCCTGCTGGGCGGGCCGCTGGCGCAGGTGGTGCTGGCCGCGATGCTGCTGTCCATGGTCGCGGCGCCGCTCATCATCCAGAACAGCGACGCCCTGGTGCGGCGCGTGTGCGCGAGCGAGTGGATGAGCCGCGCCGCCGAGCTGCACGAGATCGCCGTGAAGAGCTTCTCGCGCAGCGGCCACGTGATCGTGTGCGGCTACGGCCGCAGCGGCCAGACCCTGGCACGCCTGCTGGAGCAGGAGCACATTCCCTTCATCGCGCTCGACCTCGACCCCTTGCGGGTGAAGCAGGCCGCGGCCGCGGGCGAAAGCGTGGTCTACGGCGATGCCAGCCGGCTCGAAGTGCTGATGGCTGCCGGCCTGTCGCGGGCCAAGGCGGTGGTGGTGACCTACGCCGACGTGCCCTCGGCCCTGAAGGTACTGCGCGTGGTGCAGGAGGCGCGGCCGGGCCTGCCGGTGGTGGTGCGCACCCTGGACGACGCGCGCATGGACGAGCTGATCCGGGCCGGCGCCCAGGAAGTGGTGCCGGAAGTGTTGGAGGGCAGCCTGATGCTCGCCTCCCACGCGCTGATGCTGCTGGGCGTGCCGCTATCGCGGGTGGTCAAGCGCGTGCGCGACGTGCGCGAGCAGCGCTACAGCCTGCTCAAGGCCTTCTTCCTCGGCGCGACCGAGGCCACCGAAGCGGAAGCCGCGGAGATGGTGCAGCCGCGTCTCTACACCGTGACCGTGGGCGAGGGCTCGCCCGCCGTGGGCAAGACCCTGGGCGAGCTCGGGCTGGCCGACATCAACGTCCGCGTCAGCGCAATCCGGCGCCACAACATCCGCGGCATCGACCCGGGGCCGGAGACGCGGCTGGAGGCGGGGGATTCGCTGATTTTGCTCGGGCTGCCGGAGGATCTGGCGCTGGCGGAGCTGAAACTGACGAGGGCGTGAGAGACGAAAAAGCCCGCGCGGGGCGGGCTTGTTGTTTTGATGACGCCGTCGGCTAGAAGAGCGTGGCGCCGCCGCAGTTGCCTTGGCCAGTGTTGATGTCCCAGAGACCGCCCGCCGTCACACAGCTGGCCTGGGCGCCACCAAAAGTGCTGAAACGAAACTCGCCGGTCGTGGGATTGCCATCGTCGATCTTTCGATCCACTTCCGCCAGCAATGTGGCCGGAATGCCGCTACCAGTCTTGATGTTGTTGCGATCGGGCCCCGCTGCCGCATATACCTTGTCGTAAATGAGCTGGATGAAACCGGCGTAAGGGTTGGTCGGCGAATTGGCGGCCGTCGCGGTCGTTTCCGTGCCATTGGTGTCGTAGTTGCCAGTGATGAAACCCGCCTTGGACAGGTGGGTCCAGGCGATAATGGCCTCAGTGGCCGTGTCGATGAGGCCGTTCTGATTGCCGCCGCATTTGTTGGTGGCCGCGCAGCTTGCGCTTGTCATCCCCGGAATGTTCTGTTGCGCCAAATTGTCGGGATAATCGCCCGGAATGCCGCGGTAGCGATCCTGGAAGCCGAAATAAGCGGCCTTGATCCCATCCTGCTGCGCAATGATGTTGCGCACCCGCGCGTTCTGGATCAGCTCCTGCCCCTTGAGCACGCCGCCCAGCAAGAGACCGATGATCACCAGGACGATGGCGATCTCGATCAGGGTGAATCCGCTCTGCTTTGCCCTCATGTGTTTCCTATAGGTTTTGTTGTAATGGTGCAGCTGAGGTCGAATCTGCAAGTTTTGTGCCACCGGCAGGGACTCCCGCCGGCGCGCAAGGGGCTGATTTTTAACGCGCCGCGTGCGGATCCAAGCCTACGCGGCGTCCGGGAGGTGTCGCCTTTTCAACGCTGCTGCCGATTTTTCGCCAGCCGGGCTTCCAGCTCGAGGTAACGCCCGGTCAGGAAATGCTTTTCTTGCGGATCGGTAATGCTGCCGGTGGCGAGCAGGGCACCGAGTTCGATTTTGGCCGCTTCCAGTTCACCCATGTCCTCCAGAATGAAAATCGGCATCTGCTGCGCCCAGTGCGGCACGCCTGGACCGTGGGCGTGCTCGGCCACGGCGCGGGCGTATTTCAGCGCCAGCGGCAGGTCGTGCAGCTGGTGTCTGGCGATCAGCGCAGCGTGGGCCAGCCAGCGCCAGCGGTGGTCGGGGTCGGCGAAGAAGGCGCGGTAGGTGAAGTCCAGCATGGCGCGCTGTTTGGCCGCGTCCGGCACCTGGGCATAGATGTGGCTGGCCATCAGCAGCGGATAGTCGGCCTGTGGGTCCAGTTCGAGCAGCGCCGCAAGCCAGGCCGTGACGCGGCGGTAGTCCAGAGCGGCGAAGGGCACGCTGATGCCCGGCTGGTCGTCGAAGGCCTGCAGCCTGAGGGCGAGCAGGCCGGCAAGGGGCACCGGCTCGCCCAGGCTCGCGGCGCGCAGCACGGCCACCGGCGGCGGGGCGTCGAGGGAT
>CAYUJV010000034.1:0-26375 GCA_964445085.1 uncultured Burkholderiales bacterium
CCATCATGCTGCTGCTGCCGTCCTGGGGCGGCATGATCAACGGCATCATGACCCTGTCGGGCGCCTGGGACAAACTGCGCACCGACCCCATCATCCGCTTCATGGCGGTGGCGCTGTCCTTCTACGGCATGTCCACCTTCGAAGGCCCGATGATGTCGCTGAAGAGCGTGAACGGCCTGTCCCACTACACCGACTGGACCGTGGGCCACGTGCACTCCGGCGCGCTCGGCTGGGTGGCGATGATCTCCTTCGGCTCCCTGTACCACATGATCCCCAAGCTGTGGGACACCAAGCTGTATAGCCTGAAGCTGGTCTACTGGCACTTCTGGATGGCGACCATCGGCGTGCTGATGTACATCACCGCGATGTGGGCCTCCGGCATCGGCCAGGGCCTGATGTGGCGCACCTTCGACGACTTCGGCAACCTGAAGTACTCCTTCGCCGAAACGGTCGCCGCGATGCACCCGGCCTACGTCATGCGCGCCGTCGGCGGCATGATCTTCCTCGCCGGCGTGCTGGTGATGGTTTACAACGTGTACATGACGATTCGCCAGGGCAAGCGCGAAGCCGCCGAGCTGGATGCCAAGCTCGCCGCCAAGCTGGCCCGCGTCGGCGCATGACGCGTGCGGATTGAGAAAGGAAAATCGGCATGAACTTCAACTTCAAGCATGAATGGATCGAGACCAACGTCGGGCTGATGCTGGTGCTCACCATGATCGTGGTCAGCATCGGCGGCCTGGTGGAAATCGCCCCCCTGTTCCTGGTGAAAAGCACCGTGGAACAGGTGGACGGCGTGCGTCCCTACACCCCGCTGGAATCGCGCGGCCGCGACATCTACGTCCGCGAAGGCTGCTACCTGTGCCATTCGCAGATGATCCGTCCGTTCCGTGACGAGGCGCTGCGCTACGGCCACTACTCGCTGGCGGCGGAGTCCCAGTACGACCATCCGTTCCAGTGGGGCTCCAAGCGCACCGGCCCCGACCTTGCCCGTGTCGGCAAGAAATACTCCAACGAGTGGCACGTCGCGCATCTGAACGATCCCAAGTCCATGGTGCCGGAGTCGGTCATGCCGCGTTATCCGTGGCTGGCCAAGACGCCGCTGGACACCTCCGATCTGGTCGATCGCCTGAAGGCGCAGCGCGCCGTGGGCGTGCCGTACTCCCTGACCCAGGCCGAGTACGAGCGCAACGTGAAGCAGTTCGGCGAGGCGGTGGCCAAGCAGCTGCATATCCCGAATGCCCTGGACAACCTGGTGAAGCAGGCGACCGAAGGCAACTATGACGGCGACCCCAACAACGTCACCGAAATGGATGCGCTCGTGGCCTACCTGCAGGTGCTGGGCACGATGGTGGACTTCAGCAAGTACGACGACGACTACTTCGTGAAATTCCGCTAAGGACTGGCGATGCTCGAGTGGCTTTCTCATCCGGAAAACACCAAGCCCCTCGGGCTGATCATCTTCTTCGTCACATTCCTCGGGATCCTGTGGTTTGTGTTCGGGAGCAAAAAACGCGGCCAGAGACTGGAATCCCACAAGGACATTCCCTTTCTGGATGAAGATTCGGAAGATAACGGCGCGAACGATCGCGCTCCCTCACCCCGGCCCTCTCCCAAGAAGGGAGAGGGGGTCTGAGGAGTGACAGTGATATGAAAGGCAAGCAATGAGCAAGGAAAAATTGCAATCGCAAGCGGTGCAGACCACCGGCCACGCCTGGGACGGCGATCTGCAGGAGTACAACAACCCGCTGCCGCGCTGGTGGGTGTGGGCCTTCTACCTCACCATCGTTTTCGCGGTGATCTACTGGTTCCTGTACCCGGCCTGGCCGCTGGGTACCGGTTACACCACCGGGCTGTCCAAGGTCACCTACGTCAACGACAAGGGCGAGACCAAGACCACCCACTGGAGCACGCGCGCCAACCTGATGGTGGAAATGAACGAAGCGGCCAAGCAGCAGAAGCCGTATTTCGACAAGATCGCCGCGATGTCCTTCGAGCAGATCGTCAAGGACCCGGAAACCAACAACTTCGTCGTGTCTGCCGGCAAGCAGCTGTTCGCCGACAACTGCGCGGCCTGCCACCAGGCGGGCGGCCAGGGCGTGGTCGGCCACTTCCCCAACCTGACCGATGACGACTGGCTCTACGGCGGCACCTTCGACAAGATCCAGGAAACCATCACCAACGGCCGCCATGGCTACATGCCGACCTTCGGCGAGGTGCTCAGCGCCCAGCAGATCGACGAGCTGGCCAACTACGTGCTGTCCCTGTCCGGCGAGCAGGCCGATCCCGCCAAGGCCAAGGCCGGCAACGCGCTGTTCCACTCCATGGACGCCGCCTGCTTCTATTGCCACGGCGACGATGGCAAGGGCCGCCAAGTCGTCGGCGCCCCCAACCTGACCGACAAGATCTGGCTCTGGGCCAACGTTCCGGGCGCCGATACGCCGGAGAAGAAACTTGCCGCGGTGAAAGCGGTCATTACCCAGGGCCTGAACAAGGGCGTGATGCCGGCCTGGAAAGACCGCCTGAAGCCGGAGCAGATCAAGCTGCTCACCGTGTACGTGCACGAACTGGGCGGCGGAAAATAAAAGCCATTGAACGCAGAGGACGCGGAGGGCGCAGAGCAGGGTGAGTGCGACAGCCGTTCGGTTTTCCTCCGTGACCTCAGCGACCTTCGCGTTTCAAGCTTTTGATTTCATGAACGACCTCGCTCCCGGGCGAGGTCTTTTCGTCTGAGGAACCGGAATGCAGGCAGGGATCGAAGAGCAGAGTGCGCTATACGAAAAGCGCATCCCGATTTTTCCGCGCTCGGTAAAGGGCAAGTTCCGCAACTTCAAATGGCTCGTCATGGGGGTCGCCTACGCGATCTACTTCGGCCTGCTGTGGCTGCCCTGGCCGCGCGAGGGCGGGCCCAGCCAGCCGGTGCTGCTGGACGTGGCAGACCGCAAGTTCTACATCTTCAATCTCATTGCCTACCCCCAGGACGTGCTGTGGCTGGCCCTGCTGCTGTTCATCGCGGCGACGCTGCTGTTCTTCGTCACCGGCCTGGTGGGGCGCGCCTTCTGCGGCTATTTCTGCTTCCAGACGCTGTGGACCGACCTGTTCATCTGGGTGGAGCGCCTGATCCAGGGCGAGCGTCCGGCCCGGGTGCGCCTGTACAAGCAGCCGTGGAACGCGGAGAAGGTGGCAAAGCTTGCCGCCACCCACCTGGTCTGGATCGCCATCGCGTTCTGGACCGCCTTCACCTTCGCCGCCTATTTCACCTACGCGCCGGACCTGCTGCGCGACTTCTTCACCGGCCAGGCCCATTACGCCGCCTACGCCACCGTGCTGATCCTGACCGCGACCACCTACGTCGCCGCCGGCCTCGGGCGCGAGCAGATCTGCATGTACGTCTGCCCCTATGCGCGCTTCCAGAGCGTGATGTATGACGCCGAGACGCTCACCGTCACCTACGACGAAAAGCGCGGCGACGGCACCATGGGCCGTGCCGCCCTCCGCGCCGGCGCCAAGAGCCGGGAGGAGCGCCAGGCCAAGGGCTACGGCGACTGCATCGACTGCACCCTGTGCGTGCAGGTGTGCCCGGTCGGCATCGACATCCGCAACGGCCTGCAGTACCCGTGCATTTCCTGCGGCCTGTGCATCGACGCCTGCAACGGCGTGATGGATTCCATCGGCTTCCCGCGCGGCCTGATCCGCTACGATTCGGAAGCGAACATGAAACTGCCGCAGCCGGCCAAGCCGCATCTGCACTGGAAGCGCCTGAAGGTCGTGGGCTACGGCGTGGCGCTGCTGGGGATGTCCGGGCTGCTCGCCTACAGCATCGGCAGCCGCAGCGACGTCGAGCACGCGGTGATGCAGATTCGCCAGCCGCTGTTCGTGGTCTTGTCCGACGGCGAGATCCGCAACCGCTACCAGATCCGCGTCAGCAACATGTCGCAGCACGACGAGACCTATCTGCTCGGGGTGCGCGGCATTCCGGACACGGCGGCCGACTTCGGCAACTTCCACCAGGTGGAAGTGAAGGCCGGCAAGAGCCTGATGGTGCAGGTCAGCGTGAAGCTGCCGCCCGCGGACGCGGCGCGCACCGAAGGCTTCGATTTCACGATCACGCCCAAGAGCCGACCCACTGACGTGCACGTGAACCGCGCGCGCTTCTATTCCCACAAGGACGTCCAATGAACATGCTGCTTACCCTGTTTGGTGGTGTCGCGCTGGTGGTGGTGCTGTACCAGCTGTTGCGCGCCTTGTCGGTGCCCAATTACTGGCGCGGCGTCATCAGCGGCGTCGTGCCGCTGGTGGGCTTTGCCATCTACGCCACCGGCAACTGGTCCGGACTGGACGTGCTGGCCATCCACACCGCCGTCTACCTGTCCACCGCCACCATCCTCACCATGATCGGGGCGCGCCAGGCGGAGCGGCCGGATGCCCAGCGGCGGCGCATGCACTGGGCGCCCAAGGCGTTCATCGGCTTCTTCCTGCTGGTGTTCGTGGTCAACAGCATCTTCCTGTACGTGTCCACCCAGGGTCTGCCGCCCACCATCGCCAACTGGCTGATGCCCAATGCCGACGGCGGCACCCTGCACACCGGCTTCCCGGGGGTGGTGCCCCACGGCCAGGAGGCGGCGAAGGAAGTGGCCTCCGAACTCAGCGCGCGCCATCGGCAGCTGCGCCTGGGCTGGCGGGTGGAAGTGGCCGGGCTGGACGTGCTCGCCCGCGATGGCGCGGCCCAG
Organism: uncultured Burkholderiales bacterium; assembly: GCA_964445085.1. Lineage (GTDB taxonomy): Bacteria > Pseudomonadota > Gammaproteobacteria > Burkholderiales > Thiobacteraceae > Thiobacter. The sequence goes on from CAYUJV010000034.1 coordinate 4,728, forward strand.
GTCGTCGTGCGCGCGCGGGCGCGCGACGACTCGCCCCTGGACGGCGCCCAGGTTCGGCTCGAGCTGATCCGGCCGGCGCAGTCGACCAGCGACGTCACGCAGGTGCTGGACAGCGCGCTGCCGGGCCAGTACCAGGCATGGGTGCAGGCGCCCCAGATCGGGCGCTGGATCGCCGTGGTGCACGTCGCCCGCGGCGGCGATGAATACAAGACCGAGCAGCAGCTCATCGTCCAGCCCAAGCCATGAGCGAAGCCGCGGCCGACTGCTACCACTGCGGTCAGCCGATCCCCGCGGACGTCCACCTTTCCGTCGCCATAGACGGCGAGCCGCGGGCGATGTGTTGCCACGGCTGCGAGGCGGTCGCCCAGGCCATCGTCGCCAACCACCTCGAGGACTACTATCGCCACCGCACCGCGCTGCCGGCCACGGTACAGGAGCTGGTGCCGGAGGAACTGCGCAAGCTCTCGGTCTACGATCATCCGGACATCCAGAAGAGCTTCGTCATCGATGCCGGCGAGCACGTGCGCGAGGCGGTGCTCATCCTCGAAGGCATCACCTGCGCCGCCTGCATCTGGCTGAACGAGCGTCATCTGCTGCAGTTGCCGGGCGTCAAGGCGGTGAGCGTCAACTACGCCACCCATCGCGCGCGCATCGCCTGGGACGAGCGCGAGATCCAACTCTCCAAAATCCTGTCCGAGATCCAGCTGCTCGGCTACCACGCGCACCCGTACAACGCCCACAGCTCGGAGCAGCTGCGCAAGCAGCGCCGCAGCGTGGACCTGCGCCGGCTGTTCGTGGCCGGGCTGGCGTCGGCCCAGGTGATGATGTTCGCCATTGCGCTGTACGCCGGCGCCTACTACTACGACATGGAGCACGGCACGGCGCAGCTGATGCGCTGGGCCAGCCTGATCCTGAGCATCCCGGTGGTGATGTATTCGGCGATCCCGTTCTATCGCGCGGCGTGGTACGGCCTCAAGACGCGCCACCTCAACATGGACGTGCCGGTGACCATCGCCGTCATCAGCGCCTTCGCCGGCAGCGCCTGGGTCACCTGGCGCGGCGATGGCGTGGTCTACTTCGACACCATCACCATGTTCGTGTTCATCCTGCTCGCCTCGCGCTTCCTGGAGCAGGGCGCGCGGGAGAAATCGGTGGAGGCGGCCGAGAACCTGCTCAAGCTCGCGCCGGCGATGGCCACCCGCATCCGCGACGGCCAGCAGGAAATCGTGCCGGTGCTGGAGCTGCAGCCCGGCGACATCATCCTGGCCAAGCCGGGCGAGGCCATCGCCGCCGACGCCGTGGTGACGGAAGGGGAGAGCAGCAGCGACGAGGCGCTGCTCACCGGCGAGAGCCGGCCGGTGCCCAAGCGCGCCGGGGACAGCGTCATCGCCGGCAGCATCAATCTGGAAGGGCCGCTCTACCTGCGCGTCAGCGGCGTGGGCGAGAACACCGTGCTCGCCGGCATCGTGCGCATGCTCGACCGTGCCCAGGCGCAGAAGCCGCGGCTGGCGCAACTCGCCGATCGCATCGCCGGCTATTTCACCGTCGCCCTGCTGGCGCTGACCGCCATCGTCGGTGTCGCGTGGTTTGTCGTGGATCCCGCGCGCACCTTCCCGATCGTGCTCGCGGTGCTGGTGGTGACCTGCCCCTGCGCGCTGTCGATCGCCGCGCCGGCGGCCATCGCCGCCGCCGGGTCGAGCCTGCTCAAGCGCGGCATCCTGCTCACCAGCGGCCATGCCCTCGAGACCCTGGCGCGGGTCAATCACGTGGTGCTCGACAAGACCGGCACCCTCACCTACGGCAAGCCGATGCTGCAGCGGGTGGTCACCCTCGGCGGGCTGGACGAGCAGCGCTGCAAGCTCGTGGCGGCGAGCCTGGAACAGGCGTCGGAGCACCCGCTGGCGGCGAGCTTCCTGAGCGCGGTGGAGGCGGACCAGCTGCGCCCGGTGAGCGAGCCGCAGAAGCTTCCGGGAAAGGGGGTGAGCGGGGTGGTGGACGGGGTGCGCTATACCCTGGGCAACCGGCAGCTGCTGCCGGCGGGCGCGGCACCGGAGCTCAGCGACCTGCCGGAGGCTGCCACCGTGGTCTGGTTGTCCGACAGTGAGTGCGTGCTCGCCGCCTTCGTGCTGTCCGACCAGCTGCGGCCGGAGGCGGCGGAACTGGTGCGCGAACTGCGCGCTCAACACGTCAAGCTCACCATGCTGAGCGGCGATGCCGAACCGGCGGTCCGCCACGCGGCGCACAGCCTGGGGATCGAGGACTACCGTGCCGCGCAGCATCCCGAGGACAAGCTTGCCGCGCTGCGCGCCATGCAGCAGGCGGGAGACGTGGTGGCCATGGTGGGCGATGGCGTGAACGACGCCCCGATCCTCGCCGGCGCCCAGGTCTCCCTCGCCATGGGTGGCGGCACCCAAGTCGCCCGCTCCAGCAGCGACATCGTGCTGCTGTCGGAGAACCTGCTCGACGTCGCCCGCGCCATCCGCACCAGCCGCCACGCCATGGCGGTGATGAAGTCCAATTTCGCCTGGGCCGTCGCCTACAACCTCGTCGCCCTGCCGTTTGCCGTGCTTGGCTACATCCCGCCCTGGGTGGCCGCCATCGGCATGTCCGCCAGCTCGCTCATCGTCGTTCTCAACGCCCTCCGCCTGCGCTGAGGCGCAGCGGCGCAGGCACTACTGCAGCGCCTCGACCGCGACGTGCGCGCCATCCTGGAGCAATACGGCGGGACCCTGTCCAGCCACCCCTGAGCGCCCGCGCGCATGGGCAGGGGGGCGCCGGCGGGTTAGAATGCAGCTCGTCGTTCGCGCCAGGTTTTCCATGACCCCCATCCTGCTGTTCCTCATCGGACTCTCGGTCCTGATTTTCATCGCGCTCGGTCTCGCCATCTGGTGGGCCGTGAAGAGCGGCCAGTTCGAGGATCTGGAAGGCCCGCCCCAGCGCATCCTGATGGACGACGACGACCCGATGCTGCCCAAGAAGCGCTCGGGCGGCGGATTGAAGCACGAGGATTAACGGTATATAATTCGCGGCTAATATTTAACTTCGCTTGCCGGAGCTCTGCCATGAAAACGATTTTTTCCAAGGAAAACCTGCCCATGACTGCCGTGGTCGCGCTGATCACCCTGGCTTGGCTGTCCTTCCTGTCGGTGATCGTGGCCCACCTCTAAGGCCGCACGCGCCCAACAAAAAAGCGCTGCCGGGTTTCCCCGGCAGCGCTTTTTTTTCGCTTGCCTAGCGGATCACTGCGCGCTGTCGCAGCCTTCCGCCACGATGACGGCCTTCAGCTTCTGCAAGGCCTTGGCCTCGATCTGCCGGATGCGCTCGGCCGAGACTCCGTACTCGGCGGCGAGGTCGTGCAGCGTCAGCGTGTCCGACTCGCGCAGCCAGCGGGTTTCGATGATGCGCCGGCTGCGGTCGTCCAGGCTGGCCAGCGCCCGGGTCAGTCCCTGCTCGCGCAGCAACTCGCCCTGCTTCGATTCCAGCTGCTTCACCGGCTCCGCATCCGCGTCCGCCAGATAGGCGATGGGAGCGAAGCTGTGTTCCTCGTCCTCGCTCAGCGGTTCCAGCGCCACGTCGCCGCCGTCCAGGCGGGTTTCCATCTCCACCACTTCCTCCGGCTTCACGCCGAGGTCCTTGGCGATGGCCGCCACTTCATCCGGCCCGAGCGTGCCCAGGCTCTGCTTCATGCTGCGCAGGTTGAAGAACAGCTTGCGCTGGGCCTTGGTGGTCGCGATCTTCACCATGCGCCAGTTGCGCAGGATGAACTCGTGCATTTCGGCCTTGATCCAGTGGATCGCGAAGGACACCAGGCGCACGCCGCGGTCCGGGTCGAAGCGGCGCACCGCCTTCATCAGGCCGACGTTGCCTTCCTGGATCAGATCGGCCTGGGGCAGGCCGTAGCCCATGTAGCCACGGGCGATGTTCACCACCACGCGCAGATGGGACAGCACGAGGGTGCGCGCCGCATCCACGTCGCCTTCGTCGCGCAGCCGGCGGGCCAGGTGGTACTCCTCGTCCGCGCTCAAAACCGGAAATGCCTTTGTCGCCTGGATATAGCTCTCCAGGCTGCCGACCGTCGGGTTCGGAAACATCAGGTTCGGATTGGTCAGAGCAGTGGCCATTGAACTCCCTCCTTGCGCCAATATTAGCACTCGCCGATTAAGAGTGCTAGCGCCGGGGAAAGTTCCAATTCCCTGATCCTAAAGGGGTTGGCGGCTGCGGGCGGGGCTGTCCGCGGGCGCGGATCAGCCGCCGCGCCGCACCATTTTGCGCCGTTCGGGCTGCCCGGGCGGGGGCGGCGCCGCCGCCTTCGGGTCGCGATCGGCGCGCCGCCGCGCACCCAATCGGCGCTCGAGCGGAATGAACTCGACTTCGTAGCCGGGCGTGGCCGGCACGGGATGGGAGAGCGGCATCGGTCGACTCCTCGGTGAAATCCCCGGGTAAACCCCTTGTGCGGGTCCGCATAGCTTAAGCGACGTACCGCGGTACGGAGTCAAGTGGTTTTGCAGAGTTTCCTAGATTCGGCGCAAATGCTGGCCCGTGGCCAGCCAGGCGCCGAGCCAGCCCAGTGCGGCGGAGAGGGCGAGGATGAGGCCGGCATCGGCCCAGGCCAGTCCGCTCAACTGGAACACCGAGCCATAGGCCTGCGCGACGGTGTCGACCCGCGTGCGCAGGAACAGCAATGCCACGGCGAGCACGCCGAGGGCGACAAGGGCCCCGATCAGGCCCTGCAGTGTGCCCAGATAGAGGTAGGGGCGGCGCACGAAGGCATCGGTCGCGCCGAGCAGGCGGCTGACTTCGATTTCGTCGCGCTGGGCCATGACCTGCAGCCGGATGGTGTTGAAGCTGACCGCGACCAGCGCCGTGCCGAGCAGGGCGGCGAGCAGCACCACGAAGTCGTGGCCGAGGGCGAGCAGGGCGGACAGTCGCTGGGCCCATTGGGAATCGAGCGTCGCGCTCGCCACCCCCGGCAGTTTTGCGGTTTCGGCGCGGATGGCTTCCAGCGCGCCGGGCTCGGTTGCCTTTGCCGTGAGCACGAACGCATCCGGCAGCGGATTCGTGCCAAGGGTGGCGACGACCTCGGCTGCGGCGGAGCGGCTGGCCAGGTCCTTGAGCGCCTGGTCGCGTCCGACGAAGCGCACGGATTTCAGGTCCGGACGCTTCCTCAGGGTCGCTGCCAGCTCCCGCGCCTGATCCGCGGCGACGGTGTCGGCCAGGAACAGGGTGATCTCGGGCGCGCCCGACACGCGCACCGCCAGATTCCCCAGATTGTCGAGCGCGAGATAGAGGCTGGCGGGGAGGGCGAGCGCGACCCCGATGACGAGCACGGTGAGCAGCGTGGCAAACGGCGTCGCGGCCATGCGGCCCAGGGTCAGCCCCAGCGCGGCGCGATGGTGGGCGAGCCAGGCAATCACGATCGCTCCCCGCTTGCCAGCAGCTTCCCCGCCTTCAGCGTCAGGACGCGCGGGTTGAGGCGCTCGATCAGGCGCGGCTCGTGGGTCGCGAGCACCAGGGTGACGCCCACCTGATTGAACGCGCCCAGCATGTCGATCAGCAGGTCGGCGTACTCGGCGTCCAGGTTGGCCGTGGGTTCGTCGGCGAGCAGGATGCTCGGCCGGTTGACGATGGCGCGGGCGATGGCGAGCCGCTGCTGTTCGCCCCCGGACAGGGTGATCGGCATGGTCCTTTCCCGATCGAGCAGGCCGACCTTGTCGAGCGCCGCGCGCGCGCGCTTCGCCGCGTCGCGCACCGGCATGCCCGAGATCCGCAACGGCAGCATCACGTTCTCGAAGCAGCTCCGGTCGAACAGGAGTTTGGCGTCCTGGAACACCATGCCGACGGAGCGCCGCCAGTAGGGAACGGCCTTGCGCGACAGGCGCCCGATGTTCTGGCCATCGACGATGATGCTGCCGGAAGTGGGGCGCTCGATGCTGGCGATGAGCTTGAGCAGGGTGCTCTTGCCCGCGCCGGAGGGACCGGTGATGGCGACCATCTCGCCGGTTTCGATGGCGAGCGACACATCGTGCAGCGCCTCGTGGCTGCCGGGGTAGCGCTTGGTGACCTGGCTGAAGGTGATCATGTCAGGCGCTTCGCAGGCGTTCCCAGCAGGCGCGCGGGGCAACAATCGGCATGCCGGACACCGCTTCCAGTTCGATCACCTCGCGGTCGCCGGTGACGAAGAGATCGGCTTGCCCGGCCAGCGCACAGGCGATGATCCACGGATCGTCCCGATCCTTGATGCGCAGCTTGGGCGCCGAATCCGCGCCGGGGAGCACGGTATGGGTACGCAACATGGATTCGGTCTCGGCGATCAGGCTGGAGGGCACGCGGAATTTGCGCGCCAGGATGGTTTTCAGTTCCTTGATGACCGGCTCTCCGATCAAGGCTTCGTGTTCCGCAACGATGATTTCGAACAGTTCGGCGCACAGGCCGCGCGCCATGAGCGCGCTGGCCAGCACGTTGGTGTCGAGGAATACCCTCACGAGATATCCCGAAAAACATCCTCGTCGGTCAGATAGCCGTGTTTTTCCGCGTAGGGCTTGAGCTTCTGTCGCACACCCCGGAACCGCGCCAGGGCCAACTGGCGGCGCAGGGCCTCGCGCACGATGTCGCCCTTGGCGCGATGGCTGGCCTCGGCGGCCGCCTGCAATTCGCGTTCGAGCTCGTCGTCCAGGCGGATGGTGAGAGTCGTGCTCATGATCCTGTGCTTGGAGAAATGAGTGTGTTACAACGTAGCACAACAGCGCGTGATCAGCAAGCGGCTTGTCTCATTCGAACAGCGCTTCGACGAATTCGCGCGCGACGAAGGGCTGCAGGTCCTCCTTCGCCTCGCCCACGCCGATGAAGCGCACCGGCACCGGGCGGGTCTTGGCGATGGCGGCAATCACGCCGCCCCGGGCGGTGCCATCGAGCTTGGTGACCACCAGGCCGGTGAGGCCGAGTGCGTCGTCGAAGGCCTTCACCTGCGCCAGGCCGTTCTGGCCGGTGTTCGCGTCGAGCACCAGCAGGATCTCGTGCGGTGCCCCCGGTTCCGCCTTGGCGATCACCCGCTTCACCTTCTTGATTTCTTCCATCAGGTGCATCTGCGTCGGCAGGCGGCCGGCGGTGTCGGCCAGCACGACGTCGATGCCGCGCGCCTTGGCGGCGTTGATGGCGTCGAAGATCACCGCCGCCGAATCGCCGCCCTCCTGGGCGATCACCGTGACCCGGTTGCGTTCGCCCCATACCATGAGCTGTTCGCGCGCCGCGGCGCGGAAGGTGTCGCCGGCGGCGAACAGCACCGACTTGCCCTGGTCCTGGAAGTGGTGCGCGAGCTTGCCGATGGTGGTGGTCTTGCCCGCGCCGTTCACGCCCACCATCATGATGACGAAGGGCTTGTGCGTGGTGGTATCCAGCGGCTTCTCCAGCGGCGCCAGCAACTCGGTCATGGTGTCGACCAGCGCCGTCCTGAGCTGCGCGGATTCGGTGAGCCTGTCCCGCTTCACCCGTGCGCGCAGTGCGGCGAGCAGCGCCTGCGTCGCCTCCACACCCACGTCGGAAGTGAGCAGGATGGTTTCGAGTTCCTCGTAGAGCGCGTCGTCGATCTTGGCGTGGGCGCCGAACAAGCCGCCGATCTGCCTGCCCAGCTGGCTGCGCGTGCGGGCAAGGCCCTGCTTCAGGCGCTGCGCCCAGGTGAGCGGCTTGTCCTCGACGGGCTTGGGGGCTTGCGGTTCGAGTTCGGGTTTGGACTTGAAGAAACTAAACATGGGGATTCGGGTCAGACCTGCGGTTTCGGGACGGCGCCGATGCGTCGGCGTGCAGCCCCGACAACAAGCGTCAATTATACTACCCCCTTTCCTCTGCATAGGAAGCGACTCGCCATGCCTGGCTCGATATTCCCGCGTCTTGCCGCCGCCCTGGCCCTGACAGCCTGCATCATCCCGGCCTGGGCCGCCGGCAGCGTGCACGAACACGTGCTCAAGAACGGACTCAAGGTGATCGTGAAGGAAGACCACCGCGCACCGGTGGTGGTTTCCCAGATCTGGTACCGCACCGGGAGCATGGATGAATTCAACGGCACCACCGGCGTCGCCCACGTGCTGGAGCACATGATGTTCAAGGGCACCCGGGCGGTCCCGGCCGGGGAGTTCTCCAAGCTCATCGCCGCCGCCGGCGGCCGCGAGAACGCCTTCACCAACCGCGACTACACGGCCTACTTTCAGACCCTGCAGAAGGACAAGCTGCCGCTGGCCTTCCGGCTCGAAGCGGACCGCATGCAGAACCTGGTGATCAGCGACGGCGAGTTCGCCAAGGAGATCGAGGTGGTGCGCAACGAACGGCGCTGGCGCACCGACGACAAGCCGCATTCGGTGGTGTACGAACAGTTGATGGCGACCGCCTTTGAGGCCAACCCCTATCGCCGTCCGGTCATCGGCTGGATGAACGATCTGGAGCACATGACGGCGGCGGATGCCCGCGCCTGGTACCACCGCTGGTACGCGCCCAACAACGCGACGCTGGTGGTGGTGGGCGACGTCAAGGCGGACGACGTGTTCAAGCTGGCGCAGAAATACTTCGGCCCGGCCAAGGCCCGCCCGCTGCCGGTGCGCAAGCCGCAGCAGGAGCCGCCGCAGGACGGCATCAAGCGTGTCGTGGTCAAGGCGCCGGCCAAGCTGCCCTACCTGCTGATGGCGTGGCATGCGCCGGTGCTGCGCGATCCGGACCACGACTGGGAACCCTATGCGCTGGAGATGCTGTCGGGCGTGCTCGACGCCAACGCCGCGGCGCGGCTGCCGCAGAACCTCGTGCGCGGCTCGCAAATCGCGGTGGACGCGGGCTCGAGCTATGACAGCATCCAGCGCGGTCCCGGGCTGTTCATGGTCGAGGCGACGCCGAGCGAGGGCAAGAGCGTGGCCGAGCTCGAAGCCGCGATCCGCGCCGAGCTCGATCGCATCAAGCAGGACGGCGTGAGCGAGGAAGAGCTGGCGCGCATCAAGTCGCAGCTGATCGCCTCCCAGGTGTACCAGCGCGATTCCATGTTCTATCAGGGCATGCAGATCGGCGAGGTGGTCACCGTGGGATTCAACTATGACCTGGTCGACAAGCGCATCGAGAAGCTGAAGCAGATCACGCCGCAGCAGGTCCAGGAGGTCGCGCGCAAATACCTGCTCGACGACCAGCTGACGGTGGCGACGCTGGATCCGCAGCCGCTGGATGCCAAAAAGCCGATGGCGCCGCCCAAGGGCATGCGCCATGACGGTTGATTTCATCTGAGGGAAAACCAGGAACCGACAATGAAGAAATCTCTGCATGCCCTTGTTGCACCCCTCCTGCCCCTTGTGTTGGGCGCGGTCGCCTTCCTGCCGGCGGCGGCCGCCCACGCCGGCGTCGACATTCAGCACTGGCAGGCGAAAAGCGGCGCCAAGGTGCTGTTCGTGGAGAACCACGACCTGCCGATGCTGGACGTCGCGGTATGGTTCGATGCCGGCAGCCGCCGCGACACGCCGGAGAAGTCCGGCCGCGCGGCGCTGGTAGCGGACACGATGCAGCGCGGCGCGGGCGGCATGAGCGAGGAAGAGATCGCCAAGCGCCTGGCCGACGTCGGCGCGCAGATGGGCTCGTCCTTCGACCGCGACCGCGCCGGCTACTCGCTGCGCACCCTGTCGAGCGCGCGCGAGCGCGACCAGGCCCTGGGCGTGATGGCGGCAGTGCTGCAGAAGCCCGACTTTCCGCAAGCGGTGGTGGCGCGGGAGAAGCAGCGGCTGATCGCGGCGCTGAAGGAGGCCGAGACCAAGCCGGAAGCGATCGCGGAGAAGGCGTTCTACAAGGCGGTGTACGGCGACCATCCCTATGCCCTGCCGGAGGATGGCGACGTGGCGACCGTTGCGCCCCTCGCGCGCGACGACCTGGTCGACTTTTACCAGCAGCACTACGGCGCCGCGCGCGCGGTGGTGGTGATGATCGGCGACCTGACGCGGGACGAGGCGGCGGCCATTGCCGAGCGCCTCACCGCGGGATTGCCGGCGGAGGCGGCCGGCGCGGCCGGGGAGCCGGCGATTCCGGCGCCCGCGGGGCAGACGGTGCGCATTCCCCATCCGGCGAGCCAGGCGCACATCCTCATGGGCGAGCCGGGAATGCGGCGCATCGATCCGGATTACTTTCCGCTGCTGGTGGGCAACTATGTGCTGGGCGGCGGCGGCTTCGACTCGCGCATCCTGAACGAAATCCGCCAGAAGCGCGGCCTCGCCTACAGCGCCTACAGCTACTTCCTGCCGTACCAGCAGCGCGGACCGTTCCAGATCGGCGTGCAGACCAAGAAGGACGACGCCGAGGCGGCGCTCAAGGTGCTGCGCGAGACCGTGGCGCGCTTCGTCAAGGACGGCCCGACCGAGGCCGAGCTGCAGCAGGCCAAGAACAACATCGTGCTGGGTTTCCCGCTGCGGATCGACAGCAACCGCAAGATCCTGGATTTTCTCGGCGTGATCGGCTTCTACGACCTGCCCCTGACCTGGCTCGACGACTACCCGAAGGCGGTGGCCAAGGTGACCGTGGCCGAGGTGCGCGACGCCTTCCGGCGCCGGGTCAATCCCGACCAGCTGATCACGGTGATCGTCGGTGGGCCCGCGCCAAAGAGCTAAGAGCCGTCCGGGCGGGCAGCCCGCAGCCGCAGCCGCGAACCGGGTCCGCATCATCGGCGGCGAGTGGCGCAGCCGCATCCTGAGCTTTCCCGATTCCGCAGGCCTGCGCCCGACCGCGGACCGGGTGCGCGAGACGGTGTTCAACTGGCTGGGGCAGACGCTGGAAGGCAAGCGCTGCCTCGACCTGTTCGCCGGCAGCGGGGCGCTGGGCTTCGAGGCGCTATCCCGGCACGCGCAGCACGTCACCCTGGTGGAGAAGAATCCGCGGGTGCATGCCGCGCTGAAGGAGAATGCCGCCCGGCTCGGTGCGCAGCGACTGCTCCTGGTCAACGCCGATGGTCTGTCGTGGCTGCAGCAGGATCGCGGCGTGTATGATGTGATCTTCCTCGATCCGCCCTTCGCCGCCGACCTGTTGCCGCGGCTGTGGCCCCTGCTGCCGGAGCGGCTGGCGGCGGACGGCGCGGTCTACCTCGAAAGCGGCGCGCCGCTGGCCGTGCCGGCGGGCTGGACGCTGTGGCGCAGCGGACGGGCGGGCGCGGTTCATTACGGCTTGGCCAAACGGGAAACCCATGAATAAGAAAATCGTCTACCCCGGCAGTTTCGATCCCATCACCCGCGGCCACGAGGACCTCGTGCGCCGCGCCGCCAGGCTGTTCGACGAGGTGATCGTCGGCATCGCCGAGAGCCCGAACAAGCAGCCCTTCTTCAGCCTCGACGAGCGGGTGGACATGGCGCGCCAGGTGCTCGCGGACGTCCCGGGGGTGAAGGTGGAGGGCTTTTCCGGGCTGCTGATGAAGTTCCTGGCGGAGCAGGGCGCCACCGTGGTGCTGCGCGGCCTGCGCGCGGTGTCGGACTTCGAATACGAGCTGCAGCTGGCGGGCATGAACCGCAAGCTCAACCCCGAGGTCGAAACCCTGTTCCTGACGCCGGCGGAGCAGTACATGTTCGTGTCGGCCTCCCTGGTGCGGGAAATCGCCCGGCTGGGCGGGGATGTGAGCGAATTCGTGCATCCCTTGATTAATTCGCGCCTCAGTGCCAAAATGCGCTGAATATTAGCGAATTCTCATATTTGGGAAGCGAAGCGATGTCTCTGAAGATCACCGACGAATGCATCAACTGCGACGTGTGCGAGCCCGAGTGCCCGAACGGCGCCATCTCCCAGGGCCCGGACGTCTACGTCATCGACCCCAACCTGTGCACCGAGTGCGTCGGCCACTACGACACGCCGCAGTGCATCGAGGTGTGCCCGGTGGACTGCATCATCACCGGCGTCGAAGAGTCGAAGGAAGTGCTGCACGAGCGCTACCTCATCATCAGCGGGCAGAAGGCGGCTTCGGCCTAATCCGGTTTCAGCAATTTGAACGACAAGGGCGGAGGATTCTTCCGCCCTTTTTGTTTGCCCGTTACCATCCCCATCCATGAAAGCCGAATTGCAAGCCGTGCGCATCGACAAGTGGCTGTGGGCCGCGCGCTTCTACAAGACGCGCAGCCTCGCCACCGAGGCCGTGGACGGCGGCAAGGTGAAGGTCAACGGCCAGCGCGTGAAGCCGGCCAAGGAAGTGCGCGTGGGCGACGCGGTGGAAGTGCACGTCGGCGAGTATGTGTGGGAGCTGGCGGTGACGGCGCTGGCCGAGCGGCGCGGTTCCGCGGAGGTGGCGCGCACGCTGTACGCCGAGAGCGAAGCCAGCCAGGCGCGGCGGCAGGCCCAGATCGCGGCGCGCAAGGTGTACATGGAGCCGGCAGCCGAGATGCACGGGCGGCCGACCAAGAAGGACCGGCGCGCCATGCGGCGCTTCGTTGGGGAGTGATACCCCGGCGCGCCCTCACCCCCGGCCGCTCTCCCCGGGGCAGAGGGGTGAGCGGCAGCGCGGGTGAGGGCAAACAAAAAAGGCGGGTCGCCCCGCCTTTTTTGTCCCCTCTCCCCCACAAGGGAAGAGAGGGATGGAGCCTCGCTGCGCGAGGCTTGTCCTAGGCCCAGGCCTGCGCCTCCGCGTTGGCGTCGATGGCCAGCGCCTCGGTCAGGGTGTTGTGCATGTCGTTGAGCGCTTCGAGCTGGTCGAGGATGGTGTGCTCCATCTGTTCCAGTTCGGCGATGCGGTCTTCCAGGGTGTCGGTGGCCTTGTGGATGCGCTTGATGCTCTCCAGGCGGCGGCGCAACTGCAGCTGGTGTTCGCGCACCTGGGTTTCCATCGGCGCCATCACCGCCTTCAGCCAGTTCTCCACGTCGCGGTTGGCGATCTCGTACACGTGCACCACGCGCGCGGCCACGGTTTCGAAGAACTTCGCCGTCAGGCTGAAACGCTCCGAGGCGTACACGGTCACCGTGCCGAAGTGCTCGTTGTAGGCCTTCTCCAGCTTCGCCAGTTCCTTGGTGTATTTCAGGGTGGAAAATGGCGCGGGGCTGGCGGACTTGAGGCCGTGCTCGTCGGCGAATTTCCTGTACATCGCCTCCATCATCTGCTTGATCTCTTCGATCTGCTCGGAAGCCTTGCCGATGTTGCCGGAGGTGTCCTTGAAGAACTTGTTCATGGCATCGCGGATGCCCTTGGTGAACTTGCTCTTCACCATCTGGGTGCGGATGTCCTTGATCTCGGCCTTGAGCGAATCCATGCCCAGATGGCTGAACAGGATGTTGGTGTGGTGCGAGAACACCGAGCGCAGGGCCTGGAAGCGCTGCAGGCCCTTCTCGAAGTCCTGCTTGTCCTCCTGCACCTTGGCCATCATGTGCTCGATCACGTCCTGGTTCTTGCCGCGCAGGCCCTTGAGCTCGGAGAGCTGCTCGCGCACCCCGGACAGGCGGCCGCGCAGGATGCTGCCGGTGGACGCGATCATGTCCTCCAGATCGCTCTGGGTGTTGTCGCGCACGATTTCCTGCTTGGACGGGATGAGCTCGTCGGACAGCGCCTTCTCCAGATCCGGCAGGCGGCTCTTGAGCAGCAGTTCGGGATCGTGGTTGACCTTGGCGAGCAGGCCCTTCTGCGCCGACACGGGAAACACCTGCGACGGATCCAGGGCCAGCAGCTGCGCCGTGGTCTCGACCTGGTGCCGGATCTCGTTCTCGACCGCTTCCGGCCCCTTGAGCTCGTCCCACATGCTGTCGATCTTGTTCAGCACCACCAGGCGGCCCTTCTGCCGGCCCTGGGTGTTGCCGATGTGGTTGCGCCAGACCTCGATGTCGCTCTTGGTCACGCCGGTGTCGGCGGCGAGGATGAACAGGATCGCATGGGCGTTGGGCAGCATGTTCAGCGTCAGTTCCGGCTCGGTACCGATCGCGTTCAGGCCCGGGGTGTCGAGGATCACCAGGCCCTGCTCCAGCAGCGGATGCGGGAAGTTGATGATGGCGTGGCGCCAGGCGGGAATGTCCACCGTGCCGTCCTCGTGCACGGTGAGCACGTTGTCCTCGTCCTCGCTGTGGTACAGGCCGTAGCGCTCGGCTTCCTCCACCGGCACGCGCTTGGTCAGCGACACCTGCTGCAGCGCCGCGATCATGCCCTCGCTGGAATCGATGTCCAGCGGGAAGACCTTCCATTCGTCGCCGTAGCGCTTGTATTCAGTGGTGGTGGTGTCGGTGGCGCGGGTCTCGATCGGCAGCAGCATGATGCAGGGGTCGCGTGCCTCGTCGTACATCAGCTCGGTCGGGCACATGGTGGTGCGCCCGGCGCTGGAAGGCAGCAGCCGCTGCCTGTAGTCGGCGAAGAAGATGGCGTTGATCAGCTCGGACTTGCCGCGGGAGAACTCGGCGACGAAGGCCACGTTGAGCTTGTCGTCCTTGAGCCGGTCGAGAATGTGCTGGATGCGCAGGTCGATCTGGGCATCGGTGAGATCCTGCTCGGACAGCCACTTGCGCAGATGGCTCACGGCATCGGTCAGCTGCTCGCGCCAGGCGCTGTAGGCTTGGAAATGGGCGACGAGATTGGTGTTGGTCATGCTCCCTCCGGGCGGTCTCGGCGGCCGGGTGGTGGCCCGATCGCATCCGTTTGCGGCATCTTTCGTGATGCCGTTCCAGTAGCGGCTACTGTAGCACGAAGATACGTAAAAACAACAGGGTTACGGCCGATTCTTCATGCGGACTGCAGTACGGCAGATGCCCCCGTCATTAGCGGCGCGGCGGGCGGAAGCTTGAGCCGGCGCGGGATTCAGCGCTGGCAGCGCGGGCAGTAGAAGGTCGAGCGCTGGCCCTGGCGGATCTGCCGGATCGGTCCGCCGCAGGTCCGGCACGCCTCGCCGGTGCGGCCGTAGACGAAATACTGCTGCTGGAAATAACCCGGTTCGCCGTCGGCACCGACGAAATCGCGCAGGCTGCTGCCGCCGGCCCTGATTGCGCGGCGCAGCGTGTGCCTGACCGCGGCGACCAGGCGCGCGCAGCGTTCGCGGCCGAGGCGGCGCGCCGGCAGCCGGGGATTGATGCCGGCCTCGAACAGGGCCTCGTTTGCATAGATGTTGCCCACGCCCACCACCAGGTGCGCATCCATCAGCACCGGCTTGATGGCCGCGCTGCGCCTGCGGGTGTGCGCGTACAGGAAGTCGCCGGTGAAGGCCTCCGACAGCGGCTCCACGCCGAGGTGGTCGAGCAGCGGATGGCGCGCCGCGTTGCCACCCACCCACAGCACCGCGCCGAAGCGGCGCGGATCGCGCAGGCGCAGCGCGCGTCCGTCGGCGAGCGCCAGTTCGAAGTGATCGTAGGGACCGGGCGCGCTGTCCGCCGGCACGATGCGCAGGCTGCCGGACATGCCCAGATGCAGGATCAGCCAGCCCGGCGTCCTGGCCTCGATCCGCAGCAGCAGATACTTGCCGCGGCGGTCGATGCCGGCGATGGTGGCGCCGGACAGGGTGGCCGGAAGCTGTGCCGGGATCGGCCAGCGCAGGGCCGGGTTGCGCACGATCACGGCGCGGATGGTCTGGCCCGCGACATGGGGGGCGAGGCCGCGGCGGGTGGTTTCGACTTCGGGCAGTTCCGGCATGGCATCGACCGGGGGATCAGGGGGGATCCGGGAAGATCAGAGGGAATCAGGGCCGGGCGCCGCCGGGCGTGCCCGCTGCCGGCGTGGCCGGATCGAGCAGGCGCGCGCCGGCGTCGGGGGCGAAGTGGTAGTCCAGTCCTTCGTCCTCGCGCCGCAACACCACCTCGGGTTCGCGCGCGAGCAGCGCGAGATCCAGCACCTTGCCGCTGGCGAGGATGACGCGCAGCTGCGCCAGCGGCTTGCCGCCGCCGGCCGCGGCCCGGGTCACCGACATCGCCGTGGCCAGCTTCCATTCGTCGACGAAGCGGTTGAGATCATCGGCCGAGAGCTTGCCGTCGTCCGGCGCGCGCTGCCAGCGGCCGTCCTTGAGGCTGAGCTTCATGCCGGGCAGTTCGAAGCCGGCGGGGGATTCATCGTCGGCGAGCAGCTTCTTCGCCAGGAAATCCTCCGCCCCGCGCGAGACGTCGACCAGGTACACCGGCGACACCAGATAGACATGGCCGCCGGTCGCGACGTAGAGCTGGTTGGTCAGCGGCTGGCGGCCGCCGATGTCGAAGACCTGCTGTTGCTTCCCCTGGCTGACGCTCACGCGCACGTAGGGCTTGTCGAGCTCGAATTTCTGCAGGTCCGTGGCTGGCAGGCGCGTTTCGCTCTGGGCCTTCAGCAGTTCGAGGGTCGCGGCAATGCGGTAGCCGTCGGCACGGGCCTGGAGGGGCGCGCTCATGCGCCACTCGTCGCCGCGCTTCTCCAGCACGATGGCGGGCTTGCCGGCGGGGGTGAGCTCGAGCCGGGTCACGCTCCCGGCCTGCAGCGTGGACAGGGCGAACCGCTGCGGTCCGGCCTTCTCCGGCTTCAGCACCAGGAACAGCGCCAGTCCGGCCACGACCAGCGCGAGCAGGAGGTTGTGCAGCAGGCGCGATTTCATGCCGGTCACAGCTTGCGCCGGCGCCACCAGATCAGCCCGCCTGCCGCCAGCAGCAGGGCCGGCAGGAAGATCAGGAAGCCGAAGGCGATCAGCCCCATCGCGCTGCGGCTGAGGTTCAGGTCCGCATCGCGGGTGGTGCGGGGCTGGATGGTGATCAGGTTCTCGTCGCCGGCCAGCCAGTTCACCATGTTGACGCCCAGGTCGAGGTTGCCGCCGTTGCCGAGGAACTGGTTCGACAGGAAGCTGCCGCTGCCAACCACCACCACGCGCTGGACACGGTCGTCCAGCTTGCGCTCCAGCGCCAGGGCGACGTTCACCGGCCCCGGGGTGTCCTTGCCCTTGTCGAAGGCGATGTGGCCGTCCAGCGGGCCTTGTTCCACCCAGCCGCGCGGCGCCACCTCGACCAGCGGCGTGGCCTTCCAGTCGCCGTGGTTCTCGCTCACGCCGATGGCGCGGGCGAAGGGGAAGGCGGTGATGAGGTCGAGGTTGCCGATGAGCGGATGCCGGGCGTAGGCGCTGCCGATGGCGATGGTGGCCGACGCGTTCATGCGTTGCGCATCGGGATCGACGATGGTGCCGGGGGTGAGCACGAGGCCCAGCTGTTCCGCCAGCGGCTGCAGGCCGTGCAGGGGCTCGGCGTCGATCAGCCACAGCAGGTTGCCGCCACGGGCGAGGTAGGCCTTGAGCTTGTCCACTTCCGCCGGCAGCAGGTCCACGCGCGGGTTGGTGATCACCAGCATCGCCACGTTGGCCGGCACCTCCTGCGCCAGGGTGAGCTTCAGCGGCGCGATCTTGAAGCCGCGATTGGCGAGCTGGGCGCCGAAGTCGCCGAGGTCGTAGTTGGCCTGGCCGTCGAGCTTGCGTTCGCCGTGGCCGTCCAGGTACATCACCAGGCGCTCCTTGTCGCGGGCCAGGCGCATCAGCAGATTGGTGAGGGCCGATTCGTTGAGCGTGGTCAGATGCTCCGCGCGCTTGCCGTATTCCACCACCATCTCCCCGCTCATCTGCACCCCGGCGGCGCGCGCGAGCTGCGGCTGCTCCGTGGGGTCGACGAAGTCGAGCCGGATGTCGGGCTTGACCCGCTGGTAGGGCGTGAGGAAATCCTGGATCGACCGGGCGATGTCGCTCTTGGGCGAGGCGTAGGCGGTGATGGTCACCGGACCCGGGAGTTTCCTGAGAAACTCGGTGCTGCCCGCGCTCAGGCTGTTGCGGGCGTTGAGGGACATGTCCCAGCTGGTGTGATAGGACCGGCTGAGCGCGACCAGCAGCCCGGCGGCCACCAGCAGCAGGACGATGAACAGCCAGTGATGGAAGGCCAGCGCGATGCGGGTTCTGCGGTTCAGTTCCATGGCGGGCCTATCCGTGCAGGCGCTGGCCGTCGAGGCGGCGCGCCGTGAGCACCAGGAACACGATGCTGAAGAGGGCGAGGTAGGCGATGTCGCGGGTGTCCACCAGGCCGCGGTTGAAATTGTCGAAATGGCGCATCAGGGACAGGTAGTTCAGGAGGTTCTCCGGGTCGGCGACGGAGGCATTCACGATCCACAGCAGCAGCAGGGCGCCGAAGCTGCCGAAGGCGGCGATCACCCCGTGCTGGGTCAGGCTGGAGATGAACAGCCCGAGGGCGGAAAACGCCGCCAGCAGGAGCAGCAGGCCCAGGCTGTTGGCGCCGATCAGCCCCCAGTCCAGGGCGCCGCCCACGGCGAGGGAGGCCGCCATGGCAACCAGCAGCGCCAGACTCACGAGCAGGAAGGCCATCAGGCCGAGGAACTTGCCGAGTACGATCTCGCTGGTGGAAATCGGCGCCGACAGCAGCAGGGTGAGCGTCTGGTTGCGCTGTTCGTCGCTGAACAGGCGCATGCTGATCAGCGGCACCGCCATCAGCAGCACGATGGCCGCGAAGCCGAACACCATGCCCACCACCACCTCGGTGACCCCGGGCGGGTTCGTCAGCTGCTGGATGCGCGGCAGGTTCTGCAGGTATTGGTCGAGCTGGAACAGGAATACCCAGGCGAAGATGATCTGCATCACCGCCAGCACCACCCACGCCAGCGGCGAGGCGAACAGGGTCTTGAGCTCCTTGCGGGCGATGGCGAGGATCATGCGGCCTCCGGCTCGGCGGCGCCGGCCTCGCTGCGGGTGAGTTCCACGAATACGTCCTCCAGGCTGGTGTGTTCCGGGCAGAGCTGGGTGAGGCCCCAGTCGTGCTGCACGGACGCCCGCGCGATGGCTTCGGCCGGACTCTGGCCGGGCTCGAAGCGCACGCGGAACAGCTTGTCCGGCAGAGATTCCGCCGCCGTCACGCCGGCCACGGCGCGCAGCGCGTCGAGGGCAGGGGGGCGCGCGAACCCGGCCAGCAGCGAATTACCCTGGCGCGAGCGCTTGAGGCCGTCGATGCTGTCGCTGAACACGATCTGGCCGCGGTGCATGATCTGCACCCGGTCGCATACCGCCTCCACCTCGGGCAGGATGTGCGTGGACAGGATCACGCTGTGGCTGCCGCCCAGCTCGCGAATCAGGCTGCGGATCTCGCGGATCTGGTTCGGGTCGAGGCCGACCGTGGGCTCGTCGAGGATCACCACGTCCGGCTGGTGGATGATGGCCTGGGCGATGCCCACGCGCTGCTGAAAGCCCTTCGACAGGTGGGCGATGAGGCGATGCCCGACGTCGTGCAGGCCGCAGCGGGCCTTGGCCTGCTCCCGCGCGGCCTTGATCCGCGCCCCCGGCAGCCGGTGCAGGCGGGCGCAGAACGCCAGGTAGTCGTCCACCGTCAGCTCCCGGTACAGCGGCGGCGTTTCCGGCAGGTAGCCGATGCGGGCCTTGGCCGCCCTGGGGTTGTCCAGCAGGTCGATGCCGCAGATGGAAATGCTGCCGCCGCTCGGGGCCAGGTTGCCGGTGAGCATGCGCATGGTGGTGGACTTGCCGGCGCCATTGGGGCCGAGCAGGCCCAGCACCTCGCCGCGCTTGAGCTCGAGGTCGAGACCGTTCACGGCAAGCGTGGGGCCGTAGCGGCGGCTCAGTTGGCGCGCGAGCACGGTGGCGGGGGATGCAGTGTCGGGCATGGCCGGTGGAGGCATTCTCGTTGTTGGAGGTTTACTGCTAGGATACGAAGCTGGCCACGGAATATACCGGATTCCTGCCGCAGCAGACAGAACCACGGCCGTTTAAGTTCCTCCAAATGACAAGCCGGTCACGTTGAGATGCGCCCGCCGCGCCGGTCGGCGGGTGGACTGAAACCCGACCCAAGTTGAGCCGGAAGCAAACCGGCATTGAAAAGAGCAGCAATGAATCTGAAATCTGGCCTTGGCCTGTGCGTGCTGTCGGCACTCGTGGGGTGCGCGGCACCGGCGAAAAAGCCGATCGCCGCGGCCGAACCCGCTCCCGCCCCCAATTTTGCGCGTGAGGTGAAGCGTCCCGCGCCGCCGCCGCAGGAACTCACCAACCAGGTGCTGTACGAGACGCTGCTGGCGGAAGTCGCGCTGCAGCGCGGCGACGCGGCGCTGGCCACCCGCGCCTATCTCGATCTGCTGGAGAAGACCCAGGATTACCGCATCGCCGAGCGCGCGACCCAGGTCGCCCTGCAGAGCCGTATGCCGGACGAGGCCCTGGTGGCCGCGCGCAAGTGGCTGGAACTGGAGCCGGACTCGGTGGCCGCGCGCCAGACCGTGGCCGGCATCCTGGTGAGCAAGGGGCGCCTGGACGAAGCCAGGCCGCACCTGGAAAAACTGCTCGCGGCGGAGGAGGCCAACGTCGGCATCGGCTTCATGCACCTCAACAACCTCCTCGCGCGGCATCCGGACAAGCAGGCGGTGCTGGCGCTGGTGCAGGACCTGGCCAAGCCCTATCCCCAGCTGCCGGAGGCGCATTTCGCCGTGGCGCGCGCGGCCTGGAGCGCGGGCAAAGGCGACGAGGCCCTGGGCGAGATCCGCGCCGCGCTGGCGCTGCGGCCGACGTGGGAAGGCGCGGCCCTGTTCCAGGCCCAGATCCTGCAGAGCCAGGCGCCGGCGGAAGCGCTGAAATATTACGAGACCTATCTGGGCCAGCACGGCCAGGCGCGGGAGATGCGTCTTGCCTATGCGCGCTTTCTCGTGCAGCAGAAGCAGTACGGCGCGGCGCGGGCGCAGTTCCAGAAGCTGGTGCAGGACTTCCCCAACAATCCCGAAGTGCCCCTGGCGGTCGGCCTGATCTCCATGCAGATGGGCGAGTACGACGTGGCCGAGCAGTACCTGAAGCAGGCGCTTCAGGGGGGCGTGAAGGACGACGACGCGGTGCGCCTCTACCTGGGGCAGATTGCCGAGGAACGCAAGCGCTACGACGAGGCGCTCAAATGGTACGGCAGCGTCGAAGGCGAGCAGGCTTTCGGCGCGAAGCTGCGCTCGGCGGCGGTGCTGGCCAAGGAAAACAAGCTGGCGGAGGCGCGCGATTTCCTGCACCAGGTGATTCCGGCCAAC
Source organism: uncultured Burkholderiales bacterium (assembly GCA_964445085.1). Taxonomy (GTDB): domain Bacteria; phylum Pseudomonadota; class Gammaproteobacteria; order Burkholderiales; family Thiobacteraceae; genus Thiobacter. The sequence goes on from CAYUJV010000034.1 coordinate 25,678, forward strand.
AACCAGCAGCGGGTGCAGCTGGTGGAGGCCGAATCCCAGCTGCTGCGCGACGCGAAGCAGTACGAGGAGGCGTTCAAGGTGCTGACCCGGGCGCTGGAGAAGCTGCCCAATCACCCGGACCTGCTCTACGACCAGGCCATGGCGGCGGAGAAGATCGACCGCCTGGACATCGTCGAATCCAGCCTGCGCAAGCTGATCCAGATCAAGCCGGACTATGCCCATGCCTACAATGCCCTGGGCTACACCCTCGCCGACCGCACCACGCGCTATACCGAGGCGAAGGGGCTGCTGGAACAGGCGCTCAAGCTCGCGCCCGAGGATCCCTTCATTCTCGACAGCATGGGCTGGCTCTACTACCGGATGAAGGAGTACGACCAGGCCGTCGGCTACCTGCGCCGCGCGCTGGCGATTCGCGCCGATCCCGAAATCGCCGCCCATCTGGGCGAGGTGCTGTGGGTGAAGGGCGAGCGCGCCGAAGCCGAGCAAGTATGGGACACCGCGCTGAAGAGCAATCCCAAGCATGAAGCGCTGCTCGGCGTGATCAACAAATTCAAGCCCGCCAAGCCCTGAGCGCACGCCTCGCATCCCGGATCGCGCCTGTGCTTGCCCGCGTCGCCAGGGCGCGCGGCCTGCGCCGGCTCGCCGCGCTGCTGGCCGTGCTGGCGGTGGTCGGAAGAGCGTCGTGAGGAAAGAGTGTA
>CAYUJV010000035.1:0-25785 GCA_964445085.1 uncultured Burkholderiales bacterium
CACGATTCAACGCACGACGTGGATATTCGATGACTTTTGCAGAGGTTCCCTAATGGATGCCGAGCCGCTGGTCGTCGTCGATCTGCGCAAGCAGTTCCTCGACGCGAAGCGCCCCGCCCTCGGTGGCAAGCACCTCACGCGGCGTGCGCCCGCCAAGCTGCACGCGCGGCTGGTCGAGCCATGCCGCGGCCTTGGCCGCATCGCCGAATACCCGGCTGGCAAGCGCCATTACGTACTCCATGTCATGCCGATGCATATCCTGTCCTTGCGAAGCTGGGGCGTGCCATGCCCTTCCTTGGCACTATAGTTCGTTCGCGCCCCACATGCGCCGCACATCGCCGCCGTTTGTCGCCGCTGCGCAGCGCCCTGCGCAGGCCCCGGGGAAAGCGGCACGTTGCTGCGCCCTGTGGCCGACTACGCCGATGATGACATACCCACGCATGGACAAAGCCGCCTGCCTCGGCGAAACTGTCGGCCATGCGAGCGCTCGTCATTCTCGGCCTGTGTGCTTCGCTTGCCGCCTGCAGTGGCGGCAGCCAGCCCATTCCGCCGGCGCGTGAAAGCCGCGAACTGGTCGTCGTCACGCGCAACAGCCCCACCACCTATTACGAAGATGCCCAGGGCGAACACGCCGGCCTGGAGCACGATCTGGTGGACCTGTTTGCGAAGGATCTCGGCTTCAGCGTGCGCTGGATCGTTGCCTCGCAGTTTCCGGACATCCTGCCCACGGTGATCCAGCATCAGGCGCACTTCGCCGCCGCCGGCATCACCGTCACCGACGACCGCAAGCTCCGCGTCACCTTCAGCACCCCCTACCAGACGGTCCAGGAACAGGTGATCTACAACACCGACACGCCGCGGCCGAAGAGCTTCGCCGACCTGATCGGCAAGCGCATCCAGGTCGTGGCGGGCACCAGCTATGTCGAGCATCTGAAGCAGGCCCGGCGCAAGTACCCGGAACTGGTGTGGGAAGAGGTCAGCGACCACGAAACCGAGGAACTCCTCCAGCGCGTCGCCGAGGGCGAGACCGACTATGCCATCGCCGATTCGCACATTGCCCTGCTCTGGCAGAACTACTATCCCAAGATCGGCGTCGCCTTCGCCGTGGGCAAGCCGGAATCCCTGGCCTGGGCCTTCCCCAAGGACGGTGACGCCTGGCTGTACAAGAAATCCCTGGAATTCTTCGCCCGGGTCCAGCGCGACGGGACGCTCAAACGCCTGCTCGACCGCTACTACGGCCATATCGAGCGCCTGGAATCGGCGGACGTGGTGGGTTTCCTGGAAAAAATGAACACGGTGCTGCCGCGCTATCGCGAGCTGTTCCAGCGGGCACAGGAGGAAACCGGCATCGACTGGCGCCTGCTGGCGGCCATCGGCTACCAGGAATCGAAATGGGATCCCCTCGCCACCTCACCCACCGGCGTGCGTGGCGTGATGATGCTCACGGAAGACACGGCGGACCGCATGGGCGTCACCGACCGCCTCGACCCGGCGCAGAGCATCCGCGCCGGCGCAAAATATTTCCTCAACCTGAAGGACATGATGCCGGCGCGCATCGCCGAGCCCGACCGCACCTGGCTCGCCCTCGCGGCCTACAACGTCGGCTATGGCCACCTGGAGGACGCGCGCATCCTGGCGCAGCGACAGGGGATGAATCCGGATTCCTGGGTCGACCTGAAGCAGACGCTGCCCCTGCTGGCGAAGCAGTCCTACCACGAGACGGTGAAGCACGGTTTCGCCCGGGGCGGCGAGGCCGTCATCCTCACCGAGAACATCCGCACCTATTACGACATCCTGGTGCGGTTCGAGAAGGCCTACAAGCCGCCGTTCTCGCCCTTCACGTCGAGCCGCAACGGCGAGCGGCAACAAGTCAGCCAGCGCTGATCCTGTCGGCGCCGCCCATGTAGGGACGCAGTGCCTCGGGAATGGTAATGCTGCCGTCCGCGTTCTGATAGTTTTCCAGAATCGCCACCAGCGTGCGGCCCACCGCAAGGCCGGAGCCGTTGAGGGTGTGCACCAGTTCCGGCTTGCCTTTCTCGCCGCGGAAGCGCGCCTGCATGCGCCGCGCCTGGAACGCCTCGAAGTTGGAGCAGGAGGAGATCTCCCGATAGGTGTTCTGCGCCGGCAGCCAGACCTCGATATCGTAGGTCTTGGCGGCGGAGAAACCCATGTCGCCGGTGCACAGGGTGACCACCCGATAGGGCAGCTCCAGTTTCTTCAGGATGGTTTCCGCGTGGCCGAGCAGTTCCTCCAGCGCCGCGTAGGATTGCGCCGGGTGCACGATCTGCACCAGTTCCACCTTGTCGAACTGATGCTGGCGGATCATGCCGCGGGTGTCCTTGCCGTAGGAGCCGGCCTCGGAGCGGAAGCACGGCGTGTGCGAGACGAGCTTCAACGGCAGTTCCTCGCCGGCCAGGATCACGTCGCGCACGATGTTGGTCACCGGCACTTCGGCGGTGGGGATCAGGTACAACCGCTCGTTTTCGTTCTTCTGCACCGCGAACAGATCGGCCTCGAACTTGGGCAGCTGCCCGGTGCCGCGCATGCTGTCGGCGTTCACCAGATAGGGCACGTACACCTCGGTGTAGCCGTGGTGCTGGGTGTGGGTGTCGAGCATGAACTGCGCGATGGCCCGATGCAGCCGCGCCAGCGAACCCTTCATCAGCGTGAAGCGCGCGCCGCTGATCTTCGATGCCGTCTCGAAATCCAGCTGCTTCAGCCCCTCCCCCAGGTCGACGTGGTCCTTCACCGCAAAGTCGTAGCGCCTGGGCGTGCCGACGCGGCGCACCTCGACGTTGTCGGCCTCCGACTTGCCTTCCGGCACCGACTCGTGGGGCAGGTTGGGCACGCCGGCGAGGAGGTCGTGCATGCGGGTTTGGATGTAGGCGAGCTTCTCCTCCGCCGCTTTCAATTCATCGCCCAGGTTTGCCACCTCGGCCATGATCGCCGAGACGTCCTCGCCCTTGGACTTGGCGATGCCGATCTGCTTGGAGGTCGCATTGCGTTTGGCCTGCAGTTCCTGGGTGCGGGTCTGCACGGTCTTGCGCTCCTGCTCCAGCTCCTGGAAGTGGGCGGTGTCGAACGCGAACCCGCGCGTCGCGAGGCGCCTGGCCACGGCGTCGAGGTCGTTGCGGAGGAGTTGAATGTCGAGCATGGTTTATTTTCCTTTTTGCACCACAGAGACACAGAGGCACAGAGAAAAGCAAAATCTTTTCAACGCAAAGGACGCAAAGAAAATCAGAGCAAGCTTTGCGCTCTTTGCGTTTCCCACCCTTCTGGTTTTCTCTGTACCTCTGTGCCTCTGTGGTTAGTAATTATTTCTTCGCCTTGCGATCCAACTCGCGCAGGTGCGCAAGGCGTTCGGCGATCTTGCCTTCCAGACCGCGCGGGGTCGGCGCGTAGAAGCTGACTTCCGGCATGCCCTCGGGGAAGTAATCCTCACCCGCGGCATAGGCTTCCGGTTCGTCGTGGGCATAGCGATAAGCCTTGCCGTAGCCCAGCTCCTTCATCAACCTGGTCGGCGCGTTGCGCAGATGGATGGGCACCGGCCGCGACTTGTCGCGACTGACGAAATCGCGCGCCGCATTATACGCCACGTACACCGCGTTGCTCTTCGGCGCGCAGGCCATGTACACCACCGCCTGGGCCAGGGCCAGCTCGCCTTCAGGGGATCCTAGGCGCTCGTAGGTCTCCACCGCATCCAGCGCGAGACGTAATGCCCTTGGATCGGCCAGGCCGATGTCCTCGCTCGCCATGCGCACCACGCGCCGGCCGAGATAGAGCGGATCGGCGCCGCCGTCGAGCATGCGCACGAACCAGTACAGGGACGCATCCGGATTGGAGCCGCGCACCGATTTGTGCAGGGCGGAAATCTGGTCGTAGAACTCCTCGCCGCCCTTGTCGAAGCGGCGCCCGCTGCGCGCCACCGCGTCCTGCACGAAGGCCTCGGTCACCGTCGCGACCTTGGCCGCATGGGCCGCCGTGCGCACCTGCTCCATGATGTTGAGCAGGCGCCGCGCGTCGCCGTCGGCATAGGCCACGATCAGCTTGCGCGCGCCGTCCTCGAAACTCACGTCGGTCAGTTCCAGCGCACAGGCACGGTCGAACAGCTGGCCCAGCTCGTCCTCGCTCAAGGGCTTCAGCACATAGACCTGGGCGCGGGACAGCAAGGCGCTGTTGACCTCGAACGTGGGGTTCTCGGTGGTGGCGCCGATGAAGGTCACCAGGCCCTGCTCCACATAGGGCAGGAAGGCATCCTGCTGCGCCTTGTTGAAGCGGTGGACCTCGTCCACGAAGAGGATCGTGTGGCGGCCGCTCTGCTGCAGCGTGAACTGCGCCTGGTTGATGGCTTCGCGGATGTCCTTCACGCCGGAGAACACCGCCGACAGCGCGATGAACTCGGCGTCGAAGGCGTGGGCCATGAGCCGCGCCAGGGTGGTCTTGCCCACCCCGGGCGGACCCCACAGGATCATGGAATGCAGCTTGCGCGATTCGAAGGCCAGCCGCAGCGGCTTGCCGGGACCGAGCAGGTGGGTCTGGCCGATGACCTCGTCGACCGTCTTCGGGCGCAGCCGCTCGGCCAGCGGCGCGTCCGGTTCCCGGCCGAAGAGATCAGTCACCGATCACGTCCGCGCCCTTTGGGGGCGTGAACTTGAACTGGTCCGGGCCGAGCCTGGGGTTGCGCTCCAGCTTGTCGAAGCGGATGACCGTGCGCTGGCCGAAGTTGTCCTTCAGCTCCATCACCTTCAGCGTGCTGCCGGCAAAGCCCATGCGGATGAATTCGAAGGTCGTGTCCTTGGACTTGGGCACCGCTTCCAGCCAGTCCAGGCCGTCGTGCCTGCCGGCTTCGCTCAGCGCAAAGAATTTCTCGATTTCGTTGTCGCCGGCCAGCAGCGCCGCGGGCGAGCTGCCCAGGGCCTCGCCCAGCTTCTTGACGGTGACCTGCTCCAGCTCCTTGTCGTAGACCCAGAGCTTCACGCCGTCGCCGACGATCAGCTGCTCGTAGGGCTTGTCGTAGGTCCAGCGGAACTTGCCCGGGCGGGAAAATTCCATGGTGCCGGAGGCCTGCTGCCGCGTCTGGCCGCTGCGGTCGAGGACCACCTGCGAAAACTGCGCCCGGGCGGACTGGGTCTCCCGCACGAAGCTGCGCAGGCTGTCGATGGCGCCGGCGTGGGCGGAACTCGCTAGCCATAGGGTAAGAAAAAGCATGAAACGCAAAGGACGCAAAGGTACGCGAAGCAAAGCACGAAAGGAGTTTCCTCGCATACCTTTGCGTCCTTTGCGGTGTAAACACAGCATCTGAATTGCCACGACGTCTACTCCCGCTCCGGCACCAGCACATCGCGGTTGCCGTTGGACTGCATGGGCGACACCAGCCCGGCGCGCTCCATCTGTTCGATCAGGCGCGCGGCGCGGTTGTAGCCGATGCGCAGCTGGCGCTGCACGCCGGAGATGGACGCGCGGCGCGACTTGATGACGATGGCCACGGCCTCGTCGTAGAGCGGATCGGCCTCGCCGTCTGCCCCGCCCTCGCCGGCCTCCCCTTCGCCTTCCATCGACCCGCCCTCGAGGATGCCCTCGATGTACTGCGGCTCGCCCAGCTTCTTCAGGTACTCGGCCACGCGATGCACCTCCTGGTCGGACACGAAGGCGCCGTGCACGCGCTGCGGATAACCGGTGCCTGGCGGCAGGTAGAGCATGTCGCCCTGGCCCAGCAGCGCCTCCGCGCCCTGCTGGTCGAGAATGGTGCGCGAATCGACGCGGCTCGACACCTGGAAGGCAATGCGCGTGGGAATGTTGGCCTTGATCAGGCCGGTGATCACGTCCACCGACGGCCGCTGGGTGGCGAGCACCAGATGCAGGCCGGCGGCGCGCGCCTTCTGCGCCAGGCGCGCGATCAGCTCCTCCACCTTCTTGCCGGCCACCATCATCAGGTCGGCGAGCTCGTCGATCACCACCACGATGAAGGGCAGCTCCTCCAGCGGCTCCGGATTGTCCGGCGTGATGGTGAAGGGATTGGTCAGCGGCGTGCCGGCCTTCTTGGCATCGGCCACCTTCTGGTTGTAGCCGCCCAGGTTGCGCACCCCCAGGGACGACATCAGGCGGTAGCGCCGCTCCATCTCCGCCACGCACCAGTTGAGCGCGTTGGCCGCGTGCTTCATGTCGGTGACCACCGGTGCCAGCAGGTGCGGAATGCCGTCGTAGACGGAGAGCTCCAGCATCTTCGGATCGACGAGGATGAGCCGCACCCGGGACGGGTCGGACTTGTACACCAGCGACAGGATCATGGCGTTGATCGCCACCGACTTGCCGGAGCCGGTGGTGCCCGCCACCAGCACGTGGGGCATCTTGGCCAGGTCGGCGACGATGGGCTTGCCAGTGATGTCCTTGCCCATGGCGATGGTCATGGCGGAGGCCATGTCGTTGTAGACCTGGGAGCTGAGAATCTCGGACAGGCGGATGATCTGGCGCTTGGGATTGGGAATCTCCAGGCCCATGCAGCTCTTGCCGGGGATGGTTTCGACGACGCGGATGCTCACCACCGACAGTGCCCGCGCCAGGTCCTTCACCAGGTTGGTGATCTGGCTGCCCTTCACGCCCACCGCCGGCTCGATTTCGTAACGGGTGATCACCGGGCCGGGATAGGCGGCGACCACCTTCACCTCGACGCCGAACTCGAGCAGCTTGCGCTCGATCAGACGCGAGGTGAACTCCAGCGTCTCCGCCGACAGCACCTCGATGTCGCCCTGGGCCTCGTCCAGCAGGTGCAGCGGCGGCAGACCGGTGTCGGGCAGGTGCTCGAAAAGCGGCGCCTGCTTCTCCTTCTCCACGCGCTTTGACTTGGGGATTTCCAGCACTGGCTGCTCGATGTGGATGGGCTTGTGCTCGTCCAGGGTCTTCTTCAGCTCCTGCACGAACTCCTCGCGCTCGCTGGTCGCGATCTCGCCAGCCTTGCGGTCGCGCCAGTTGTCGATGCGGCTGCGGGCAAACAGATACAGCCACTCGGTGGCGAGTCCGACCTTCTCCATGATGGTGAGCCAGGAGGCCCCCGTGAACAGGCTGAAGCCCACGCCGAACAGTGCCAGCAGGAACAGCGTGGCGCCAGTGAAGCCGAAGGCGCTGGAAAGCATGTCGCCGACCACGGCGCCGGCGATGCCGCCCGGCGCATCGGGCAGCGCGGCGCTCATGCCGTAGAGGCGCAGACGCTCCAAGGCGGCACTGGCCAGGAGCAGGACCGCAAAGCCCGCGGCCAGCACGAAGAAGGGCCGCCGGTCGCTGATGCCCACGCTTTCGATGCGCTGATAGCCCCACCAGACGAGGTAGAGCATGAGGGCCACGAACCAGTAGGCGGACAGGCCGAACACATGCAGCAGCAGGTCGGCCGTCCAGGCGCCGAAGGCGCCGCCCCAGTTGTGGATGGCGAGATCGCTGCCGCTGTGGGACCAGCCGGGATCGGCCTTGTGATAGGTGACGAGGATCAGCGCGACATAAATCGCCGCGGCGACGGTGGCGAGCCACCAGGCTTCGCGCAGCATGGGCACCAGGCGCGGGTGCGCGCCGGGCGAGGTGACGCGCGCGGCGTTCTTGCGATCAGTCAGGGACATGGCGCCGGTTGTTCATAAAATAGCTCATTATAACAAGCTTATGCCCGGACCATGCGTTGCGCACATGGTTCGAGCGCAGCCTTGCAAAGCCCGCGGCCCGGCCCCATCCCCTGACATAGTCCGTGATGGCTGTTGCTGCTAGAATCCCCAACTTTTCGCACTCGTTGTCTCAGGAGGGTTTTTCATGTCGACCAAGCACTGTCCGCTGCTCATCCTTGGTTCCGGCCCGGCTGGATACACTGCGGCCGTGTACGCCGCCCGCGCCAACCTCAAGCCGGTGCTGATCACGGGCCTGAGCCAGGGCGGCCAGCTCATGACCACCACCGAGGTCGACAACTGGCCTGCCGACGCCAACGGCGTGCAGGGGCCGGAGCTGATGCAGCGCTTCCAGGCGCACGCCGAACGCTTCAACACCGAAATCGTGTTCGACCACATCCACACCGCCAGGCTGACCGAAAAGCCCATGACCCTCATCGGCGACGCCGGCACCTACACCTGCGACGCGCTCATCATCGCCACCGGCGCCTCGGCCAAATACCTGGGCATCCCGTCGGAACAGGCCTTCATGGGCAAGGGCGTCTCCGGCTGCGCCACCTGCGACGGCTTCTTCTACAAGGGCCAGAAAGTCGCGGTCATCGGCGGCGGCAACACCGCGGTGGAAGAAGCCCTGTACCTGGCCAACATCGCCAGCCACGTGCACCTGGTGCACCGGCGCGACACCTTCAAGGCCGAGAAGATCATGGTCGACAAGCTGATGCAGCGGGTGGCCGAAGGCCACATCACCCTCGAGCTCAACAGCGAACTGGACGAGGTGCTGGGCGACAAGAGCGGGGTCACCGGCATGCGCCTGAAGAAGAACGACGGCAGCACCAAGGAAATCCAGCTGCAGGGCGTGTTCATCGCCATCGGCCACAAGCCGAATACCGACCTGTTCGTGGGCCAGCTCGACATGGAAGGCGGCTACATCGTCACCAAGGGCGGCCACACCGGCAACGCCACCGCCACCAACATCCCGGGCGTGTTCGCGGCCGGCGACGTGCAGGACCACATCTACCGCCAGGCGATCACCAGCGCGGGCACCGGCTGCATGGCGGCGCTGGACGCGGAGCGCTACCTCGACAATCTGAAGTGAAATGCTTGAAGAGCGTTTCACCGCGAAGGACGCGAGGATTCGCAAAGGAATGTGAGGGATTTTCATGCGCGCCATGTCAATTTGTCTCCAGACCGGGCATGGTTCCCTTGGGAGCTGTAGCGGAAGCCTGCTTTCCTTTGCGCCCTTCGCGTCCTTTGCGTTTCAAGATTTTTCCTCGAAATGAAACGCAAGGGGGGCGGCGCAACACCGCCGCCCGCGTCCGATCCCAATGACGTGGAGGCCTTTCGCGCGGCCGTCGCCGACGCGAAGCCCCTCCCCGACCCCGGCCGCGCCACGCCGCCGCGGACCCGCGTCAAACCCATCCCCAGGCAATTCCAGCAGGACGAGCGGCAGGTGCTCGTCGACATGCTCTCCGACCACATCCCCTGGGACGAGGCGGAGACCGGCGAGGAGCTCAACTTCGTGCGCCCCGGCCTGTCGCAGCAGGTGCTGCGCCGCCTGCGCCGCGGCCACTGGGTGATCGAGGACGAACTCGACCTGCACGGCCTCACCCGGGACGAGGCGCGCGAGCGGCTTGCGGCCTTCCTCAACGACTGCAGGAAACGCGGGATACGCTGCGTGCGCATCGTCCACGGCAAGGGCCTGGGCTCGAAGAACAAGGAACCGGTGCTGAAGCAGAAGGTGCGCCACTGGCTCATGCAGCGCGACGAGGTGCTGGCCTACGCCCAGGCGCGCCCTGCGGACGGCGGCGGCGGCGCGGTGATCGTCATGCTCAGGCGTTGAAGCCGCGCACGAGCCATCGCGCACGGTCGCTTGTTATAATTCCGCCCTTTGACCAAGGCCATTCGCATGCCCCGCTCCCGCCGCTGGCTCTACGGCGTTCTGCTCCTGCTGTTCACCGCCGTCTGGTTCGGCAACCTGGAGTACCGCCACCTCATCCGCCCCGACGAGGGCCGCTATGCGGAAATCCCGCGCGAGATGGCCCTGTCCGGCGACTGGGTCACGCCGCGCCTGAACGGCATCAAGTACTTCGAGAAGCCGCCGCTGCAATACTGGGCCACGGCGGTTGCCTACAAGGCCTTCGGCGAACACGCCTGGACCGCCCGCCTGTGGACGGCGCTCACCGGCTGGGCGGGCGTGCTGCTGGCCTTCTTCGTCGGGCGCCGGCTGTTCGGCGAGACCGCCGGCCTGTTCGCGGCGATGGTGCTGGGCGGCAATCTGTTCTACGTCCTGGCCGGGCACTTGAGTTCCCTGGACATGGGGGTGAGCTTCTTCATGGGCCTCACCCTGTCCGCATTCCTGCTGGCGCAGACTGCCGGCGATGCGCGCAGCGGGCGGAACTGGATGCTCGTCGCCTGGGCCGCCGCGGCCCTGTCCCTGCTGAGCAAGGGCCTCATCGGCATCGTGCTGCCGGGGGCGGTGCTGGTGGTGTATACGCTGCTGGCACGGGACTTCGCAGTGTGGCGGCGGCTGTACATCGTTCCCGGACTGATCCTGTTCCTGCTCATCGCGGCGCCGTGGTTCATCGCGGTCTCCCTCGCCAACCCGGAGTTCGCCTATTTCTTTTTCATCCACGAACACTTCGCGCGCTTCCTGACCAAGGTGCACGGACGCTTCCATCCGTGGTACACGTTCATTCCCCTGCTGCTGGGCGGCATCGTGCCCTTCCTGATCGCCCTGTTCCCGGCGCTGGCCCGCGGCTGGTCGGCGGAGCGCGGCCAGCGAAGCTTCCGGCCGCGCCTGTTCCTGCTGCTGTGGGCGGTGGTGATTTTCCTCTTCTTCAGCGCCTCCGATTCCAAGCTGCCCGGCTACATCCTGCCGATTTTTCCCGCGCTGGCCCTGCTGCTCGGCGATTATCTGAGCCAGGTGCGCCTCGCGTCGCTGACCAGGCAGACCGCCGCCATGGCCGTCATCGGCCTCGCCGTCATCGTCGCGGCCGGGCTGAGCTTCGGGCGCTTCTCGGCCGACGAGCCGGTGCTGTACGGGCAATACGGCCAATGGCTCGCGGCGGCGGCGGCGGTCTGGCTGGCCGGCGTGGCCGCATCCCTTTTCGCCAGCTGGCGCGGCAACCGCGGCGGGGCGGTGCTCGCCCTGGCTTGCGCCGGGCTGATCTCGACCCAGCTCATCGTCAGCGGCCACGAATCCCTTGCCCCCATCAATTCGGGGTATGATTTCGCCCAAAAATTGCGCCCCCAGCTGCGTGCCGACAACACCCTCTATTGCGTGAAAATGTACGACCAGACCCTGCCCTTCTACCTGAAACGCACCTGCACCCTGGTCGCCCACGAGGACGAGATGGCCTTCGGCCTGAAGCAGGAGCCGCAATTGCGCGGCCCCGATCTGGACAGCTTCCTCGGACAGTTCCACTCGATGCCGCAGGCGGTGGCCATCATGTCGCCCGACACCTATGCCCAACTCGCCCCGCGCCTGCAGCCCGCGCGCGTGCTGGCCAGGACGCGCGAACACGTCGCAGTCGCGCCGGAGTGATGCCCGCATGAGCCTGATCAACTGGGGTCTGATCTTCACCGGCGTGTTCCTGAACGCGGTCGCGCAGCTGCTGCTCAAGGCCGGCACCAATGCCGTCGGCCATTTCCATTTCGCCACCGAGAACATCGTGCCCATCGGCTGGAAGCTGGCGACGCAGCCGGCGATCATCGGCGGCATGGCCTGCTACGCCGTCAGCCTGGTGGTGTGGATCATGGCGCTGTCGCGGGTCGAGGTCAGCGTCGCCTATCCCATGCTGTCGGTGGGCTATGTGCTCAACGCCATCGCCGCCTGGTATTTCTTCGGCGAGGCGGTGACCGCCACCCGCCTCATCGGCATCGGCGTCATCATCATCGGCGTGTACATCGTCGCCCGTTCCTGATGAGCTTCCTGCCCTTCACCCGTCCCAGCATCGACGAGGAGACCATCGCCGCCGTGGCCGAGGTGCTGCGCTCGGGCTGGATCACCACCGGCCCCAAATGCCGCGAGTTCGAGGAGGCGCTGGCGAAACGCTGCGGCGGACGCACGGTGCGCGTGTTCAGCTCCGGCACCGCCACCCTCGAGGTCGCCTTGCGCCTGGCCGGCATCGGTCCCGGCGACGAGGTCATCACCACGCCGCTCTCCTGGGTGGCCACGGCGAATGTGGTGCTCGCCGTCGGCGCGCGGCCGGTGTTCGTGGACATCGACCCGGTCACGCGCAACATCGATCTGGACCGGATCGAAGCCGCAATCACGCCCGCCACCCGGGCCATCATCCCCGTCGATCTCGCCGGCCTGCCGGTGGACCGCGACTGCCTGTACGAAATCGCCGGCCGCCATTCGCTGCGCGTGATCGAGGATGCGGCCCAGTCCTTCGGCGCCTCGTGGCAGGGCAAGCCCATCGGCAGCTTCGGCGATTTCGTCTCCTTCAGCTTCCATGCCAACAAGAACCTCACCACCGGCGAGGGCGGCGCGCTGGTGCTGCCGGACGCGAGCCTCGCGCCGCTCACCGAGCAGCTGCGCCTGCAGGGTGTGGTGCGCCACCCGGACGGCGGGATGAGCGTGGACGTGCTGGGCGGCAAGAGCAATCTCACCGACATCGCGGCGGCGATCGGGCTGGGCCAGCTCAGGCATCTGGAGGAATTCACCGCCCGGCGCCGGGCCCTGGCGCGGGACTATTTCGCCTGCCTCGATGCGTCCCTCGGCTGCGGGCTGCCGGTGGCGGACTTCGAGCAGAGCAACTGGCACATGTTCCAGATCCTGCTGCCGCTCGAGCGCATGCGCATCGGCCGCGGCGAATTCATCGCCCGGATGAAGGCGCGCGACATCGGCGTCGGCGTGCACTACCCGGCCATGCATCTGTTCAAGCTGTACCGCGACCTGGGCTACCGGGAGGGCGATTTCCCGCAGGCCGAGCGGGTGGGCGCATCCATCGTCACCCTGCCGCTGTTCCCCGCCATGGAGCGGGCCGACGTCGAGCGCGTATGCGATGCCGTGCGCGCCATCCTCGACGAGACCCGATCATGAGCACGCCCGAAGTCTCCGTCGTCATTCCCGTCTACAACGAGGAGGAAGGCCTGCCGGCGCTGTTTGCGCGCATCTATCCGGCGCTGGATGCCCTCGGCCGCTCCTACGAGATCATCTTCGTCAACGACGGCAGCCGCGACCGTTCCGCCGCCCTGCTGCGCGAGCAGTTCCGGCAGCGCCCGGACGTGACGCGGGTGATCCTGCTCAACGGCAACTTCGGCCAGCACCTCGCCATCATGGCCGGCTTCGAACACTGCCGCGGCCGGCGCATCGTGACCCTGGATGCGGACCTGCAGAACCCGCCGGAGGAGATCGCCAACCTGCTGCAGAAGATGGACGAGGGCTACGACTACGTCGGCTCCATCCGCCGCCAGCGCAAGGACAGCTGGTGGCGGCACCACGCCTCCCGCGCCATGAACCGCCTGCGCGAGCGCATCACCCGGGTCAAGATGACCGACCAGGGCTGCATGCTGCGCGCCTACGACAAGACCATCATCGACGCCATCAACCAGACGTCCGAGGTCAACACCTTCATCCCGGCGCTGGCCTATACCTTCGCCCACAATCCGACGGAGATCGTGGTCGCCCACGAGGAGCGCGCGGCGGGCGAGTCCAAGTATTCCCTGTACAAGCTCATCCGGCTGAACTTCGACCTGATGACGGCCTTTTCCATCGTGCCGCTGCAGATGTTCTCGCTCGCCGGCATTGCGATCTCGCTGCTGTCGGCGGCGTTCTTCGTGTTCCTGGTGATCCGTCGCCTGATCATCGGGCCGGAGGCTGAAGGCCTGTTCACGCTGTTCGCCATCCTGTTCTTCCTGATCGGCATCGCCCTGTTCGGCATCGGCCTCCTGGGCGAGTACGTGGGCCGCATCTACCAGCAGGTGCGCACCCGGCCGCGGTACCTGATCCAGGCCGTGCTCGAGCAGCGCGACGAATGACCAGCGCCGTCGTCTTCGCCTACCACAATGTCGGCGTGCGCTGCCTGTCGGTGCTGCTGGCCGGGGACGTGCAGGTGCCGCTGGTCGTCACGCACCGGGACAACCCCGCCGAGACCATCTGGTTCGACAGCGTGGCCCGGCTCGCCGCCGAGCATGACATTCCGGTGATCACGCCGGACGACCCGAACGACGACGCGGTGGTGCAGCAGATCCGCGCCCTGGCGCCCGATTTCCTCTTCTCCTTCTATTACCGCCACATGCTGAAGCAGCCGCTGCTGGAAATTCCCGGACGCGGCGCGCTCAACATGCACGGCTCGCTGCTGCCCAAATACCGCGGGCGGGTGCCGGTCAACTGGGCCATCATCCATGGCGAGACCGAGACCGGCGCCTCCCTGCACCACATGACGGTGAAGCCCGACGCGGGCGAGCTGGTGGACCAGCAGGCGGTGCCCATCCTCCCCGACGACACGGCCCGGGACGTGTTCGACAAGGTGACCTGCGCGGCGGAGATGGTGCTGCATCGCAGCCTGCCGGGGCTGGTTGCCGGCGCCGCGCCGCGCATCGCGCTGGACCTGGCGCGCGGCTCCTACTTCGGCGGACGCAAGCCCGAGGACGGCCGCATCGACTGGTCCCGCGGCGCCCGCGACATCCACAACCTGGTGCGCGCGGTGGCGCCGCCCTTCCCCGGGGCGTCCTGCGAGATCGCCGGCAGGCCGGCGAAGATCCTGCGCAGCCGCGTCGAGCCCGCGCTGGGGCCGCGCTCGCTCAATGCGACGCTGTTCCTCGAGGATGGCAGGCTGCGCGCCCATTGCACCGACGGCGGCGTGCTGCGCGTCCTCGCCCTCGAACTGGACGGCGCGCCGGTGCCCCCGGGCGACCTGCCGCGCCAGCTGGGCCCGGGCCCCTGGCCCCTCAACTGACGTATAATCCCCGTTTTTCGCATCCATCCGACAAGGCAGCCTTCCATGCAACGCGTCCTCATCCTCGGCGTCAACGGCTTCATCGGCCACCACCTCTCCAAGCGCATCATCGAAACCACGGACTGGGAAGTCTATGGCATGGACATGAACAGCGACCGGGTGAACGACCTGATGGGCAACCCGCGCTTCAAGTTCTTCGAGGGCGACATCACCATCAACAAGGAGTGGATCGAATACCACATCCGCAAGTGCGACACGGTGATCCCACTGGTGGCCATCGCCACGCCGGCGACCTACGTCAAGGACCCGTTGCGGGTGTTCGAGCTGGACTTCGAGGCCAACCTGCCCATCGTGCGCCAGTGCGTGAAGTACAAGAAGCGCATCATCTTCCCCTCGACCTCCGAGGTTTACGGCATGAGCCGCGACGCCGAGTTCGATCCCGAGTCGTCCGACCTCGTCTACGGCCCGATCAACAAGCCGCGCTGGATCTACGCCTGCTCCAAGCAGCTGATGGACCGCGTCATCGCCGGCTACGGCATGCAGCACGGCCTGGACTACACCCTGTTCCGGCCCTTCAACTGGATCGGCGCCGGCCTGGATTCGATCCATACGCCCAAGGAAGGCAGCTCCCGCGTCATCACCCAGTTCCTCGGCCACATCGTGCGCGGCGAGGAGATCAAGCTGGTGGATGGCGGCGCGGCCAAGCGCTCCTTCACCTACGCCTCGGACGGCATCGATGCACTGATGAAAATCATCGAGAACAAGAATGGCGTCGCCACCGGCAAGATCTACAACATCGGCAACCCGTCCAACAACTACTCGGTCAAGGAGCTGGCGAAGATGATGCTGGACCTGGCCGCGACCTATCCCGAGTACCGCGACACGGCCGCCAAGGTGAAGATGGTCGAGACCAGCTCCGCCGACTACTACGGCAAGGGCTATCAGGACGTGCAGAACCGCGTGCCCAAGATCGCCAACACCATGGCCGACCTGGGCTGGGCGCCGAAGGTCACGATGCAGGACGCCCTCCGGCACATCTTCGACGCCTACAAGGACCAGGTGGCCGAAGCCCGCAAGCTGGTTGAATGACAAGCAAAGAACGCAGAGGTCGCTGAGGGCGCGGAGGAAAACTCGGGCTCCCTCTGCGCCCTCTGCGTTCTCAGAAGTTCCATGAAACTCGCGCTAAAGATCGACGTCGACACCCACCGCGGCACCCTCGAGGGCGTGCCGCGGCTGGTGGAGATGCTGCAGAGGCACAACGCCCAGGCCACCTTTCTCTTCAGCCTCGGGCCCGACCACACCGGCCGCGCCATCAAGCGCGTGTTCCGCCCGGGGTTTCTGAAGAAAGTCTCGCGCACCTCCGTCACCGCCCACTACGGCCTCAAGACCCTGATGTATGGCACGCTGCTGCCGGGGCCGGACATCGGCAAGCGCTGTGCCGACATCCTCCGCGGCGTGCGCGATGCGGGCTTCGAAGTCGGCATCCACACCTATGACCACGTGCGCTGGCAGGATCATGTGGCCCTGGAGGATGCGGCCTGGACCGCGCGGGAAATGCAGCGCGCCGCCGATCGCTTCCAGGAAATCTTTGGCGAGCCGGCAACGACCCACGGCGCCGCCGGCTGGCAGATGAACGTCCATGCCCTGCGCCTCGAGCAGCGCATGGGTTTCCGCTACGCCTCCGACACCCGCGGCACGCACCCCTTCATCCCGTTGTGGAACGCGGAGATCGTCGCCTGTCCGCAGCTGCCCACCACGCTGCCGACGCTGGACGAACTGATCGGCGTGGACGGGATCACCGAAGCCAACGTCGCCGAGCACCTGCTCCGGCTCACCGAGCAGGCGCCCGCCACCGGCCATGTCTACACCCTGCACGCCGAGCTGGAAGGCATGAAGCTCGCGCCCGTTTTCGAGCAGCTGCTGCAGGGATGGCGGGGGCAAGGCTACGAACTGGCGTCCCTGGCCGACTATTTTTCCGCCCTCGATCCGAAACAGCTTCCCCACCACGACGTCGTGCTGGCGGAAATTCCCGGCAGATCAGGCACCTTGGCCGTCCAGGGGCCGCATTTTCTTGGCGCGTGATCTTCGCGCTTGCGTTTTCAAAAAAATTTGAGAACAATGTGGCCATGACTGCGACTCGAAGGATCCGGTTGCAACATGGCCGGCCGCTAGATGCCCGGTAGCGTGATACCTGGCAAACCCGTCCCCGATTTCGAGCTTGCCGCCACGGGCGGCAAGACCTTCAAACTGTCGCAGCACCACGGCCACGTCGTCGTTCTCTATTTCTACCCGAAGGACAACACCCCCGGCTGCACCACCGAGGGCACCGACTTCCGGGACCTGCACTCCAAGTTCGTCAAGGCGGGCGCCGAGATCTTCGGCATCTCCCGCGACAGCATCAAGTCTCACGAAAACTTCAAGGCCAAGTTCGGTTTCCCCTTCGATCTGCTGAGCGATCCGGAGGAAACGGCCTGCAACCTGTTCGGCGTCATGAAACTGAAAAACATGTACGGCAAGCAGGTGCGCGGCGTCGAGCGCAGCACCTTCGTCATCGATGCGAAGGGCGTGCTGGTTCAGGAATGGCGCGGCGTGAAAGTGCCGGGCCATGCAGAGAATGTCCTCAACTTCGTGAAGGCCTTGTGACGCCCCTATGAACCTAGACTACGACGCACACTCGACCCCCTCCTCCAACCCGACCGAATTCCAGACCATGGCCAAGACCTCACGCAAGGGCGCGGCGAAATCAGCTCCCCTGACCAAGCTCTTCATCCTCGACACCAACGTGCTGATGCACGATCCGTCGAGTCTGTTCCGCTTCGAGGAGCACGACGTCTACGTGCCGATGATGACGCTGGAGGAACTGGACAACAACAAGAAGGGCGTGACCGAGGTCGCGCGCAATGCCCGCCAGGCCAGCCGCTTCCTCGACCAGATCGTGTCCGACCCGCAGGCGAACATGGAACAGGGCATCCCGCTCGGCCCCTTCAGCGGCGAGGCGGCCACCGGCCGGCTGTTCCTGCAGACCAGCGCGGTCAGCGGCGAGCTGCCGGCCGCGCTGCCGGGGCAGAAGGGCGACAACCATATTCTCGGCGTGATGCTGCATCTCCACCACGAGTACCCCAAGCGCGACGTGGTGCTGGTGTCGAAGGACATCAACATGCGCATCAAGGCGCGCGCGCTGGGGCTGTCGGCGGAGGACTACTACAACGACAAGGTTCTCGAGGACACCGATCTGCTCTACAGCGGGACGCGGCCCCTGCCCGCCGATTTCTGGGACAGGCACGGCAAGGGCATGGAGTCGTGGCAGGAGGCCGGCCGCACCTACTACCGCGTGAAGGGGCCGCTGTGCAAGGACCTGCTGGTGAACGAGTTCGTCTACCAGGAAGGCGACCAGCCGATCTTTGCCATCGTCAAGGAGCAGGTCGGCAACAGCGCCGTGCTGCAGACCGTGCGCGACTATACCCACGCCAAGAACAGCGTGTGGGGCATCACCGCGCGCAATCGCGAGCAGAACTTCGCGCTCAACCTGCTGATGAACCCGGAGGTGGACTTCGTCACCCTGCTCGGCCAGGCCGGCAGCGGCAAGACCCTGCTCACCCTGGCCGCCGGCCTGAACCAGGTGCTGGAGGAGAAACGCTACAACGAGATCATCATGACCCGCGTCACGGTGCCGGTGGGCGAGGACATCGGCTTCCTCCCCGGCACCGAGGAGGAAAAGATGACGCCATGGATGGGCGCGCTGGAGGACAACCTGGACGTGCTCAACAAGACCGACGACGAGGCCGGCGAGTGGGGCCGCGCCGCGACCCAGGACCTGATTCGCTCGCGCATCAAGATCAAGTCGCTCAACTTCATGCGCGGCCGCACCTTCATCAACAAGTTCCTCATCATCGACGAGGCGCAGAACCTGACGCCGAAGCAGATGAAGACCTTGATCACCCGCGCCGGCCCCGGCACCAAGGTGGTGTGCCTGGGCAACATCGCGCAGATCGACACGCCCTACCTGACCGAGGGCAGCTCAGGCCTGACCTACGTGGTGGACCGCTTCAAGGGCTGGGCCCACAGCGGGCACGTGACGCTGATGCGCGGCGAGCGTTCGCGCCTGGCGGATCACGCGTCGGAAATACTCTAGGGAAGCTCTGCAAAAGGTCGCGAGCAAGCCCGGCTGGCCGGCGAGAAGCGCACCTGTACAAGCAAGTACAGCGAGCATCGCAGGCGGCCAGACGGGCTGCGCAGTACTTTTGCAGAGGTTCCCTAGGGGCTGAATCGTGAACGGCGATCGGGCACTGCCGATCGCCGTTCACTGCCCGCCGTTCTCCAGCATTTTCTCGTAGTGGGCGCGGAACACCAGTTCCAGCTCGTCGATCACTTCCCTGGCCGGCTTGCCCTGCATCACGTGCTGGGTCATGTGGTGGGAGACCTCGTGCAGCATCTTGCCGTGGTCGAGCATGGGGTAGGTTTCGCGCAGGCGGCGGATGGCCTGCACCACTTTTTCCTCGGCGGGGCGCGGAATCGCCTGGGGCTCGCTGGCAACCGGAGGGCGGGACCCGGCGGCGCGAGCGGCAAGGAACTCGGCGAAGGCGAGCAGCGTGGCCTGGTCCGCCTCCGGCAATTCGCGCAACAGATTCAGCAGTCTTTTGTCCTGGGTGCGCATCGGGCCGCCCGGCAGCGTCGACTCACTTGGCCTGTTTCCGGGCCAGCGAATCCTTCACGAAATCGAGGAAGGTCTGCAGCAGGCGCGACCGGAATTTTTCCTTGGCATAGACCATGGACAGCGGGCGATGCAGCGGTGGGTCCAGCGGCACCGCCACCAAGTCGCCCAGCTTGAGCTCCTTGGCGATGGTCGCCCGCGACAGGATGGCAATGCCCAGCCCCGCTTCCACCGCGCCCTTGATCGCCTCCCGGCTGCCCAGCTCCATCGCGATGTGCAGGTCGTCGGGCTGAATGCCATTCGCGCGGAAATAGTCGTCCACCACCTCGCGCGTGCCGGAGCCGTCCTCGCGGCTGACGTAGGGCATCTCCGCCAGCTGCGCCGGGGTCACCGATTTGAAGGCGGCCATCGGGTGGGCGGGGGAGCAGATCGCCACCAGCTCGTCCTCGCCGCACACCTGCGGCGTCAGCTGGGGATGGTGCGAAGGCGCCTCGATCAAGCCCACGTCGAGGGTGTGGTCGGCGACCTTGGACTCGATGGTCTCCGAATTCGCCACGGTCAGCCGGGCATGGACATGGGGATACTGCGCCTTGAAGTCACCGAGCAGGCGCGGCAGCATGTACTCGGCGATGGTCGTGCTCGCGCCCACCATCAGGGTGCCGGAAACCTGGCCGGTCAGTTCGCCCAGCCGCGTTTCCATCTCGGTGGTGAGGTTGAGAATCTTCTCTGCGTATTCGAGCGCCACCTCGCCGGCGGGCGTCAGGGTGATCTTGCTGTGGCTGCGCTCGAACAGGCGCGTGTTGAAATGCTCTTCGAGCTGCTTGACCTGGAAGGTCACTGCGGGCTGGGTCATGTACAGCAGCTCGGCGGCCTTGGTGAAACTCAGCTGCTTGGCCACGGTGTAGAAGACTTGAAGACGACGATCCGCCATGAAAAACCTTGAAAAGAAGCGCTCGGAACAATCCGGCCTGGGCCTGCGCCGGCACGAACAAGGGTCAGAATTTAAGCACAAATCAGGTCATAAGGCTAGGCAGAGGGGCCCATAAGCGCGGTTTTTGACCAAGCTTACGCCAGTCATCCATTCATGGTATAAAAGCCGCTTCCCGTTTTGAGCCGCGCGCACGCCGCACGTTCCACCGTTGAACCCCTCGCACCATCGCATGCCCCGCGGCTTCTATACCATCATGGCGGCGCAGTTCTGTTCCGCGCTCGCCGACAATGCCCTTCTCATCGCCGCCATCGTCGTGCTGCGCGATTTCTACCACAGCCCCCAATACGCGCCGCTGCTCAAGTTCTACTTCACGGTGTCGTACGTGGTGCTCGCCGCCTTCGTCGGGGCGTTTGCGGACTCCATGCCCAAGGGCCGGGTCATGTTCATCAGCAACAGCATCAAGATCATCGGCTGCGCGCTGTTGTTCTTCCACGTCGATCCGCTGCTGGCCTACGGCATCGTCGGACTGGGGGCCGCGGCCTACTCGCCGGCCAAATACGGCATCCTCACCGAACTGCTGCCGCCCAACCGGCTCGTCAGCGCGAATGCGTGGATTGAAGGACTGACCGTGACCGCCATCATCCTCGGCTTCGTTCTCGGCGGCTGGCTGCTCAAGCCGCCCATGGCCACCTTCATGATCGATCTCCGGCTCCCGCTCATCGACACCGCGGCGGAGGCGGCAATCCTGCTCATCGGCACCTGCTATGTCGTCGCCGCCGTGTTCAATCTGTACATCCCGAACACCGGCGTCGATCACAAGCCGTTCAAGCGCAATCCCTGGTACCTGCTGCGGGACTTCGGCCACTGCGTCAAGGTGCTATGGCAGGACAAGCTGGGGCAGATCTCGCTGGCGGTGACGACCCTGTTCTGGGCCGCGGGTGCGACCCTGCAGTTCCTGGTGCTGGACTGGGCCAAGGCGGCCATGGGGCTGAACGTGGAGGATGCCGCCATCCTGCAGGCCATCTCCGCCCTGGGCATCGCCGCCGGCAGCGTGCTCGCCGCCTTCGTCGTCCCCATCCACAAGTCGCTGCGGGTGCTGCCGGTGGGCGTCGGCATGGGCATCCTGGTGTGCACCATGATCGGCATCCACGACCCCACCGTCGCCAAGATTCTGTTGGTGCTGATCGGCGCCGCGGCGGGCTTCTTCGTCGTGCCCATGAATGCGCTGCTGCAGCACCGCGGCCATATTCTGGTCGGCGCCGGCCACTCCATCGCGGTGCAGAACTTCAATGAAAACGCCGGCATCCTGGCGATGGTCGCGACCTACTACCTGCTGTTGCGCATGGACGTGTCAGTCAACGGCGCCATCATCATCTTCGGCCTGTTCGTCTCCACCACCATGCTGTTCGTGATGAACTGGCACCGCTGCAACGTCAGTCGCCACGGCGATGAAATCAACCGCCTGCTGGAAGTGGCCCGCACCAGTTCGCACCATTAGCCTTAGGGATCACCCCTAAGGAACCTCTGCAAAAGGTAGCGAGCAAGCCCGGCTGGCCGCCGAGAAGCGCACCTGTACAAGGGAGTACAGCGAGCATCGCAGGCAGCCAGACGGGCTGCGCAGTACTTTTGCAGAGGTTCCCTAAAGCAGCGTCGGCCGATTGGGCAATTCGTTCTTTTCCCCGGCGCCGGCGGGGAAATGCCGCGCCAGCACCTCGCCTATGGCTGCGATGCCGGCGACCGCCCCTTCCTCGAAGGCGCCGCGCCGAAACGCCGCCTCCATCCCGTGACAGATGCGCTGCCATTCCTCCGGCGGCACCCGCGCCCGGATGCCCCGGTCGGCGATGATCTCCACGTCGCGATCCGCGAGCAGCACGTACACCAGCACGCCGTTGTTTTCCTCGGTATCCCACACCCGCAGCAGCGAGAACACCTCCGCCGCGCGCCGGCGCGGCGTCGTCGCGTCCAGCAGCGCCCGCAGCGTCAGGCTCGCCTCCACCGCGAAACGGATCTCGCCGCGGTGCCGCGATTCCGCCGCATGCACCGCGCGCTCGATCGCGTCCAGGGTCGGGCGCGGGAAACGCAGCCGCGCCAGCCAGGGCGGGAAAAACAGATGTCGCAGGATGCGGCCCAGTCCGTTCATGGCGCCCTCACCATCTGCCGGAAGCCCCGCCGCCGCCGCCAAGGCCGCCGCCCCCGCTCCAGCCGCCTCCGCCGCTCCAGCCGCCGCCGTAGCCGCCGCTGCCCCAGCCTCCCATGCCGCCGCGCCCGCCCCCGCCGAGCAGGAAGACGAAGGCGAACACCCCCGCCGCCACGGCGGCCAGGATCGAACTCGCGATCAGCCAGACGATGAACGCCACCACGGCGCCGCCGATCGATGCGCCGACGAGGGGGCCGAACACCATCCGCAGCAAGCCACCAAACAGGAACACGCCGACGGCGAGGATCGGCAGCAGGTCGCCCAGGGACGAGTCCGCCGGCGCGCGCGCCGCCTTCGGCGGCGGCAGCGGCTCGCCCTGCACCAGGCCGATCATGCGCCCGATGCCGGCATCGATGCCGCCGGCGAAATCGCCCTGGCGGAAGCGGGGCACGATGTCCTCCTCGATGATGCGCTTGGCGATTGCGTCCGGTATCACGCCCTCCAGTCCGTACTGGGTCTCGATGCGCACGGCACGGTCGTCCTTCGCCACCAGCAGCAGGGCGCCGTCGTCGACGCCCTTGCGCCCCAGTTTCCATTCATCCAGCACCCGGCGCGCGTATTGCTCGATGGTTTCCGGCTGCGTCGTGGGCACGATGAGCACGGCAATCTGCGCGCCCTTGCTCGATTCCAGCTCGGCCAGACGGCTCTCCAGGGCCGCGCGCTGGTCGGTGCTGAGCGTGTGGGTGAGATCGGTGACGCGCGCCTGGAGCGGCGGCACCGGCACTTCCGCCAGGGCCACTGCGGCCCAGACGGACAGCAAGGCCCACAGCCACAGGCTCCAGCGGCGCGGAAACATCAAGACCGAGGGGCTCCGGGCCGGCGGCTATTGGCTCGGATACTCGCCGCCGGCGGGGGCGGCGGGGGCCGGCGCGCCGAAGTCGACCTTGGGCGCCTTGGAGATTTCCTTCTCGTTCTCCACGGTGAAGCTCGGCTTGGTCTTGTAGCCGAACACCATCGCGGTGAGATTGGTCGGAAACTGGCGCACCGTCGTGTTGTAGTCCTGCACTGCCTTGATGTAGCGGTTGCGCGCGACGGTGATGCGGTTCTCGGTGCCTTCCAGCTGTGCCTGCAGGTCGCGGAACACGCCGTCGGCCTTCAGCTGCGGATAGTTCTCCGCCACCACCAGCAGCCGCGACAGGGCGCTCCCCAGCTCGCCCTGGGCCGCCTGGAATTTCTGCAGCGCGGCCGGATCGTTCGCGAGTTCCGGCGTCACCTGGATCTGCCCGACCCGGGCGCGGGCGTTGGTGACGTCGGTCAGCACCTTCTGCTCATGGGCCGCATAGCCCTTGACCACGTTTACCAGGTTGGGCACCAAGTCGGCGCGGCGCTGGTACTGGTTGAGCACCTCCGCCCAGCCCGCCTTGATCTGCTCGTCCTGGGACTGCAGGGTGTTGTAGCCGCAGCCGGACAGCGACAGCAGCATCGACAGGGAAGCCAACAGCAGCATCAGTTTGCGCATTGCCCACTCCTCGGTTGAAACGAAATCCTCACGACGCGGCGCGCTCGGCCGCCATCAGCTCCTGCATCGTGCGCCTGATGAAGCACAGGTCTTCCCAGGCCTTGGCCTTGTCCGCCAGGTTGCGCAGCAGGTAGGCCGGATGGTAGGTGACGATCAGCGGCCGGCCCTGGTAGTCGAGCAGCCTGCCGCGCAGGCTGGTGATGCTCGCCTCCCGGCCCAGCAGCCGGGTCGCCGCCACCTTGCCCAGGGCCACGATCAGCCGGGGCGCAATGAGGGCGATCTGGCGGTCGAGGTACGGGGCGCAGGCCTGCGCCTCGTCCGGCTCCGGATTGCGATTCCCCGGCGGGCGGCATTTCACCACGTTGGCAATATAGACCCGTTCGCCGCGCCTGAGGTCGATGCTGGCCAGCATGTTGTCCAGCAGCTTCCCGGCCTGGCCGACGAAGGGCTCGCCCTTCAGATCCTCTTCCGCGCCCGGTCCCTCGCCCACGAACAGCCAGTCGGCTGCTTCGTCCCCCACGCCGAACACCGCCTGGGTGCGCTGCTCGTGCAGGCGGCAGCGGGTGCAGCCGGCGACGGCGGCCTTGAGCGCCGGCCAGTCCATGCCGGCGATGCCGTCCGAATCCGCCTGCGCCGGAGCCAGCGGCGGCGCCGAGCGCGCGCGCCACACCGGCAGCAGATTCATCTCCTCCAGCCACTCCGGCGGCAGCGGGGGACGGACATCGCTCATAGGCTCATCGCCATCAGGATGGCATCCTCGCGCCCGCCGTGGGACGGATAGTAATTCCGCCGCGTGGCGATCTCGTTGAAGCCCATGCCGTGATAAAGCCGGCGCGCCGCCGCATTCGACGGCCGCACCTCGAGGAAGATCTCGTTCGCACCGTAGCCGCGCGCCAGGCCGATCAGATGGCGCATGAGCTTCGCGCCCAGCCCCTGGCGCTGCCAGTCCCGGGCTATGGCGATGTTGAGCACGTGCGCCTCGTCCGCCGCCAGCATCATCACCGCGTAGCCGATGACGTGGCCGCCGATGCTGCACACCCAGCAGCTGTAGCCGGCATTGAGCGAATCGCGGAAATTGCCCTCGGTCCAGGGAAAGGGATACAGCGCGCGCTCGATGTCCATCACTGCCGGCACATCGTCGCGGCGCATGGGGCGGAACGCGGGGGCGTCGGTGATGACATTGTCTGACAACACTGCGCTCATCGTTCGCTCGTCTTCAAGGCCACCTTGTCGCGGATGTAGAGCGGCGCCGCTTCCTCCGGCGCCACGGTCCGCCCCGCATGCACCATGCCTTCCGCCAGCGCGGCGATATCCGCGGCATGAGGGAACAGCGTGCCGTCGATGCGATGGAAGCATCCCGCATAGCGGGCGGCGAGCGCGTCATGGTAGGCGCTGAATCCGCTGCCGACGCCGGTCCAGTTGCCGCCGTCGATGGCCGGGGCATCGCCGGGCGCGCACAGCACGGGCGCGCTCACAGTCACCCACTCCGCGCCGCTGCGCGCGTACGCTGCATGATAGACCTCGCCCATGCGGGCGTCGAGGCAGGCCACGACGCGCGACTCGCGGCTGCCCTCGGCCAGCGCGAGCAGGGTCGACACCGGCGCCACCGGCAGACCGGCGCCGAAGGCCAGGCCCTGGGCCGCGCCGCAGCCGATGCGCAGTCCGGTGAAGGTGCCCGGCCCCTGGCCGAAGGCAATGCAGTCGAGCTGGCGCAGGGAAATGCCCGCCTCGCCGAGCAGCTGCTGCACCATGGGCAGCATCAGGTCCGAATGCTGCTGCCCCGCGTGGAGGTCGCGGCTGAAGGTTTCGCCGTCGATGCGAAGAGCGACCGAAAGGTATTCGGTGGACGTGTCGAGGGCCAGGATGCGCATCGCGCCATTATACCGGGCCGGCGCGACGCCCATGCGCCGGCCCGGCTGGGCTGCACCCCCAGTGCTAATTGCCGCTGCCGTCTGGCGCAGACGGGGACGGCGGCCGCGCGCCGCAGCGCTGCGCGCGCCTG
>CAYUJV010000036.1:0-25752 GCA_964445085.1 uncultured Burkholderiales bacterium
GGTCGGGCAGGGCGCGCGCCGGCTCACGTTCGCGATGCACGCGATCGACGACAGCGGCGACGGCGAGTGGCTCGTCGTGCTGCGCGAGGACTCGGAAGCCGCGCTGCTCGACGCGCTCGCGCGCGCGTTCCCGGCACTCACCGCGCGCGAGGTCGAGGTGCTGTACTGGGTGATCCAGGGCAAGACCAACCGCGACATCGGCGACATCCTGTCGCTGTCGCCGCGTACGGTCCACAAGCACCTCGAGCACGTGTTCGGCAAGCTCGGCGTCGAGACACGCACCGCGGCGGCATCGCTCGCGCTGGCGCGCGTCGGGTCACCGGTGCGATGAGGGCCACACGACGCGCGCGGCGTGCAGCTTCGCCACCGTCGGCGCCGGCCCTACGCCACCTTGCGTATAGGTGCGCGCAGGCTTCGTCCGTAGCCTCATGGGCATCCCTTCACGACCACCCAGGAGTGCCCGCACCATGAAGATCTCCCGCCGTTCCGTCACCGCCCTGGCCGCCGCCACCGCGCTCGGCGTGCCCGCCCTCGCGCTCGCGCAGCCCGCGCCGATCAAGGTCGGCGTGCTGCACTCGCTGTCGGGCACGATGGCGATCTCCGAGACGGTGCTCAAGGACACCGTGCTGATGGCGATCGACGAGATCAACGCCAAGGGCGGCGTGCTCGGCCGCAAGCTCGAGCCGGTCGTCGTCGACCCGGCGAGCAACTGGCCGCTGTTCGCCGAGAAGGCGCGCCAGCTGCTGACGCAGGACAAGGTCGCCGTCGTGTTCGGCTGCTGGACCAGCGTCAGCCGCAAGAGCGTGCTGCCGGTGTTCGAGGAACTCAACGGGCTGCTGTTCTACCCGGTGCAGTACGAGGGCGAGGAGATTTCGCGCAACGTGTTCTACACCGGCGCGGCGCCGAACCAGCAGGCCATTCCCGCCGT
The DNA here is from genome assembly GCA_964445085.1 of uncultured Burkholderiales bacterium. GTDB lineage: Bacteria > Pseudomonadota > Gammaproteobacteria > Burkholderiales > Thiobacteraceae > Thiobacter. The sequence goes on from CAYUJV010000036.1 coordinate 929, forward strand.
CGAGTACCTGATGAGCAAGGACGGCGGCGAGGCCAAGCGCTTCGTGCTGCTGGGCACCGACTACGTGTATCCGCGCACCACCAACAAGATCCTGCGCGCGTTCTTACATAGTAAAGGCATCGCCGACGCCGACATCATGGAAGAGTACACGCCCTTCGGCCACAGCGATTACCAGACCATCATCGCCAAGATCAAGAAGTTCGCCTCCGAAGGCAAGAAGACCGCGGTGGTCTCCACCATCAACGGCGACTCCAACGTGCCCTTCTACAAGGAGCTCGGGAATGCCGGACTGAAGGCGACCGACGTGCCGGTGGTGGCCTTCTCCGTGGGCGAGGAAGAGCTGCGCGGCGTGGACACGAAGCCGCTGGTGGGCCACCTGGCCGCTTGGAACTACTTCATGTCGATCAAGAATCCGACCAACGCCGCCTTCATCAAGATGTACAAGGACTGGGCCAAGCAGCAGAAGCTGCCCAACGCCGACACGGTCGTGACCAACGATCCGATGGAAGCGACCTACATCGGCATCCACATGTGGAAGCAGGCGGTGGAGAAGGCCAAGTCCACCGACGTCGACAAGGTGATCGCCGCCATGGGGGGCCAGACCTTCAAGGCGCCGTCCGGCTTCACCATCGAGATGGATCCGAAGAACCACCATCTGCACAAGCCGGTGTTCATCGGCGAGATCCGTCCGGACGGCCAGTTCAATGTCGTGTGGAAGACCAAGGGTCCGATCAAGGCTCAGCCCTGGAGCCCCTATATCCCGGGCAACGACAAGAAGAAAGACGAGCCGGACACGATGTAGTCCGGTTGCCCTCTCCCGCGCTGCCGCGCCGCCCTCTCCCGCTGGCGGGAGAGGGTTCGGCGGGAGAGGATGCGCCGGCCCCTCTCAGAAAGGTACTTGTGAACTTCCGCATCGCTCACTGGCTGTTGACCCTGCTCCTGCTCTGGACCACCAGTGCCGCCGCTGCGCTCGACCCCGTCATGCTCAAGCACCTCGCCTCCGACGACTCCGACGAGAAGATCGCCGCCATCGGCCAGCTGCTCGCCAGCGGCGACAAGCAGGCGGAGGCGGTGCTGCGGGCGATGAACGACGATGGCCTGTTCGTCGCGGGCGACACGCTGTTCTACCGCGTGGACGACAAGGCGTTCGATGCCGCCACTGGCGCGCCGTTCCCCAACGCGCCGGATTCGGCCGACGGCGTGGTGGTGAACAACCGCGTGCGCGGCAAGCTGGAGAACGCGATCGCCGCCTTCGACCTGCTGAGCCCGGACCATGACACCCGCCTGGCAGCGGCGAAGGCACTGCAAACCAACATCGGCCCGTCCCTGCTCCCGGTGCTGGACAAGGCGCTGGCGCAGGAGACCGACCCCCAGATCAGGAAGCTGCTGACGCTGGCCCAGGCCCAGGCCAGGCTGCACAGTGAAGATGTCAAGGAACGCCTGGCGGCCGTCCATGCGCTGGCCAAAAGCGACAGCGCGGAAGTGAAGTCGCTGCTGCTGGCCCTGCTGCAAAGGAACGGCGACACCTACGTCGAGCCGGACCCGGCCGTGCGCGCGGCCGCCACGTCCGCCATCAAGACCATCGAGTCGCATCTCGCCTGGAGCGATGCGCTGAGCAATGTGTTCTCCGGCCTGTCGCTGGGCAGCATCCTGCTGCTGGCCGCGCTGGGATTGGCCATCACCTATGGCGTGATGGGCGTGATCAACATGGCCCACGGCGAGCTGCTGATGGTCGGCGCCTATACCACCTATGTGGTGCAGGGCATATTCCGCACGCACTTTCCCGCTTATGCGGATTTCTACGTGGTGGCGGCAATCCCGGCGGCGTTCGTGGTTGCCGCGCTGGTGGGCATGGCCCTGGAGCGCATCGTGATCCGCCATCTCTACGGCCGGCCGCTGGAGACCCTGCTCGCCACCTGGGGCATCAGCCTGTTCCTGATCCAGGCGGCACGGGTGCTCTTCGGCCCACAGAACGTGGAGGTGGGAAACCCGGACTGGATGTCCGGCGGCGTCGAGATGCTGGCGAACGTGCTGCTGCCCTGGAACCGCGTGATCATCATCGGCTTTGCCGTGGGCGTGCTGGCGCTGGTCTGGTTGCTGCTGACCAAGACGCGCCTTGGCTTGTACGTGCGCGCCGTGACCCAGAACCGGCCGATGGCGAGCTGCGTCGGCGTGCCCACGGGACGCATCGACATGCTCGCCTTCGGCCTCGGCGCGGGCATCGCCGGCCTGGGCGGCGTGGCCCTGTCGCAGATTTCCAACGTCGGCCCGGACATGGGCCAGGGCTACATCGTCGATTCGTTCATGGTGGTGGTGCTGGGCGGCGTGGGCCAGCTCGCCGGCGCGGTGTGGGCGGCGCTCGGCCTCGGCATCCTCGCCAAGTTCCTGGAAGGCTGGACCGGCGCGGTGATCGCCAAGATCCTGGTGCTGGTGTTCATCATCCTGTTCATCCAAAAGCGTCCGCAGGGCCTGTTCGCCCTGAAGGGCCGTTTCGTCGAGACGTGACATGACGGCCGCAGCGCTCCCCCGCACCCCCTTCGTGTTCCGCATGGCACAGGCGCTGGACCGGCGCGGCCAGATCGCGCTGGCCATCGCCGCGCTGTTGGCCTTCGTGCTGATTCCGCTGCTGCATCTGGCGGTGCCGGCCGGCAGTCCGCTGCACCTGTCCGACTACTTCATCACCCTGGGCGGCAAGATCCTGTGCTATGCCATCGTGGCGGTGGCGCTGGACCTGATCTGGGGCTACGCCGGCATCCTCTCCCTCGGCCACGGCGTCTTCTTTGCGCTTGGCGGCTACGCCTTCGGCATGTATCTGATGCGCCAGATCGGCCGCGACGGCAGCTACCGCAGCGACCTGCCGGACTTCATGGTGTTCCTCGACTGGAAGGAGCTGCCCTGGTACTGGCACGGCAGCGACTCCTTCCTGTGGGCGGCACTGCTGGTGCTGGTGGTGCCGGCGCTGGTGGCTTTCGTGTTCGGCTTCTTCGCCTTCCGCTCGCGCATCAAGGGCGTGTACTTCTCCATCATCACCCAGGCGCTGACCTTCGCCGCGATGCTGCTGTTCTTCCGCAACGAGACGGGATTCGGCGGCAACAACGGTTTTACCGACTTCAAGCGCATCCTCGGCTTCTCCATCACCTCGCCGCAGACGCGGGTGGTGCTGTTCGCGCTATCGGCACTGGCGCTGATGCTCACGCTCGTCCTCGCCAACTATCTGGTGAAGTCCAAGTTCGGGCGCGTGCTGGCGGCGATCCGCGATGCCGAGTCGAGGGTGATGTTCCTCGGCTACAACCCCCTCTGGTACAAGCTGTTCGTGTGGACGCTGTCGGCCATGCTGTGCGCCGTCGCCGGCGCCCTGTACGTGCCGCAGGTGGGGATCATCAACCCCTCCGAGATGAGCGTGGCCAACTCCATCGAGATGGCGATCTGGGTCGCCGTGGGCGGGCGCGGCACGCTCATCGGCCCGGTGATCGGCGCCGGCATCGTCAATCTTGCCAAGAGCTGGTTCACCGTGAGCTTCCCCCAGTACTGGCTGTTCTTTCTCGGCACGCTGTTCATCGTGATCACGCTCTACCTGCCGAACGGGGTCGTCGGGCTGTGGCGGAAGCTGCGGGGAGGCAAGGGCGCATGAGCGGTGCACAAGCTACGCTGGAGCCGGGCGTCGGCGCGGGCGGCGAAGGGGAAGTTCTGGGCCACATGCTGCGTCCCGGCGAGCTCGACCTGTCGCACAAGGTCATCCTCTATCTGGAGGACATCACTGTCAGCTTCGACGGATTCAAGGCGCTGAACAAGCTGTCGCTCGCGATCGACGCGGGCGAGCTGCGCTGCATCATCGGCCCCAACGGCGCCGGCAAGACCACCATGATGGACGTCATCACCGGCAAGACGCGGCCCGACGCCGGCAGCGCGTTTTTCGGCCAGACCATTGACCTGACCCGCATGACCGAGCCTGAGATCGCCCATGCGGGAATCGGCCGCAAGTTCCAGAAGCCAACCATCTTCGACCGGCTTACCGTGTTCGAGAACCTGGAGCTGGCGATGAAGGCGGACAAGCGCGTCTGGCGCACGCTCTGGGCGCGGCTGGACAGTGGCCAGCAGGACCGCATCGCCGAGACCCTGGACCTGATCCGCCTCGGCGACCAGGCCAAGCGCCCGGCGGGGCTGCTGTCCCATGGCCAGAAGCAGTGGCTGGAAATCGGCATGCTGTTGATGCAGGAGCCGAAGCTGCTGCTGCTCGACGAGCCCGTGGCGGGCATGACCGACGACGAAACCGAACGCACCGGCGAGCTGTTTCTGTCGCTGGCGGGCAAGCATTCGCTGATGGTGGTGGAGCACGACATGGCCTTCGTCCGCCAGCTGGGCGGCAAGGTCACGGTGCTGCACGAAGGCAGCGTTCTGGCGGAGGGTTCGCTGGACATGCTGCAGAACGACCAGCGGGTGATTGAAGTCTATCTGGGTCGCTGAAATGCTGAGCGTCGAAAAGCTGAACCAATACTACGGCGGCAGCCATATCCTGCGCGATGTCGGCTTCAGCGCGGAGACGGGCAAGGTCACCGCTCTGCTCGGCCGCAACGGCGTGGGCAAGACCACGCTGCTCAAGTGCCTGATGGGCCTGGTGCCCGCGAAGTCCGGACAGATCCGCTTCGATTCCCGGGAGCTGACCCGGCTGCCGCCCTACGAGCGCGTGCGCGCCGGCATCGGCTATGTGCCCCAGGGGCGCGAGATCTTTCCGCGGCTGACGGTGGCGGAGAACCTGCAGATGGGGCTGGCAAGCCGGCCGCGCGGCAGCAGGCTGCCGGACCTCGTCTTCGAGCTGTTCCCGGTCCTGAAGACCATGCTGCACCGTCGCGGCGGCGACCTGTCCGGCGGGCAGCAGCAACAACTGGCGATCGGGCGCGCCCTGGCGGTGAACCCGCGGCTGCTGATCCTGGACGAGCCGACCGAGGGTATCCAACCCTCCATCATCAAGGACATCGAGCGCGCCATCCGCACCGTGGCGCAACAGAAGCGCGTGGCACAGGCGAGCCGCACGCTGGAGGAAACGGAACAGATCAAGGACGCCGTCCGCACCGTGGCCCGGACCGGCGAGGTGGCGATCTTGCTGGTGGAGCAGTACTACGACTTCGCCCGTGCGCTGGCCGACCAGTACCTCGTGATGGAACGCGGCGAGATCATCGCCCGTGGCGCCGGCGCCGACATGGAGCAGGACGGCGTGCGGCAGATGCTGGCGGTGTGATGAACAAGGTCGTGGCCATCGCCGACCGCCTGCGCGGCGGCTGGCAGGCGCGGCTGGAACTGGACTTCCAGCGGCGCGGGAGCGGCACCACCCTGACCCGACGCCGGCACCACGGACCGCTGTGCATCCAGCGTCCGCTGTATCCGGAAGGGCCGGACGTCTGCCACGCCATCGTGCTGCATCCGCCCGGTGGCATCGCCGGCGGCGACGAGCTGGCGCTGGATATCGACGTTGGCCCTGGCGCCCACGCGCTGCTGACCACACCGGGCGCGACCAAGTGGTATCGCAGCGATGCCCGTCCGGCGCGCCAGACGCTGACCCTCCGGGCGGCGGCCGGCGCGGTGGCGGAGTGGCTGCCGCAGGAGTCCATCGTGTTCGAGGGCGCGCATGCGGAGATGGTGAACCGCGTCGACCTGGCGCGCGGCGCGGTGTTCGTCGGCTGGGAGGTGCTATGCCTGGGGCGCACTGCGCGCGGCGAGACCTTCGGCCGCGGCTTGCTGCGCATGCACACCGAACTGCGCCGCGAGGGCCGGCCGATCTGGCTGGAGCGGGCGGTCATTGGCGGCGGCAGCCAGGTGTTGCGCGCGGCTGCCGGCCTGGCCGGGCACAGCGTGAGCGGCACGCTGCTGGCGGCCGGCGACGGCCTGACGGCAGAGCTGCTGGAGGCCTGCCGCGGCATCGAGGCGGGACGAGCATTGGCAGGCGTGACCCTGCTGCCGGGGCTGCTGGTGGCGCGCTATCTGGGCGGTTCGACGGAGCAGGCGCGGGACTATTTCACGCGCATCTGGCATACCTTGCGCGCGCCGCTGACGCAGAGGGTACCGACGACACCGCGCATCTGGAACACATAGAAAGCAACGATATGGAACTGACACCCCGCGAAAAGGACAAGCTGTTGATCTTTACCGCCGGCCTGCTGGCGGAGCGGCGCAAGGCGAAGGGGCTGAAGCTCAACTATCCGGAGGCGGTGGCCTACATTTCGGCGGCGATTCTCGAGGGCGCGCGCGAAGGGCAGACCGTGGCGGAGCTGATGAGCTACGGCGCGACGCTGCTCACGCGGGCCGACGTGATGGACGGCGTTGCGGAGATGATTCCGGAGGTGCAGGTGGAAGCGACGTTTCCGGACGGGACGAAGCTGGTCACCGTGCACCATCCGATTGTGTGAGGGGACGACATGATTCCTGGCGAAATCGACACCCAGCCCGGTGACATCGAACTCAACGCCGGACGCGCGACGGTGAAGCTGCAAGTGGCCAACACCGGCGACCGGCCGATCCAGGTGGGCTCGCACTACCACTTCTTCGAGACCAACGAGGCGCTGTCCTTCGACCGGCAGGCGGCCTACGGCTTCCGGCTCAACATCCCGGCGGGCACCGCGGTGCGCTTCGAGCCGGGCCAGACGCGCACGGTGGAGCTGGTGGCCCTGGCCGGCGCGCGCGCAGTATATGGTTTTGCCGGCAAGGTGATGGGGGCACTCAGATGACGCAGATCTCGCGCCGCGCCTATGCGGAAATGTTCGGGCCGACGGTGGGCGACCGCGTGCGCCTGGCCGACACCGAGCTGTGGATCGAGGTGGAGAAGGACTTCACGACCTACGGCGAGGAGGTCAAGTTCGGCGGCGGCAAGGTGATCCGCGACGGCATGGGCCAGTGCCAGCTCACGGCCGACAAGGTGGCCGACACGGTGATCACCAACGCGCTGATCATCGATCACTGGGGCATCGTCAAGGCCGACGTGGCGATCAAGGCCGGGCGCATCTGGGGCATCGGCAAGGCGGGCAATCCCGACATCCAGCCGGGCGTGACCATTCCGGTGGGCGCCGGCACCGAAGTGATCGCAGGCGAGGGCCTGATTCTTACCGCCGGCGGCATCGACAGCCACATCCACTTCATCTGCCCGCAGCAGATCGAGGAGGCGCTGATGTCGGGCGTGACCACCATGCTCGGCGGCGGCACCGGACCCGCCACCGGCACCTGCGCCACCACCTGCACGCCGGGGCCGTGGCACGTGATGCAGATGCTCAGAGCGGCCGATGCCTTTCCGATGAACCTGGGTTTCCTGGGCAAGGGCAATGTCAGCCTGCCGGAGCCGGCGCGGGAGCAGGTGCGCGCCGGGGCGATCGGATTGAAGTTGCACGAGGACTGGGGCACCACGCCCGCCGCCATCGACAACTGCCTGGCGGTGGCGGACGAAATGGACGTGCAGGTGGCGATCCATACCGATACGCTGAACGAATCCGGCTTCGTCGAAACCACGCTCGCCGCCTTCAAGGGCCGTACCATCCACACCTATCATACCGAGGGCGCCGGCGGCGGCCATGCGCCGGACATCATCAAGGCCTGCGGCGAAGCCAACGTGCTGCCATCCTCCACCAACCCGACCCGCCCCTACACCGTCAACACCATCGACGAGCATCTCGACATGCTCATGGTGTGCCACCACCTGGATCCGGCCATTGCGGAGGACATCGCCTTCGCCGAGTCCAGAATCAGACGTGAAACCATCGCCGCCGAGGACATCCTGCACGACCTGGGTGCCTTCAGCATGATCTCCAGCGATTCCCAGGCCATGGGCCGCGTGGGCGAGGTGGTGATCCGCACCTGGCAGACGGCGCACAAGATGAAGGTGCAGCGCGGCGCGCTCTCCCAGGACACGGCGCGCAACGACAATTTCCGCGTGAAGCGCTACGTGGCGAAATACACCATCAATCCCGCCATCACCCATGGAATCGGTCATCTCGTCGGCTCGGTGGAAGTGGGCAAGCTCGCCGATCTGGTGCTGTGGCGGCCGGCGTTCTTCGGCGTGAAGCCGTCGCTGATAATCAAGGGCGGCATGATCGCCGCCGCGTCCATGGGCGATGCCAATGCCTCGATTCCCACGCCGCAGCCGGTGCATTACCGGCCCATGTTCGGGTCCTACGGCGGGGCGTTGAACACCGCCGTGACCTTCGTCTCCCAGGCGGCGCTGGACGCCGGCATCGGTGGCGCGCTGGGCTTGAGCAAGCCGCTGGAAGCGGTGCGCAACACCCGCGGGATCAGCAAGCGCGACATGGTGCACAACGATTACCAGCCGCGCGTCGAAGTCGATCCGGAAACCTATGCCGTCCGCGCGGACGGCGAACTGCTGGTGTGCGAGCCGGCGCAGGTGCTGCCCATGGCGCAGCGGTATTTTTTGTTCTAGGCGGAGAAGGAACTTCATGATGTCGACGCATCGCCGGGAAATCCCCCCTGTCCCCCCTTTTGCAAAGGGGGGAACCTACTGCGCGCGCCGCTTGGCAGCTCCCCCCTTTGCAAAAGGGGGGCAGGGGGGGATTTGCCTGGAGTTCCGCCCATGATCGTCATCCAACAACGCTACACCGGACACGACGCCGCCCAGGAGCAGCTGATCCTGCCCTTCGACCTGCGCTGCAAGAGCCGGCTGCGCACGCGGCTGGCGTCCGGCGAGGAAGCCGGGCTGTTCCTGGAACGCGGCTCCATTCTGCGCGGTGGCGACCGCTTGCTTGGCGACGACGGGCGCGTCGTGGAAGTGGTGGCCGCGCCGGAGCAGCTGATCGAAGTGCGTGCGGCGGACGCCGCGCTGCTGGCGCGCGCCGCCTATCACCTCGGCAACCGCCACATGCCGGTGCAGGTGGGCGATGGCTGGCTTCGTCTCGCGGCCGACTCGGTGCTGGAAACCATGCTGGCCGGCCTGGGGCTGCAGCCCATCGCCATTGAGGGACCGTTCGAGCCGGAGGCCGGCGCCTATGCGCCGGGGCATCAACATGGACACTCGTCCGCGCTGTCCAAAATCCACCAGTATGGGCAGCACGCATGAGCGGATTCGCACTCGCCCGTCTGCTGCAGCTGGCGAGCCCCGCGCTGCCGGTGGGCGCCTACAGCTATTCCCAGGGCCTGGAGTGGGCGGCGGAGGACGGCACGGTGCGCGACGAGCGCAGCGCCGGCGCTTGGATCGCCGAGGTGTTGCGCCTGGGGGTGGGAAGCTTCGAAGCGCCCCTGCTCGCGCAGGCGATGGCCGCGGCGCTGGGGCAGGACTGGATGCGCGTGGCCGAACTGAACGTGCGCTTCATCGCCAGCCGGGAGAGCAGCGAATTGCGCAGCGAGACCGTGCAGATGGGCCATTCGCTTCGGGTCCTGCTCGATGCGCTGGAGGATGTGCCGCAAGCCGCGCGCGAAGCCCTGGGCGCGATGCAGGAGCCGAGCTTTCCGGTGGTGTGGGGCTGCGTCGCCGCGGCCTGGAAGATTCCCCGACGCGAGGCGTTGACCGCCTATCTGTGGGCCTGGGCCGAAAACCAGGTGATGGCGGCGGTGAAGATCGTGCCGCTGGGACAAACCGCGGGCCAGCGCCTGCTGCTCGAACTGGGCAAGGTCGTGGAACAAGCGGCGGGCGCGGCCCTGGAACTGGAGGAGGCGGACTGGAGCAACTTCGCGCCCGGCTTCGCCCTGGCCAGCTGCAAACACGAAACCCAATACACGCGATTGTTTCGCTCCTAGGAGGCGACATGAATCAGACACAAGCCCTTCACGCCGGCCCGTTGCGCGTCGGCCCATTGCGCGTTGGTATCGGCGGCCCGGTCGGCTCGGGCAAGACGGCGCTGACCCTTGCCCTGTGCCGCGCCCTGCGCGAGCGCTACCAGCTGGGCGTGGTGACCAACGACATCTACACGGCCGAGGACGCGCAGTTCCTGGTGCGCAACGAGGCCCTGGCGCCGGAGCGCATTCTCGGCGTGGAGACCGGCGGCTGCCCGCACACGGCGATTCGCGAGGATGCGTCCATCAATCTGGAAGCGGTGGCGCGGCTCAACGCCGCCTTCCCCGATCTCGACATCGTGTTCGTGGAGAGCGGTGGCGACAACCTGGCGGCCACTTTCAGTCCGGAACTGTCCGACCTGACGATCTACGTGATCGACGTGGCGGCCGGCGACAAGATCCCGCGCAAGGGCGGGCCTGGCATCACCAAGTCGGACCTGCTGGTGATCAACAAGATCGACCTGGCGCCCATGGTGGGGGCCTCGCTGGAAGTGATGGAGCGCGACGCGAACAAGATGCGCGGCGAGCGTCCGTTCATCTTCAGCAATCTCAAAGCCGGCAAGGGCCTGGACGAGATCGTTGCCTTCATCGAAATCCAGGGGCTGGTCAAGGGCGCCGATGCCGGCGTCGCAATACAGCGCTGAACTGACACAGGAGACTCCAGCATGAACCCACGCGTTTTCAAATATCCCTCCATCGTGACCTTCCTGTTTGTACCGGGCGTGGCGTTTGCCCATCCCGGCCACGCCGACGCACCGGCCGTGCTGGCAGGGCTGCTGCATCCTTTCAGCGGCGCCGATCACCTGTTGCTGATGCTCGGGGTCGGCGTGTGGGCCTCCATGCTTTCGCGGCGCTGGCTCGGGCCGGTGGCGGCCCTGGCGGCGCTGATGCTGGGCGTGCTGTGGGGCGCCGCGGGAAGCGGCCTGCCCGGTCTGGAACTGCTGCTGGCGGGATCGCTGGTGATGATGGGCGGCGTGCTGGCGGGCATGCTGCGGGCGACGCCGGCGGTGACGGGGCTGGTGGTGATGGCGCTGGCCGGCCTGCACGGCTATGCCCACGGCGCGGAGATGGCACCAGGCACGCCGGTGTGGAGCTACCTGCTGGGGCTCGCGCTGGCGAGTCTTGCGCTGCAGCTCACCGGCATTGCGCTCGGCCGTGCTGCGCAAAAGGTGCTGGGTGAGCGGCGCGGGCTGCTTGGTCTGCCGCTGCTGGCGACGGCGATGTGGCTGCTGCTGGGCGGCGCCTGAGGCGCTCAGTAGGTCTGCGTCAGCGTCAGCACGTTGCCCTCGCGGTTCATCTGCAGCCGCGACAGGAAACTGTTGCCGAGCAGGGCGAAGCCGTCGGGCAGGCCGTCGACGATGGAGGCTTCCACGTAGTTCATGGAGATGCCGCCGACCTTCACGTTGTCGAGGGTGACGCTGTAGGCGCGCACCACGCCGCCGGCGGTGGAGACCGCGCCCTGGCTGGCCCTCGTCAGATCGATGCCGAACTGCTGGGCGGTGTTGGTGCTGAAGGACACCATGGTGGCGCCGGTGTCCACCAGGAACTTGACGGGGCGGCCATTGATGCTGCCCATGGTGGAGAAATGCCCGCCGCCGTCGGCGGTCAGCTTGACCGTGGGCCTGGACCCGGACGCATAGCTGGTGGAAATGCTCTGGCCCATGCCGACCTTCTTCTTCTGGCCGTCCACCTCGAATACCGCGCCGGTGGAATCGGCGCTGATCAGCTTGACTCCCTCGGGCGAGGTCTGGCCCGCGGCCATGACTTTCGGCCGCCCCTTGTTGATGGACACCATGGCCTTGTTGCTGAACAGGCCGCTCACCTCGATGTCGGTCGCCCACGCGCCCGGGGCGGCGGTTAGTAATGCCAGCAGGGCTGACATAGAATAGGACGCGTTGCGAACCATGAGGTGTCTCCAGTGAAACCCGTTGCCGTTTTCCGCCATTCCGCGACAGAGGGTCCGGGCTATTTTGCCACATTCCTCGCGGCGCAGAACATTCCGCTGGCATTGATCCGGATCGATGCGGGGGATCCCGTGCCGCCGGATGTCGGCGCTTACTCCGGCCTCGTGTTCATGGGCGGCCCGATGAGCGTGAACGACGATCTGCCGTGGATTCCGCCGGTGCTGAATGCCATCCGCGAGGCGGTGCGGCGCGACATCCCGGTGCTCGGCCATTGCCTCGGCGGGCAGCTGATGTCCAAGGCTCTGGGCGGCACGGTGGGGCCCAATCCGGTGAAGGAAATCGGCTGGGGCGAGGTCCGCGTGCTCGACAATCCGCAGGCGCATGCCTGGTTCAACGGCGCGCCGGAGCGCTTTCTGTCCTTCCACTGGCACGGCGAAACCTTCAGCCTGCCCGAGGGCGCCACGCGCATCCTGGAGTCCCCCTACTGCGCCAACCAGGCCTACGTGCTGGGCAAGCATCTGGGCATGCAGTGCCATGTGGAAATGACCCGCGAGATGATCGAGGCCTGGTGCCGGGTCGGGCGCGACGAAATCGCGGCCGCCCGCAGTCCCGCGGTGCAGACGCCGGAGCAGATGGCGCTGGACATGGACCAGAAGCTGGCGGCGCTGAACGGCGTCGCCGCGAGGCTGTACGCGCACTGGATCCAGGGGCTGAAGCGCTAGGCCATGAACGGACTGCATCGCCACGCCCGCTGGCTGGTCGCGGTATTCGCCGCGCTGGCTGCGCTGCCGGCCGCCGCCTTCGACACCGCCGGCTACGACAAGGGGCTGCTGTGGAAGATCGAGCGCGCCGGCGCGGCGCCCAGTTACGTGTTCGGCACCATCCATTCCGAGGACGCGCGGGTGCTCGCCCTGCCGCAGCCGGTGCAGCAGGCCTTCGACGGGGCGCGGGTGTATGTCATGGAGGCGGTGCTCGACGATGCCGCGATGATGGCCATGAGCAACCGCATGATGTTCGACGACGGCCGCAACCTGAAACAGGTCCTGCCCGCGCCCTTGTACGCGCGCACCACGGCGGCGATGGCCGGCTATGGCATGCCGGAGTTCGCGCTGCAGCTGATGAAGCCCTGGGCGGTGGCCATGTCGCTGAGCATGCCGAAACCGGAGACGGGCTTGTTCCTCGATCTCCTGCTCATGCAGAAGGCGCAGGAGCAGAACAAGCCGGTGGCGGGGCTGGAGACCGTGGACGAGCAGCTGCGGATCTTCGACCAGATGCCGCTGCCGGAGCAGGTGGCGATGCTGGAGGAAACCCTGCAGTACCTGCCCGAGCTGGGCGGCATGTTCGCGCAGGTGCACGAGGCCTATCTTGCCCGCGATCTGGGCGCCCTCGCGCGCCTGAACGAGGCGCAGACGACCCAGGGCAATCGCGAGCTGGGCGAAAAGCTGATGGCGCAGCTGCTGGATGCGCGCAACCGGCGCATGGCGCAGCGCATGGAGGCCTATCTCAAGCAGGGCAACGCCTTCGTCGCCGTCGGCGCGATGCACCTGCCCGGGCGCGCGGGTGTGCTGAACCTGCTCGCGCGGCGCGGCTACCGCGTGACCGCCGTCTACTGAATCGCCCTCAGAAGCTCGAGCCCGCCTCGCGCAGGAAGGCAAGCTCTTCCGCCGTCGAGGTCCGCCCCAGGATCTCGTTGCGGTGGGGGAAGCGGCCGAAGCGCGCGATGATGCGCTCGTGGGCGAGGGCGTAGTCGTAAAAACCCTGCATCCCCGGTTCCCGGGCCATGGCCTCGAACAGCGCGACGGCCCGTGCCTGGTCGGCGGCGTCTTCGCTGTGCTCGAACGGCAGGTAGAAGAAGGCGCGCTCGACCGGCTGCACACGCTGGTCGAACCCCAGCGCAAGCGCGCGGCGCGCCGCGGCCAAGGCCAGAGGGTCGGTGGCGAAAGCGTCCGGCGTGCCGCGAAACAGGTTGCGCGGAAACTGGTCGGTGACGATCACGAACGCCAGGCAGGGACGCGCCTCCCCGACCCAGTGCCAGAGCAGGCCCTGGCGGGCCTGCGCAAGGAGGTCGGCGAAGCGCTGCCGGATCAGTGCGTCGGTTGCCGCATCCTTGCCGAACCAGAGCTTGCGCCGCGCTGGCGTCACGCCCTCCGGCGGATTGCCGAACCAGAAGTCGAGGACTGAATCTGGTGACACGCAGCTAGTACTTTCCGGGACGCTGCAGGCCGCGCTCGACTTCGTCGCGCCTGGCCTTGCCCGCCAGAATTTCCACCAGGGCCAGGGCAAAATCCATGGCGGTGCCCGGCCCGCGGGAAGTGATCACCTTGCCGTCCTGCACCACCGGATCGTTCACGTATTCCACGTCCGGCAGGTCCATCTTGTCCACGAAGCCGGGATAGCTGGTGGCGCGCTTGCCGGCGAGCAATCCGGCTTCGGCCAGCACGAAGGGCGCGGCGCAGATGGCGCCGGTGAACTTGCCGCTGTCGGCCATGCTGCGCAACAGGGCCTTGATGCGGGGGTCTTCACCGAGGTGCTTCGCGCCGGGCATGCCGCCGGGCAGCACCACCATGTCGTAATCCTGCTGCAGGGCGTCGTCCAGGGCGGCGTCGGGCAGCAGCACGGTGCCACGGCTGGCCTTGACCGGCCCCGGGGCGAGCCCCGCGCTCACGACCTCGATCCCGGCGCGGCGCAGCAGGTCGATGATGGTCACGGCCTCGAGTTCTTCGCAACCTTCGGCAAGCGGGACGAGGACTTTCGGCATGAGGCCTCCCGGGCTGGGGTCAGTCGCGGAAATTGCCGAACTGCAGCGGATAGTCGCTGATGGACTTGCGCACCAGGGCGATGGCCTCCTGCAGCGTGTCGCGCTTGGCTCCCGACACCCGCACCGTCTCGCCCTGGATGCTGGCCTGCACCTTGAGCTTGCTGTCCTTGATCAGCTTGACGATCTTCTTCGCCAGTTCGGATTCGACGCCGGTCTTGACCGTGACCGTGCGCTTGACCTTGTTGCCGCTGATCTTCTCCGACTTGCCGATGTCCAGGCACTTGATATCGATGTTGCGTTTGATCAGCTTGGCGTTGAGGATGTCCTGCACCTGGTCCAGCTTGAAGTCGTCGTCGGCGTAGACGGTCAGCACGTAGTCGGCCTGCTCCACGCGCGCATCGGAGCCCTTGAAGTCGAAGCGGTTGGCGACTTCCTTGTTGACCTGGTCGATCGCGTTGCGGACTTCCTGCTTGTCGACCTCGGAGACGATGTCGAAGGACGGCATGGGCTTTCTCCTACTTTTTCCGGGCTTCTTTCAGGGAATAACTGGTGATCGGTCCGCCGGTGCTGTCGTCGAACTCGATGGCGCATTCGATCGCCAGGCGCGCCAGGGCCTCGGCCTCCAGCTTGGGGTTGTCGTAGGCGGCGAACAGTGCGCCGGTCGCATACTCGCTGCCGGCGCCGTAGCAGTAGAACTTGGAGAATTCCTGCACCGTGCGGTGGGCGCCGACGCCGAAGATGCCGTGGGGGTTCGCGAGCAGCACGTGGATGCGCGAGGTTTCGAGGTCGTCCTCCTTGTCCTCGGTGGCGTTCAGGAAGTAGCGCTCCTTCATCGCCGCGTGCAGCTCCTGCCAGGTGCGGAAGATGCTCGTCACCGAGTCGAAGGGCGGCGGCGTCTCCAGTCCGGCGAAATAGTCCTGCAGGATCAGCTTGAAGGTGGTGGTGCCGGTGATGGCGATGTAGGTGTCGCCGACCTTGAAGATCTTTTCGTGGTTCGCCACATAGGCGGCGGACTCCTTGGTGGTGCCCCACTTGGTCAGGGTGTCCGCCGCAATGGCGATCTGGCCTTTCTTTTTGACAACCGCGAGCGTGGTCATGATTGTCTCCTGTCAGGCGGAGGTGAAACTACTTGAAGTGGCAGACGTAATCCAGCGTTTCCAGCGTCTCGATGTCGAACGAGCTGTTGCCGGGCACGCTGAAGGATTCGCCGCCCTTGTAGGTCTTCCATTCGTTCTCGCCGGCCAGCTTCACCCTGCACACGCCGGCATTGAGCTCCATCACCTCCGGCGCGCCGGTGTTGAACTTGAGCATGCTCGGGAAGATGACGCCGCAGGTTTTCCTGGTGCCGTCCGGGAACAGCACGGTGTGGGAGACGCACTTGCCGTCGAAATAGATGTTGGCCTGCTTGACGACGCTGACGTTGTCGAATTGGGACATGGTTTCTCCTTATGCCGGGTTGGCGGCAAGCATATCGCTGAGCCACTGCTCGGTGGTGGTCTTGATCCAGTTGAGGTCGGTCTCGTCCAGATAGAGGGTGTAGACATAGACGTAGAGCAGCCGGCTGTGCAGATGGATCAGCGACATGGTGCTGAGCAGGGGAATCTCCAGATTGGTGCCGTCCTTGGCATAAGCCACCTTCATCAGCAGCAGGCTGCTCATGGCGCGCTTGTCGTCGCGGATCATCATCAGCGGCCTGGTCTCGCCGACGGAGATGTTCTTCGCCTCGGCTGCGCCTTCCTTGGCGCCTTCCTGGATGGCCTGGTTCAGCACCGCCTCCTTGCCCAGGATCTGGGTCTTCACGAAGCGGGAAACGAAGCCGAACATGTCCGGGGAGACATCGCGCTCATTGAACTGGCGGTTGGACTGCAGCATCGCGTATTTCATCAGCACCGGCTTGTCGTCGCCGGCCAGGGACGCGAGCTGATCCTGGGGAATGTACAGCAGCAGGGCCCGATTGGTCTTGGGCGTGACGCTGTCGGCGAAGGCAATGGCCTTCGGCCCGGCCGCGGCGGCGTCCACCAGGCCGGCCGGCGCCGGAACGGCGATGTGCTTGCCGCCGACGTCGACGCTGGCGGGAGCTTCCGCCGCCTGCGCGGCTGCGCACAGGCTCAGGCTTGCGATCAGGACCAGCAGCAGTTTGTGCACGGCGGCTCCGGAGTGGGTCAACGATGCTTGCGCTTCGCCGCGATGCGCATGCGCAGCGCGTTGAGGCGGATGAAGCCGGTGGCGTCGGCCTGGTTGTAGGCGCCCTGGTCGTCCTCGAAGGTCGCGATGGTGGGGTCGAACAGGGAATCGGACTTGGAATCGCGGCCGACGACCATGACGTTCCCCTTGTACAGCTTTGCGCGCACCCAGCCGTTGACGTTCTGCTGGGTGTGGTCGATCAGCACCTGCAGGGCCTTGCGCTCCGGCGCCCACCAGTAGCCGTTGTAGATCAGGCTCGCGTAGCGCGGCATCAGGTCGTCTTTCAGATGCGCGACTTCGCGGTCGAGGGTCACGGATTCGATGGCGCGGTGGGCCTTGAGCATGATGGTGCCGCCCGGGGTTTCGTAGCAGCCGCGGGATTTCATGCCCACGTAGCGGTTTTCCACCAGGTCGAGCCGGCCGATGCCGTGCCGGCCGCCGAGGCGGTTGAGTTCGGCCAGCATCGCGGCCGGCGACAGGCGCTTGCCATTGAGCACCACCGGGTCGCCGTTCTCGTATTCGAGCTCGATGTATTCGGGCTGATCCGGCGCCTTCTCCGGCGCCACGGTCCAGCGCCACATGTCTTCCTCCGGCTCCGCCGCGGGGTCTTCCAGGTGGCGGCCTTCATAGCTGATGTGCAGCAGGTTCGCATCCATGGAATAGGGCGAGCCGCCGGCCTTGTGCTTCATTTCCACCGGGATGCCGTGCTTTTCCGCGTAGGCCAGCAGCTTCTCGCGCGAGAGCAGGTCCCACTCGCGCCAGGGAGCGATGATCTTGATGTCCGGGTTGAGGGCGTAGGCGCCGAGCTCGAAGCGCACCTGGTCGTTGCCCTTGCCGGTGGCGCCGTGGGAGATGGCGTCGGCGCCGGTCATTTTCGCAATTTCAATCAGCCGCTTCGCGATCAGCGGGCGCGCGATGGAAGTGCCCAGCAGATATTCGCCTTCGTAGACGGTGTTGGCGCGGAACATGGGGAACACGAAATCGCGCACGAATTCCTCGCGCAGGTCGTCGATGAAGATTTCCTTCACGCCGAATTTTTTCGCCTTCTCGCGCGCGGGCTCGAGCTCCTCGCCCTGGCCGATGTCGGCGGTGAAGGTGACCACTTCGCAGTGGTATTCGTCCTGCAGCCACTTGAGGATGGCCGAGGTATCCAGGCCGCCGGAGTAGGCGAGTACGACTTTTTTGACAGCGCTCATGATTGTGCTAATGGGTTGGGTTCTGATTGGTCATGGTTTCCACCATGCCCGGGAAATTGCCGATGTTGAGCCGGTCGATGTCGACCCGCTCGCTGGCCTGGTCGATCTGGATGCCGACCGGCTCGCCATTGGCCGCGTAGTTGATGGTGATGCCGGGCGCGGGTTCCCACGCGGTCTCGGCGTCCTTCGGCTTGAGCTCGATGTAGAGCGCATCCATTTCGCGGAAGTAGACGATATTCATTGCGGGGTCTCGATGCGGCCCAGGAGCAGGTACTCCATCAGGGCCTTCTGGGTGTGCAGCCGGTTCTCGGCTTCGTCCCACACCACGCTGTGCGGGCCGTCGATGACTTCGGCCGCGACCTCTTCGCCGCGGTGGGCGGGCAGGCAGTGCATGAAAAGCGAATCCTTCTTCGCCACCTTCATCATGTCCGCGTCCACCTGCCAGTCGGCGAAGGCCTTCATGCGCTCGGCGTTTTCCGCCTCGAAGCCCATGCTGGTCCAGACATCGGTGGTGACCAGGTCGGCGTCCTTCGCCGCTTCCATCGGATCGGCGAATTCCTCGTAGTGGTCGGTGCCGTACAGCCCGGCGCGCTCCGGCTCGACCTCGTACCCGGGCGGAGTGGAGACGTGCACGTTGAAGTCGAACACCTCCGCCGCCTGCAGCCAGGTGTTGCAGACGTTGTTGGAGTCGCCGATCCAGGCCACGGTCTTGCCCTGGATCGGGCCGCGGTGCTCGATGAAGGTGTAGATGTCGGCCAGGATCTGGCACGGATGGTATTCGTTGGTCAGGCCGTTGATCACCGGCACGCGCGAGTTGGCGGCGAAGCGCTCGATGATCTCCTGCTCGAAGGTGCGGATCATCACGATGTCGGACATGCGCGAGATCACCTGCGCCGCGTCCTCCACCGGTTCGCCGCGGCCGAGCTGGGAGTCGCGGGTGTTGAGGTAGATGGCGGAGCCGCCGAGCTGATGCATGCCGGCTTCGAAGGACAGGCGCGTGCGCGTGCTGGCCTTTTCGAAGATCATCACCAGCGTGCGGTCGTGCAGCGGGTGATAGGTCTTGTAGGCCTTGAACTGCTGCTTGATCCAGCGCGTGCGCTCGAACACATAGTCGAGCTCGTCACGGCTGAGATCCTTGAACTGCAAAAAGTGTTTGATTTCCATAAGGGCCTCGGCCTCCCGTTGCTAGCTTTCGGCGAGGAATTCCTTGACGATGGGCACCAAGCCATCGATCAGCTGCTGGGCTTCCGCCTCTTTCATCACGAGCGGGGGCACCAGGCGGATGATCCTGTCCGACGTCACGTTCACCAGCAGGCCCTGGGCCAGCGCGCGCTTCACGATGTCGCCGCAGGCGCGGTCGAGTTCGATGCCGACCATCAGGCCGTGGCCGCGCACCTGCACCACGCCGCTCAGCCCACTCAGGGCCACAGCCAGCCTGTCGCGCAGGAAAGTGCCGACCTGGAGCGCGTTTTCGCGCAGCTTCTCGTCCTCGATGGCCTGCAGCACCGTCAGTCCTGCGGCACAGGCGAGCGGATTGCCGCCGAAGGTCGAGCCGTGATTGCCCGGCTTGAACACTTCCGCCGCCGCGCCGCGCGCCAGGCAGGCGCCGATGGGCATGCCGCCGCCCAGGCCCTTGGCCAGGGCCATGACGTCCGGCTTGATGCTGGTGTGTTGGTGGGCGAACCACACGCCGGTGCGGGCGATGCCGCTCTGCACCTCGTCCAGCATCAGCAGCAGGCCGCGCTCGTCGCAGATCTGGCGCAGGCCGGCGAGATAGGTCTCGCTCGGGATGTTGATGCCGCCTTCGCCCTGCACCGGCTCCACCAGGATGGCGACGATGTTGGGATTGTGCTCCACCGCGTGGCGCACCGCGTCCAGGTCGTTGAAGGGCACGCGGGCGAAGCCGGTCACCAGGGGCTCGAAGCCGGCCTGGACCTTGCGGCTGCCGCTGGCGGTGAGGGTGGCCAGGGTGCGTCCATGGAAGCTTTTTTCCATGACCAGGATCGTCGGCAGCTCGATGCCCTTCTGGTGCCCGTACAGGCGCGCCAGCTTGATGGCGGCCTCGTTCGCCTCGGCGCCGGAATTGCAGAAGAAGGCGCGATCCATGCCGGCGAGTTCGCACAGCTTGGCGCCGAGCTGTTCCTGCAATGCGACTTCGTACAGGTTGGAGGTATGGATCAGCTTCTGCGCCTGGTCGCACAGGGTCTTGGCCAGCCGGGGGTGGGCGTGGCCGAGGGTGTTGACCGCCACGCCGGCCACGGCGTCCAGGTAGCGCTTGCCGGCGGTATCCCAGAGCCATACGCCCTCGCCGCGCTCGAAGGCGACGGGCAGCCGGGCGTAGGTGTTCATCAGATGCGACATTTTCGATTCACCAAAAGACACACGGCGGCCAGAGCCGCCGTGCATTAACGCGGAAAGGCCTAGTTTAGCCGAAAACCACGCCGCTGTGCTGCCAGCCGTAGGCCATGAAGAACAGCATCGGGATGGACAGCATGGTGTTGGTGCGGGAGGCGAGGAAGGCCACGCGGCGGGCCTTGGCCTTCTCCTCGTCGCTGGCCTGGACCATGCCCAGAATCTTCTTCTGGTTCGGCCAGATCAGCACCCAGACGTTGAACAGCATGATGCTGCCCAGCCAGGCGCCGATGCCGATGCCGGCAAAGCCCTGCTGCAGGGTGAAGGCCGGGACGAAATGCTGGCCCAGCAGCGCCGCGCCGGCGAGCCAGGTCACCACGGCCGCCCAGCGGAAGAACAGCAGCGCCCGCGGCGCGACGTGCTTGGTGATGCCCGCGCCGGTGCCGTCTTCGGCCGCGGCCTTGAGGGCGGCGACCTGGACGAAGTTGAAGTAGTAGAGCAGGCCGATCCACATCACGCCTGCCATGAGGTGAATCCAACGAACCAGTGCGAGTTCCATTCTGTTTCTCCCCTTACATCAGAAAGTTCTTGACGACGACGTACAGCACCACGGTCAGGATCAAACCGGAAATGACCGTGCCCCACAGGGAATCCAAGGGATTCTTCATGCGTTCCTCCTTGATTGAGAAAGGTTATTGGGTTTTTGGGAATGGCTAAGCAAGAAAGTCGGATATTTTTAGCGAAATGGCGGTCATAGGCAAGAGGCTTTTGCCGGCGAGCCGCCGACAATGCCGGAGTCCGTACCCAAGGCCTGGACTTGCCAGCGAAATTTCCGCTTGGCGGCCCGGGAGTTAGGCTCAAGGTCGGGGCCCGGCTGCCGAAAATAATCCTTGGGAGCCCATAAAAAATATTTTTGGGTTTGGGGTGTGGCGATTAAGAGTATGGTAAAATTCGCAAATTATGAAAATCTCTACGTCTGATCTGATCATCAAGGGTGTCACGACCACGGGGCGGAAGTTTCGTCCCAGTGACTGGGCGGAACGTCTTTCCGGCGCCATGTCGGCCTTCGGCGCCGACAACCGCATCAGCTACTCGCCCTACGTGCGACCGGTGTGCCTGGACGGCATCAACTGCGTGGTGGTGTCGAAGAAGCTGCAGGAAGTCGACCCCCGCGCGTACCAGTTCGTGATGAGCTTCGCCCACGACAACGAATTGACGGTGCTGGACGGCGCGGTGTGGGTTTCGACCCAGGTGCCGGGCGTGACCACTGGCGCGTAACCGTCCGGCGAGGCCCGCCGCTGCGGGCGGCGGAAACGAAAAAGCCGACGCTTTGCGTCGGCTTTTTTTGTGCGCGCCGAAGGCGGGCTGGCTTCAGGCCATCGCCTTGATGGCGGCGGACAGGCGGCTCTTGTCGCGTGCGGCCTTGTTCTTGTGGACGATCTTCTTGTCCGCGATGCGGTCGATGACGCTGCTGGACTCCTGGAAAACCTTCTGCGCGGCGGCCTTGTCGCCGGCTTCGATCGCCTTGCGGACTTTCTTGATCGCGGTGCGCAGGCTCGAGCGCAGGCTCGCATTGTGCATGCGGGCTTTCTCGGACTGGCGCGCGCGCTTGCGGGCTTGTGCTGTGTTGGCCATGGAAACTCCTGAGAATGCGGGGTAGAAAAGGCGGCAATTCTACGGCAGTGCCCCGCGTTTTGCAATGGCGGCAAGGGCTTGCGCCTCGTCAGCGGGGGGCAAAGCGGCTACCATAGCGCCTTTTCCCGCTCCGCCTCGATGAATCTCCTCAAAGCCCTGGCCGCCGTCGGCTCCATGACCCTGCTGTCGCGCGTCCTCGGCTTCGTGCGCGACGCGGTGATCGCCCGGGCTTTTGGCGCGGGCCTGATGACCGACGCCTTCTTCGTCGCGTTCAAGATCCCGAACCTCTTGCGCCGCCTGTTCGCGGAAGGCGCCTTCTCCCAGGCCTTCGTGCCCATCCTGGGCGAATACAAGGCCAGACGCACCCCGGAGGAAACCCGGGTCCTGGTCGACCACGTGGCGGGCATGCTGGCCCTGGCGCTGTTCGTGGTGACCGTGATCGGCGTGATCGCCGCGCCGTGGGTGGTGTACGTGAGCGCGCCCGGCTTCGTCGACGAACCGGACAAGTTCGCGCTCACGGTGAGCATGCTGCGCATCATCTTCCCCTACATCCTGTTCATTTCGCTGGTGGCCCTGGCCGGCGGGATTCTCAACACCTACAGCAGGTTCTCGATCCCCGCTTTCACGCCGGTGCTGCTCAACGTGTCCATGCTGTTCGGGGCGCTGGTGCTGGCGCCGCATTTCCAGCCGCCGATCATGGCCCTGGCCTGGGCCGTGGCCATCGGCGGCGTGCTGCAGCTGGCGTTCCAGGTGCCGCACCTGATGCGGTTGAAGCTGCTGCCGCGCTTCACCCTCAATTTCCACGACGAGGGCGTGTGGCGCATCCTCAAGCTCATGGGGCCGGCGGTGTTCGGCGTCTCCATCGCCCAGCTGTCGCTGCTCATCAACACCATCTTCGCGTCGTTCCTGGCGACGGGGAGCGTGTCGTGGCTGTACTACGCCGACCGCCTGATGGAATTCCCCACCGGCATGCTGGGCGTGGCGCTGGGGACCATCCTGCTGCCCAGCCTGTCCCGGCACTACGCCACCGCCTCGCACGCGGAATACGCGAAGCTGCTCGACTGGGGGCTGCGCCTGACGCTGCTGCTGGCGCTGCCGGCGGCGGTGGCGCTGGCGGTGATCGCCGTGCCGCTGATCGCCACGCTGTTCCACTACGGCAGCTTCACCGACCACGACCTGTGGATGACGCGCCAGGCGCTGGTGGCCTACAGCGTCGGCCTGCTCGGGCTGATCATGGTCAAGGTGCTGGCGCCGGGTTTCTACGCGCGGCAGAACATCAAGACGCCGGTGAAGATCGCGATTTTCACGCTGCTTGCGACCCAGGCCATGAACCTGGCGTTCATCGGGCCGCTCAAGCACGCCGGCCTGGCACTGGCGATCGGCCTGGGCGCGTGCATCAACGCCGGGCTGCTGTACTTCAACCTGCGCCGCGGCGGCATCTATACGCCCCAGCCGGGCTGGTGGAAGTTCCTGGCCCAAGTCGGCAGCGCCCTGCTCGTCATGGCGGGCGTGCTGGCGTGGGGCATGGGGCCGGCCGAGGGCTGGCTGCACGGGCGCGCCTGGATGCGGGTGGCCCATCTCGCCGGCCTGGTGGTTGCCGGGGCCGGCGCCTATTTTGCCGTGCTCTTCCTTCTCGGATTGCGCCCGCGCGACTTCGTCAAACGCGCGGCCGAATAGACCGGGCGCGGCCGGCCCGGCTAAAATCGACCTCCTATGCTGAACGTCCTGAAACTCAACGCCGCGCTGCCGGATGAGCGGCACGGCGTGGCCCTCACCATCGGCAACTTCGACGGCGTGCATCGCGGCCATCAGGCCATGCTGGCGCGGCTGAAGGAAGCGGCGCGGCAACGCGGGCTGCCGGCGGCGGTGATGACCTTCGAGCCGCATCCGCGGGAGTTCTTCACCCCGGAACAGGCGCCGACGCGCCTGACCAGCCTGCGCGAGAAGCTGGAGCTGCTGGAGGGCGAGGGCATCGATCTGGTGTTTCTGTGCCGCTTCGGGCGCGAGTTTGCCTCGCTCAGCGCGGATGAATTCATCACGCGTGTGCTGCGGGACGAAGTGCATGCGCGCTGGGTGCTGGTGGGCGACGACTTCCGTTTCGGCGCCAGGCGCGCCGGGGATTTCGAACTGCTCAAGGCCAGCGGACCGCGCCACGGCTTCGAGGCGGAGACCCTGCCGAGCGTGATGGTGGAGGGCACCCGCGTCTCGTCGACCGCGGTGCGCGAGGCGCTGCTCGCCGGCAACATGCCATGGGTGACCACCCTGCTCGGCCGCCCCTACAGCATCAGCGGGCGCGTGGTGCACGGCGACAAGCTGGGCAAGCAACTGGGTTTTCCCACGGCGAACATCCAGATGAAGCACAACCGCCCGCCGTTGTCCGGGATCTTTGCGGTAGAATTGTGCGGCCTCGACGGCAGCTGCCTGGGCCAGTGTCTCCCTGGGGTCGCGAGCCTCGGCGTGCGGCCTACGGTCAAGCAGGACGGCGCGCCGACCCTCGAGGTGCACGTCTTCGATTTCCACGAACGCATCTACGGCGCGCACGTGCGGGTGAACTTCCTGCACAAGCTGCGCGACGAGGAAAAGTATCCGACGCTGGAAGCCCTGATCGCGCAGATCGAGCGCGATGTGGCGGATGCAAAAAGCTACTTTAACCACAGGGGCACAGAGGCACGGCGGTGAAACCCGTGCGTTCTCTGCGCCTCTGTGTCTCTGTGGTGAAGAATTGAATGGCTGACTACAAAAACACCCTGAATCTACCCGACACCCCTTTCCCCATGCGCGGCGATCTGGCCAAGCGCGAGCCGGCCATGCTCAAGGGCTGGCAGGAGCGCAAGCTGTACCAGCGCATCCGCGAGGCGGCCAGGGGCCGGCCCAAGTTCATCCTGCACGACGGCCCGCCGTATGCGAACGGCGACATCCACATCGGCCACGCCGTGAACAAGGTGCTGAAGGACATCATCGTCAAGAGCAAGACCCTGGCCGGCTTCGACGCGCCCTACGTGCCGGGCTGGGACTGCCACGGCCTGCCGATCG
>CAYUJV010000037.1:0-24026 GCA_964445085.1 uncultured Burkholderiales bacterium
GCACCGCATCGCGCTGGCGCTGGCCCAGGCCGAGGACGGGCTTGGCTTCCGCTGGCGCCTGCGGCGCGAAGGCGGCGGCGAGGACAGGGGCGAGTTCGTGCCGGCGGCCCTGGAGGAGGCGGGGCGCTGCCAGCTCGACGGCCGGGACTACGTGCGGCGCGTACTGATCCTGGACCTGGAACTCGCGCCGGGCTATCACCGCCTGATCGTCGAGCGCGCCGACGGCAAGGGCGCGCAGGGCGAAATGTCCTTCATCTGCACCCCCGCCGCCTGCTACGAGCCGCCGGCGATGCAGGGCGACGGCCGGGTCTGGGGCTTCGCCGCCCAGCTCTACGGCATCCGCTCCGAGCGCAACTGGGGCATCGGCGACTTCGGCGACCTGCGCCACATGCTCGAGTTCTGTGCCGAGGCCGGGGCCAGTACGGTGCTGCTCAATCCGCTGCATGCCCTGTTCCCCGACGCGCCCGAGCATGCCAGCCCCTACAGCCCCTCCAACCGCGCCTATTTCAATACGCTCTACCTCGACGTGGAAGGCATCGCCGAATTCGCCGAGTGCGAGGAGGCGCGCGCGCTGGTGCATGCGCCGGCATTCCAGGCGCGCCTGCGCGCGCTGCGCGCGGCGGAGCAGGTGGACTACCGCGGCGTGGCGGAGATGAAGGCGCAGGCGCTGGAACAGCTGTACCGGCACTTCCGCGCCAGCCACCTGGCGCGCAACAGCGAGCGCGCCCGCGCCTTCCGCGCGTTTCAGGCCGAGCATGGGGAGAGCCTGCGCAAGCAGGCGCTGTTCGAGGCGCTGCAGGAACATTTCCGCAAGCAGGACTCCGGGGTCTGGGGCTGGCCGGCGTGGCCGGAGGATTATCGCGACCAGCACGCGCCGCAGGTGGCGGCGTTCTGCGAGCAACACCTGGAGCGCATCGAATACTTCGAGTACCTGCAGTGGCAGGCGACGCGCCAGCTGGCGGCGGCCGGCACCCGCTCCTGGGAGCTGGGGCTGGGCGTGGGCGTGATGCTGGACCTGGCCATCGGCGTGGCCGAGGGCGGGGCCGCCACCTGGACCCGGCGCGAGCTGTATGCGCTGGGCGCCAGCGCCGGCGCGCCGCCGGACGAGATCAACCGCCTCGGCCAGGACTGGGGCCTGCCGCCGTGGATTCCGCAGGCGCTGACGGAGGCCGCCTACGAGCCCTTCATCGAACTGCTGCGCAGCAACATGCGCGATGCCGGCGCGCTGCGCATGGATCACGTGATGGGGCTGCGCCGCCTGTTCTGGGTTGCACGCGGGCTGCCCGCCTCGGAGGGGGCCTACGTGCTCTATCCGTTCGAGGACCTGCTCGGCATCCTGGCGCTGGAGAGCCAGCGCAACCGCTGCCTGGTGGTGGGCGAGGATCTGGGCACCGTGCCGGACGAAGTGCGCCATGCGCTGCAGCCGGCGAACGTGCTGTCGACGCGGCTGCTGTATTTCGAGCGCCTGCACGACGGACGCCTGAAGCCGCCGCGGGATTACCCGGAAGGCGCGGTGGCGGCGGTGACCACCCACGATCTGCCCACCCTCGCCGGCTTCTGGCAGGGGCTGGACATCGACCTGCGCGCTCGCCTGCACCTGTTCCCGGACGATGCGGTGCGCAACCACCAGGTGGTGGCGCGTTCCGAGGATCGCGCCCAGCTGCTGCTGGCGCTGGAGGCGGAAGGCGT
The DNA here is from genome assembly GCA_964445085.1 of uncultured Burkholderiales bacterium. Lineage (GTDB taxonomy): Bacteria > Pseudomonadota > Gammaproteobacteria > Burkholderiales > Thiobacteraceae > Thiobacter. The sequence continues at coordinate 1,690 of CAYUJV010000037.1, forward strand.
GCTGCCGCCGGGCGGCGGCCTGCAGCCGGTGGCGTTTCCCGACATGACGCCGGAGCTGGCGGCGGCGGTCTACACCTATCTCGCGCGCGCGCCGTCGAAGCTGCTGCTGGTGCAGCTGGAGGACGGCTTCGGCGTGCGCGAGCAGCCAAACCTGCCGGGCACGACCGAGCCGGCCTATCCCTGCTGGCGGCTGAAGATGCCGCTCAACCTGGAGGAATGGCACGCCAGTCCATGGCTGCAGGGGATCCTGGCGGCGCTGCGCCAGGAGCGGCCGGTGAAGCACGTGGCCGGGGCGGCGCGCGGCGCGGTGGGCGAGGGACTGCGCTCGTGGATTCCGCGCGCGACCTACCGGCTGCAACTGAACCGCGACTTCAATCTGTGGCAGGCGACGGAGCTGATCCCCTACTTGGACGAGCTGGGCATCAGCCACTGCTACCTGTCGCCGCTGCTCAAGGCGCGCCCTGGCAGCCGCCACGGCTACGACATCACCGACCACAGCAGCCTCAATCCGGAGATCGCCAGCGCCGAGGACTTCGACCAGTTCGTCGCCGCGCTCAAGCGCCATGGCATGGGTCAGATCATGGACGTGGTGCCGAACCACATGGGCATCATGGGCGCCGACAACGGCTGGTGGCTGGACGTGCTGGAGAACGGCCCGGCGTCGCGCTTCGCCGATTACTTCGACATCGACTGGTACCCGGTGGCCGAGGATCTGCCGGGGCGCGTGCTGCTGCCGGTGCTGGGCGATCACTATGGCGCGGTGCTGGAGAACGGCGAGCTCAGGCTGGTGTTCGACGCCGAGCAGGGTGCGTTCAGTGTCGTCTATCACGAGCATCGGTTTCCGGTGGACCCGCGCGAATATCCGCGCATCCTCGCCCACGGCATAGAGCGGCTGCAGGCGCGCCTGGGCGCGGAACAGCCGGTTCTGGCGGAGTTCCAGGCGCTGGTCACCGCCTTCGGCCATCTGCCGGCGCGCGACCATGTCGCGCCGGAGGCGGTGGCGGAGCGGGTGCGCGACAAGGAGGTGCACAAGCATCATCTGGCCGCGCTCTACGTCGGCAATGCCGACATCGCCCAGTTCCTCGACGAGAACATCGCGGAATTCAACGGCGCGGCCGCGGGCCCGGCGAACTTCGACCTCATGCATGCGCTGCTGGAGGCGCAGGCCTATCGTCTGGCGTTCTGGCGCGTCGCCGCGGACGAGATCAATTACCGCCGCTTCTTCGACATCAACGACCTGGCCGCCCTGCGCATGGACAACCCGGAGGTGTTCGAGGCCACCCACCGCCTGTTGCGCGAACTGCTCGCGCGCGGCTACGTCAACGGCCTGCGCGTCGACCATCCGGACGGCCTGTATGCGCCGCGGGAATATTTCGCGCGGCTGCAGGCGATGGCGGCCGCGCTGGTGCCTCCGGAGCGCGGACGCGCCGGCGAGCCGGAGCCGAAGCCGCTGTATCTGGTGGTGGAAAAGATCCTCGCCACCCACGAGCACCTGCCGGAGTCCTGGCCCATCCACGGCACCACCGGCTACGACTTCGCGGCGGCCTGCAGCGGCCTGTTCGTGGACGGCAGCGCGGTGGAGCACTTCACCCGCATCCACGAGAGCTTCATCCACGCGCGGCCGCAGCTCGACGACATGATCCGCGCCAACAAGCACCTGATCATGGAAACCTCGCTCGCGGGCGAGCTGCAGGTGCTGGCCACGCAGCTGACGCGCCTGGCAAAGGCCGACCGGCGCACCTGCGACTTCACCCTCAACAGCCTGCGCAGCGCGCTGGCGGACATCGTGGCGAGCTTTCCGGTATACCGCACCTACGTCGCCGAATGCGAAGCCTCCGCCGAGGATGCCCGCTACGTGGACTGGGCGGTGGGCGTGGCGAAGAAGCGCAGCCAGGCCGTGGATACCAGCATTTTCGATTTCGTGCGCGAGGTGCTGATGGCCCGGCATGGCCAGGGCAGGAGCGAGGCCTACCGCAAGGCGGTGTGCGCCTTCGCCATGAAGTTCCAGCAATACAGCAGCCCGGTGATGGCGAAGGCGGTGGAGGACACCAGCTTCTACCAGTACACCCGCCTGGTTTCCCTGAACGAGGTGGGGGGCGATCCGCAGCGCTTCGGGGTGTCGCTCGCGGCCTTCCATCGCGAGAACCAGGAGCGCGCGCGGCGCTGGCCGCACGCCCTGCTGGCGAGCTCGACCCACGACACCAAGCGCTCCGAGGACGTGCGCGCGCGCATCAGCGCGCTGTCCGAGCTGCCGGAGGCATGGCACAAGGCGCTCGCGCGCTGGAACAAGCTCAACCGCAGCAAGCGCCGCCGCTACGAAGGCGGGCGCGCGCCCAGCCGCAACGACGAGTACCTGCTGTATCAGACCCTGCTCGGGGTGTGGCCGTTCGCGCCGCCCGATGCCGCCGCGCTCGACGCCCTGGCGCAGCGGGTCGAAGCCTACATGATCAAGGCCGTGCGCGAGGCAAAGCTGCACAGTTCATGGATCAACCCCAACACCGAGTACGAGGGCGCCGTGAGCGAGTTCGTGCGCGCGCTGCTGGCGCCGGAGCCATCCAACCTGTTCCTGCGCGACTTCCAGCCGTTCCAGGAACGCATCGCCCGCATCGGCGCGTTCAACAGCCTGGCGCAGCTGCTGCTGAAGCTGACCGCGCCAGGCGTGCCGGACATCTACCAGGGCAACGAGCTGTGGGACTTCAGCCTGGTGGACCCGGACAACCGGCGGCCGGTGGAATACGACGCCCGGCGCACGGCCCTGCGCGCGGTCGCGGCCCTGCACGCGGAACGCGGCGCCGCGGCCTGCGCGCAGGATCTCCTCGGCAGCTTCGAGGACGGCCGGATCAAGCTGTATCTGACCTGGAAGGCGCTGGTTGTGCGCCGCGAGCTGGATGCCTTGTTCCAGCATGGCGACTACCTGCCGCTCAAGGTGCACGGCGCCCAGGCGGACCGGGTGTGCGCGTTCAGCCGCGCGTTTGGCGGCGAGGCGCTGGTCGTCGTGGTGCCGCGCCTGTGCGCGGGACTGCTCGGCGAGACGGGCGCGCTCGGGCTTCGCCCCGGCGTGTGGGGCGACACCTGGATCGAGCTGCCGGCGGACCGGCAACACGCGCGCTGGACCAACCTTCTGATCGACGCGGATGTCGACACGGTGGCGACGGACGACGGGCAGGGACTCGTGCTGGCCCGGATGCTCGAGGCATTTCCTCTTGCGCTGCTGCGAGCGCGGCACAGTGAATGAGTGGGGCGAACTGACGCAAGCGCGTGGTCAGAAGGCCGCTGCGAGGGGATTTGCGCCTCGCCAGCGGCCAGCGAGCATCGTTGCCGCCGGTGCGCGGGCGTGGCCCGACACTGCAGGGCTAGGCTGCGCGCTGCAGCAGCACCAGGGAGCGCGGCGCGGCGGTGAGCCGCACGCGGGCGCGCAGCGGCTCGCCCTCGTCGACCCAGCCGCGCGCGGTGTCGAGCAGCAACTGCCAGCGCTTTCCCCAGGGCGCCCCGGGGAGGGTGAACTCCAGCGCCTCGTAGTGGGCATTGAAGATGAGGTAGAAGCTCGCATCGGTGACCGGGTCGCCGCGGGTGTTGGGATTGGGAATGGTGTCGCCGTTGATGAACACACCCAGGCTCTTGGCGAAGCCCTCGCCCCAGTTTTCCTCGCTCATCTGCGCGCCGTCGTGGGTGAACCAGGCGATGTCCTTGACGTCGGCGCCGTGGATGGCGCGGCCCTGGAACCAGCGCCGGCGGCGGAAGGCCGGATGGGCGTGGCGGAAGGCAATCATGCGGCGGGTGAATTCGCACAGCTCGCGGTCGATTCCCTCCCAGTCGATCCAGGACAACGCGTTGTCCTGGCAATAGGCGTTGTTGTTGCCGCGCTGGGTGCGGCCCAGCTCGTCCCCGGCGAGCAGCATGGGGATGCCCTGGGACAGCAGCAGGGTGGCGAGGAAATTGCGCTGCTGGCGGGCGCGCAATTCGAGAATGGCCGGGTCCTCGCTCGGCCCCTCTGCGCCGCAGTTCCAGGAGCGGTTGTCGTCGGTGCCGTCGCGGTTGTCCTCGCCGTTGGCTTCGTTGTGCTTGTCGTTGTAGGAGACGAGGTCGCGCAGGGTGAAGCCGTCGTGGGCGGTGACGAAGTTGATGCTGGCGAAGGGGTTGCGCGAATCGTTCTCGTACAGGTCGGAGCTGCCGGTGAAGCGGTAGGCGAACTCGGCCAGGGTCTCGTCCTGGCCGCGCCAGAAGTCGCGCAGGCAGTCGCGGTACTTGCCATTCCATTCCGACCAGCCCGGGGGGAAGTTTCCGACCTGGTAGCCGCCTTCGCCCACGTCCCAGGGTTCGGCGATGAGCTTGACCTGGCTGATCACGGGGTCCTGCTGGATGAGGTCGAAGAACGCCGACAGGCGGTGCACCTCGTGCAGCTCCCGCGCCAGGGTGGCGGCGAGGTCGAAGCGGAAGCCGTCCACGTGCATCTCCAGCACCCAGTAGCGCAGCGAATCCATGATCAGCTGCAGCACGTGCGGGTGGCGCATGTGCAGGCTGTTGCCGGTGCCGGTGAAATCCATGTAGTGGCGCCGGTCGCCTTCCACCAGGCGGTAGTAGTAGGCATTGTCGATGCCCTTGAAGCCGAGCACCGGCCCGAACTCGTTGCCCTCGGCGGTATGGTTGTATACCACGTCCAGGATGACCTCAATGCCCGCCTGGTGCAGGGCCTTCACCATCTGGCGGAACTCGGCCAGCACCGCGCCCGGCCGCTGGTCGGCGGCATAGCCGCCATGGGGCGCGAAATAGGCGATGGAGTTGTAGCCCCAGTAGTTGCGCAGGCCGTGATCGACGAGATGCTTGTCATGCACGAAGTAGTGCACGGGCATCAGCTCCACGGCGGTCACGCCCAGCTGCTTCAGGTGCTCGATGGCCGCGGGCTGGGCAAGGCCGGCATAGGTGCCGCGCAGCTCCGGGGGGATGTCCGGATGGCGCGCGGTGAAGCCCTTCACGTGCAGTTCGTAGATGACGGTCTCGTGCCACGGGCGCTGCAGGCGCCGGTCGCCGGCCCAGTCGAAGAAGGGCTGCTGCACGATGCACTTGGGCATGTAGGGCGCGCTGTCGGCATCGTTGCGCACGTCGGGCCCGGCGCCGAAGCGGTAGGGGAACACCGCCTCGTGCCAGCGCACGTCGCCATCGATGGCCTTGGCGTAGGGGTCGAGCAGCAGCTTGGCCGGGTTGCAGCGATGGCCCTGTTCCGGCGCCCACGGGCCGTGCACCCGAAAGCCGTAGCGCTGGCCCGGCTCGACGCCGGGGAAGTAGCCGTGCCAGCAGTGGCCGGTGACCTCCGGCAGTTCGACGCGGGTCTCGCGGCCGCGTTCATCGAACAGGCAGAGCTCGACGCGGTTCGCCACCTGGGAGAACAGGGAGAAGTTGGTGCCGGCGCCGTCGTAGGTGGCGCCGAGCGGGTAGGGATTGCCGGGCCAGACCTTCACCAGCCGCCCCCGTGCGCGGCGAAGGCGGGGGCGCGGGGAGACCGCGGGGCAGTAAAAGTGCAGTGCATGGATGCTCGATCTTTTTTCTTGAGGAGATGAGCCACGAGTGTGGACGTTTTCATGATAGCAGCCCACCCGTGGCGGGAGGGAAGCGGGGGTGAGCTATAAAGAAGGAAGCTGGGCCGGGGTGAAATGAGGATTCAGGAGAACGACATGCAGGAACGACGCGGGCGCGAGAAGGTGATGGCATTTGTGATGGCGGGCGGCGAAGGATCGCGGCTGCGGCCGCTGACCTTCGACCGCTGCAAGCCGGCGGTTCCCTTCGGCAGCCGCTACCGCATCGTGGATTTCGTCCTGAGCAGCCTGGTCAATTCCGACATTCGCTCCATCTACCTGCTGGTGCAGTACAAGCCGCAGTCCCTCATCGAACACATCCGCAAGGCCTGGACCATCTCGACCCTGTTCGCGGACCAGTTCGTGACCGTGGTGCCGCCGCAGATGACGAAGGAGCACACGCTGTTCGGCGGAACCGCAGATGCGGTGTACCAGAGCCTGAGCCTGATGGACATGCACCGGCCGGACCTGGTCGCGGTGTTCGGCGCGGATCACATCTATCGCATGGACGTGCGGCAGATGGTGCGTTTCCACTGCGAGCGGCACGCCGACGTCAGCGTCGCGGCCTTGCCGGTGCCCCTCGACCAGGCCTGCAACTTCGGCATCATCGACGCCGATGCGACGCAGCGGATCATCGGCTTTCAGGAGAAGCCCAGGCAGGCGCAGCCGATGCCGGGCGACCCGCAGCGCGCCTACGCATCCATGGGCAACTATCTGTTTCGGGCCGAGGTGCTGCGCGAGGCCCTGGAGGAGGCGCACAAGCGCGGGGAGACCGATTTCGGCCATCATGTGCTGCCGCGGCTATCGCGGACGCACCGGGTCCTGGCCTATGACTTCGCCACCAACGAAGTGCCGGGCACCAAGTCTTACGAGGAGAAAGGCTACTGGCGCGACGTGGGAACGCTCGATGCCTATTTCGCGGCGCACCAGGACGTGCTCGGCATGGAACCGCGGTTCGACGCCTTCAACCACCAATGGCCGATCTACTCCAGCCATTACCAGGGCCCGACGGTGCGGGTGGTGGGCGGTGCCCTCGACAATGTCCTACTCGGCGCGGCGACCATCGTGCAGGGGGCGAGCGTGAAGAACTCGCTGTTGCGCCGGGAGGTGGTGGTCGAGCCGGGCGCCGAAATCGAGGACTCCATCATCATGGATTATTCGCGCATCGGGCGCGGCGCGCGCCTGCGCCGGGTCATCGTCGACCGGCACAATTTCATCCCGCCCGGGGCACAGATCGGCTACGACCTGGAGCGGGACCGCGCCGCCGGCTATCACGTCACCGAGGGCGGGGTGGTGGTGATCCCACTGGGCGACGTCCGCTACTTCTCCCGCGAAGCCCATCGCACCCGGGGCGGCTATTCCGAGTAGGCGCGGTGCCTCCCCGTGCCGTCCGCCAAGGCGGACGCGCTAGGGAACCTCTGCAAAAGGTCGCGAGCAAGCCCGGCTGGCCGCCGAGAAGCGCACCTGTACAAGGGAGTACAGCGAGCATCGCAGGCGGGCAGACGGGCTGCGCAGTACTTTTGCAGAGGTTCCCTAGGGCTTGGGGTTGCCCTTGCTGCTAGACCAGCGGTCGATGACCCGCGCCGCCCAGTCGCGGCCGCCCAGGCCGAAGGCGAGCGCCAGCGCCAGGCACACCGCGCCGAACAGGATGGCGAAGGCGGTGGTGAGGAGCCGGGTGCCGATCTCGAGCTGTTCCAGGGCGACGAAGATCGCGAAGATCTGCACGCCATATTCGGAGATGGTGCTGATCGTCAGGGCGCCATCCACTCCCAGATTGCGCAGCCACGCGAACACGAGCCGGTTGATGAAGCGCGCGAGCAGCGTGCCGAAGATGATGATCAGCACCGCCACGATGATGTTGGGCAGGTAGAGCACGATGCGGTTGAAGAGGTCGGCCACCGCCGTCAGCCCGAGGCTGCTGGACACCGTCACCAGCACCACCAGCAGCACCAGCCAGTAGATCACCTCGCTGATGATGCCGGCGAGCGTGATGTGCATGTCGCCATGCTTGAGGAACTCCTCGACGCCGGTCTTCTCGGCCAGGCGGTCGAAATGCGCCAGGGCGAGCAGGCGCTTGACGCCGCCGCGCACCAGCTTGGCAAGAATCCAGCCGAAAAACAGCAACACCAGCGCCGCCAGCAGCTTGGGCAAAAAATCCGCGAGCTGCCCGACGATGGAATTCAGCGAAGAAATGAAAATATCGAACTGTTGCTGCATGCTTGAACCTCCTTCAGACGATTTGCGCGACTCGGGTCAAGGGCACCGTCGGACGGCAGCCGCTCGGCAGAGCGGTGGAAGCGGAGAGCTTCCGGGCGACGCCGCGCTGTGGCCGGATGCGGATTTCGATGGGACGCGCCGGCCTTATTGGAAAATGAGTGTGTAATCATAGGGGTGTCAGTATCGATGCGCAAGTTGTCAGGTTCGTGACCGGCGCCCAGGGCTGGGCGCGAGGTCGCGCGCGCCGCGTTCAAGTATCATTGAAGGCCCATCTTTCCCTCTTGGCTGCCGATGAAATATGCCGACCTGCGCGACTTCCTCGCGCAACTCGAATCCCGGGGCGAACTCCGACGCGTCGGTGCGGAGATCGATCCCCATCTGGAAATGACCGAGGTGTGCGACCGCGTGCTCAGGGCCGGCGGGCCGGCGATCCTGTTCGAGCGGCCCAAGGGGCACACCATCCCCGTGCTGGGCAATCTGTTCGGCACGCCCAGACGCGTGGCCATGGGCATGGGCGAGGACGACGTTTCCAGCCTGCGCGAGGTGGGCAAGCTGCTGGCGTTTCTGAAGGAGCCCGAGCCGCCCAAGGGCCTCAAGGACGCGTGGGAGAAGATGCCGCTGTTCAAGCAGGTGCTGAACATGGCGCCGAAGGAAATCTCCCGCGCGCCCTGTCAGGAGATCGTGTGGCAGGGCGACGAAGTCGATCTGGGCAAGCTGCCGATCCAGACCTGCTGGCCGGGCGACGTGGCGCCGCTCATCACCTGGGGGCTGGTGGTGACGCGCGGCCCGAACAAGCCGCGCCAGAACCTGGGCATCTATCGGCAGCAGGTGATCGCCAGGAACAAGGTGATCATGCGCTGGCTCGCCCATCGCGGCGGCGCGCTGGATTTCCGCGAGTTCTGCGAGAAGCATCCGGGCGAGAAATTTCCCGTCGCCGTGGCGCTGGGGGCCGACCCGGCCACGATCCTCGGCGCGGTGACGCCGGTGCCCGACACCCTGTCCGAGTACCAGTTCGCCGGCCTGCTGCGCGGTGCCAAGACCGAGGTGACGAAATGCCTGTCCTGCGATCTGCAGGTGCCCGCATCCGCCGAGATCGTGCTCGAAGGCTACATCGACCCGAACGAGACTGCGCTGGAAGGCCCCTATGGTGACCACACCGGCTACTACAACGAGCAGGAGACCTTCCCGGTCTTCACCCTCACCCACATCACCATGCGCCGCGACCCGATCTATCACAGCACCTACACCGGCAAGCCGCCGGACGAGCCTGCGGTGCTGGGCGTCGCGCTGAACGAGGTGTTCGTGCCGCTGCTCCAGAAGCAGTTCACCGAGATCACCGATTTCTACCTGCCGCCGGAGGGCTGTTCCTACCGCATGGCGCTGGTGAGCATGAAGAAGCAGTACCCGGGCCATGCCAAGCGCGTGATGTTCGGCGTGTGGAGCTTCCTGCGCCAGTTCATGTACACCAAGTTCGTGATCGTGGTGGACGACGACGTGGACATCCGCGACTGGAAGGAAGTCGTCTGGGCGCTCACCACCCGCGTCGATGCGGCGCGCGACACCCTGATCGTGGAGAACACGCCCATCGATTATCTGGATTTCGCCAGCCCGGTGTCGGGCCTGGGCAGCAAGATGGGCATCGACGCCACCAACAAATGGAAGGGCGAGACCAGCCGCGAGTGGGGCACGCCCATCACGCGCGATCCGGCGGTGGTGGCACGCATCGACGGCATCTGGAAGGATCTGGGGCTGTGAGGTGATGGCAAGCCGGCAAGCGAAAAGCCTTTCACCACGCAGTGCACGGAGGAAAATTCCTTGAGAAAACTCCGTGTTCTCCGTGGTGAAATGGTTCTTGGTTTCCTGGGTGCGGTGGCGCTGCTGCTGTCCGGCTGCAGCCACCTCTCCTACTACACCCAGGCGATCAACGGCCAGCTCGAGATCAGCCGCAAGGCAACGCCCATCGACTGGCTGCTGGCCGATCCCGGCACCAATCCCAAGCTGGAACGGAAGCTGAAACTGGTGCAGCGGGCCCGTGCTTTCGCCAGCGCGGAGCTGGGCCTGCCGGACAACGACAGCTTTCGCAGCTACGCCGATCTGCAGCGCCCGTTCGTGGTGTGGAACGTGTTCGCCGCGCCGGCGTTCTCCGTGAAGCCGGTCGAGTGGTGCTTCCCCGTCGCCGGCTGCGTCGCCTACCGCGGCTATTTCTCCGAAGCGGCGGCGCGGCAGGCCGGCGCCCGGCTGCAGGCCGAAGGGCTGGACGTGTTCGTCGCCGGCATTCCGGTGTACTCCACCCTGGGGTGGTTCAACGATCCGGTATTGAATACCTTCATCGGCTATCCGGAAGGCGAACTGGTCGGCATCCTGTTCCACGAGCTGGCGCATCAGCTGGTCTACGTGCCCGGCGATTCGGTCTTCAACGAGTCGTTCGCGACCGCGGTGGAAGAGGAAGGGGTGCGCCGCTGGTTCGAGCAGGCGCAGGACCCCACGGCCTACGCGGCTTACCTGCGGGCGCAGGCGCGCAAGCGCGAATTCATTGACCTGCTGGTGCGCACCCGCGACCGGCTTGCCGCCGCCTACGCGCGCCCAGCGTCAGTGGAGGAACGGCAGATGGCGAAGGCGCGCATCCTGCACGAGGCCACGCTCGCGTATGCCGCGCTCAAGCACGGCTGGGGCGGCTACGCGGGCTACGACAAGTGGTTCGACGACTCGCCCTTGAACAATGCCAAGCTGCTCGCAGTCACCCTCTACGCCGACCAGGTGCCGGCGTTCGCCGCGCTGCTGGCGCAGAACGGCGGCGACCTGCCGCGCTTCTATGCCCAGGTGCGGGCCCTGGCGCAGCTGCCCCAGGCGCAGCGCGACGCCCGGCTGGCGGCGGCGAAGCAGATGACGGCCGCCGCTTTTTGACAGCCCGCCCGGCGCAAACTAACCTGAAGTAAAAGCGCCACTCAAAAGCCGCCATGTTCCGCCGCCTCCGCCGCTTCCGTGTGTCTGCCGCTGTCGTGCTCCTGGCTTCCGCCCTGTGCGCGGCCTCGGCCTGGGCGATGGAGGTGTCCACCTTCAAGCTGCCGGACGGCACGGATGTGTCGCTGCGGCAATTCTCCGCCGTGGGCGACACGCTGCTGCTGTGGTTCGCCTGCGACGAAGGGCAGGGCACCGCCGAATCGAAGGCGGCCGCCGAACTCGCTAAGCGCGGAATATCGACCTGGCTGCCGGACATGCTGGGCGCGCATTTCCTGCCCATGAGCCCGTCCAGCATGGACAGCCTGCCGGCGGAGGAAATCGCCGCCGTCATCGAGCGCGCACGGCAGAGCGGCAAGCGCGTGTATCTGGTGAGTGCCGGACGCGCCGCCCTGCCCGTGTTGCGGGGGCTGGCGGCGTGGCGGAAGCAGGCCGCTGCCGCCGTGCGCGATGGGATCGAGGGCGTCGTCCTGTTCTACCCCGAGCTCTATGCCGGCACCCCGGTGCCGGGCGCGGAGGCGCGCTATGAACCCGTGGTCAGCGAAACCCGCACCCGCATCGTCATCCTCCAGGGCGAGCGGTCCCCGGGCCGCTGGTGGCTGCGCCATCTGCAGCAGGCCTTCGAGCAGGCCGGCAGCAGCGTGCACACCGCCCTGCTGCCGGGGGTGCGCGGCTATTTCTTCATCCGCGAGGAGCAGACGCCGGAGGAGATCGCGACCGCCGCGCGCCTGCCCGATCTGGTGCAGGACGCGCTGCGGCACATCGATGCCATGAACAAGGGGAAACCATGAGCAGACTGGGCGCAGTGTTGTTGGGTTTGATTCTCGGCTGGGGCGTGGCCCAGGCGCAGGAGCTGAAGCCCTATGCCGGCGCGGCGACGCCGGCGCTGAAACTGAAGGACCTGCAGGGCAAAAGCCACGATCTCGCCGACTATCGCGGCCAGGTGGTGATGGTGCAGTTCTGGGCCACCTACTGCGCGCCCTGCATCAAGGAAATGCCGTCCATGCAGCGCCTGCAGGCGAGGCTGGCCGGCAAGCCGTTCAAGATCCTCGCGGTGAACATGGGCGAGAGCGAAGCCGAGGTACGCGCCTTCCTCAAGCGCGTGAACGTGGACTTCACCATCCTCATGGACAGCGGGGGCGAGGCGCTGGCGGCCTGGAAGGTGTTCGTCGCGCCCTCCACCTTCATCGTCGATCCGGAGGGGCGCATCCGCTACGCGTTGCAGGGCGGCGCCGAGTGGGACGCGCTGGAATACGTCGACCGGATCACCGCGCTGATGCCCGCGCGCTGAGGGGAGCAGTATGCCCGATACCCCAGGCGAGCGCTTCTGCCTCTACGACAGCGCCCAGCTCGACGCCGTGCTGGATGGCATGGCGTGGCAGGCGGCAGGCCTGCTCACCGGACGCGAAAACATCGTCGTGGTCGGCATCCTGCGCCGCGGCGCGCCCCTGGCGGATCGCGTGCGCGAGCGCCTGGCGCGGGATTTCCACATTCCGAACCTTGCGCGCATCGACCTGCAGATCAAGCGCTACGCCGACGACCTGACGCTGATCCATCCCGAGACCCGGCTGACCGAACGGCCGGAACATGCGGCGCTGGACCTGAGCGGACGCACCCTGATAGTGGTGGATGACGTGATGTACAAGGGCTATTCCATGCTGCGCGCGGTGGAATATCTGGCGGGAAAGGGGGCGGCGGAGATTCGCACCGCGGTGCTGGTGGATCGCGGCGCGGCCAAGCTGCCGGTGCGCACCGACATCGTCGGCGTCACGCTGAACGTGGCGCCGACCGACATCATCGAATGCAACGTGCCGCCCTACGAGGCGGCGTTCAAGATCGACGTGCTGAGGCCGCGGCGCTGAGGCGGCCTCCGCGAGCCGTCAGACGCTCTCCCGGGACAGGCCCAGGCCGGTGAGCAGGCTGCGCAGGCTGGTCAGGGCTTCCATCTGGATCTGCCGCACGCGCTCGCGGGTCACGCCCAGCTCGCTCGCAAGCTTGTCCAGGGTCATGATGGTCTGGCCGTTCAGGCCGAAGCGCCGCTCCACCACCCAGCGGTGACGCTCCGTCAGCAGGCGCAGCCAGCGCTGCACGCAGGCTTCGACCTGCATGTTTTCCAGCAGGTGCGACGGCTCCTTCTCCGGATCGTCGGCGATGGCGTCGACGATGGTCAGGTCGGGGTCGGCTTCCAGCGGGCTGTCCAGGGAGCAGGTGCGCTCGTTGAAGGTCAGCAGCTCGCGCACTTCATCGGCCGGCTTGTCCAGTTCGGCCGCGATCTGCTCCGGCCGCGGGTCGCCCTCGCCCCGGGCGCGCAGGCGGCGGGCCGTGCGCAGGCAGGTGTTGAGCTCCTTGATGATGTGCACCGGCAGGCGAATGGTGCGCGACTGATTCATGATCGCGCGCTCGATGTTCTGGCGGATCCACCAGGTGGCATAGGTGGAGAAGCGGAAACCCCGTTCCGGGTCGAATTTGTCGAGGGCGTGCATCAGGCCCAGGTTGCCCTCCTCGATCAGGTCGAGCAGGGGCAGGCCGCGGTCGGTGTAATGCTTGGCGATGCTCACCACCAGCCGCAGGTTGCGCTCGATCATCTCCCGGCGCGCGGCCTCGTCGCCGGCGCGCACACGCCGGGTCAGCGCCAGTTCCTCCTTCGCCTTGAGCAAAGGATAGCGGCCAATCTCGGTGAGGTATTGCTGGGTGGAATCGAAGGGGATGTCGCCCAGCGCATAGTCGGATTCGGTCTCGACTTCCATCGAATCGACGATGTCCGGCTCGCCCGCCAATTCCGGATGCAGTTCGGCTTGCAGCTCTTCCTGATACGACGTATCCAGCATATGCGCTCCTCTCCGTTGGTGTGCGTGAAGTGAGCATAGGGGATGCTTGCGGGGTACGCAGTCACGGCGCGCAGCAAGATGCTGTCACCAGTGGCGCGACGCAGCGTCAAGGAATCGTTACAGGCGCCCCGGCCGCGGCGTGTCCGGGGTGAGTGATTACTCTGTCAGGCCGGCGCTCAGGGCGTAGCGGACGAGTTCGGCATTGCTGCCCACGCCGAGTTTCTTCATCAGGCGGTGCTTGTGGGTGCTGATGGTGTTGGCGGAGAGGCAGAGCTGGGCGGCGATGTCGGCGACGCTCTGGCCGGCGGCGAGCATGCCCAGCACCTGGGTCTCGCGCTCCGAGAGCAGTTCGTGGGGCGCCCGGTCGCGGAAGGGATCGATTTCCAGTGCCAGGGTTTCCGCCAGGGCGCGGCTGATGTGGCGGCCGCCGGCGGCGATGCGGCGGATCGCGGCGATGATGGTGTCCGGCGCACTGCCCTTGGTCAGGTAGCCGGCAGCGCCGGCACGCAGGGTGCGCACCGCGAACTGGTCTTCGCCATGCATGCTGAGCACCAGCACCTTGGCGTCCGGCTTGTGGGCACGCACGCGCTTGATCAGGTCGAGGCCGGAGGGGCCGGGCATGTTCATGTCCAGCACCAGGACATCCCAGCCGTTGGTGCGCACCTGGTCCATCACTTCGTGGCCGTCGGCGGCCTCGCCCGCCACGGCGATGTCCCCGGCGGCGGCGAGCACCTGTTTCAGGCCCTCGCGCACGATGGCGTGGTCGTCTGCGATCAATACCCGGATCATGCTTCCTCCTTCTTCAATGTCCCGGTCACCGGCAATGCGATGCGCACCGTGGTCCGGCCCGGCGCGCTGTCGATGTGTACTTCGCCGCCCACCATCAGCGCGCGCTCGCGCAGGCCGAGCAGGCCAAAGGATTTCTTGCCGCGCGGACGCTCCTGCGGCATGCCCACCCCGTTGTCTTCGACCGTGAGCTGCAGCCGATCGTTCTCGCGCATCAGCGTGATCTCGACCTGGCTGGCATGGGCATGGCGCGCGACGTTGGTGAGCGCTTCCTGCAGCATGCGGAACACGGCGGTCGCGCGCTCCGTGTCGAGTTCGATATCGTCGTCGCCCACCGCCAGTTCGCAGGCGACGCCGGTGCGCCGCTGGAACTCCTGCACCTGCCACTCGATGGCCGGCACCAGGCCAAGGTCCAGCACCGGCGGGCGCAGTTCGGCGGCGATCGAGCGCACCGAGTCCATGGTCGCGTCGATCAGGCCCAGCAGCCCGCGCAGCTTCTGGCCGAGGTCGGGCGGATCATCGTGGTAGCGCGCGCTCAGCATGGACACTTCCAGCTGCAGGGCCGTGAGTTTCTGGCCGAGTTCGTCGTGCACATCGCGTGCGATGCGGCTGCGTTCTTCCTCGCGCACGTCCACCTGGTGCCGCGCCAGGCTGCGCATCAGCTCCCGTGACTCGAGCAGCTGCTCTTCCTTCTGCTTGGTCGAGGTGATGTTGGTCATCACGCCCTGCAGGAACAGCGCCCTGCCCGCCTCGTCGCGCACCACGCTGCCGCGGTCGAGGAACCACAGCAGCTTGCCGCCGCGGGTGAACATGCGGTACTCGCAGCGCAGCCGCTCGCCCGAGATCCGGCTGTGTTCGTAGCGCTCCAGCACGCGCGCCCGGTCCTCGGGGTGAATCTGGCGCAGGCGCAGCTCCGGATCGGCGAGCCAAGTCTCGGCGCTGAAGCCCAGCAGCGCGGTCTGCGGGCTGATGTAGAGCAGCGTGTTCGGTGCGTCCAGCGCCGCGATGTAGGTGATGGCGGGAATCTGCTCGACCAGGTTGCGGTACTTGGATTCGGCCTGGCGCTTCTCCTGCCGCACGCGCTCTTCCTTGAGCACGCGCCGGATCACCGCCGGCAGCAGCTGCAGGTATTGGCCATCGCCGTCCTTGACGAGGTAATCGCGCGCACCGCGGCGCATCGCCTCGACCGCCACCGTCGCATCGGTGGTGCCGGTGAGCTTGATCACCGGCACCGGCAACTCGTCCGTCGCATCGGCGAAGCGCGCGAGGAATTCCAGGCCGCTCAGGTCCGGCAGTTGATAGTCGAGCAATATACAGTCGGGCTTGTGCGCGCGCGCCAGCGCGAGGCCATCCGCGCCGGTCTCCGCCTCGAGCAGGGTGTAGGTAGCCTCGGTGGCGGCGCCCAGCGCCCGGCGCACCGCCTTGCGGTCCACGGCGTCATCGTCGATGACCAGAATGCGGACGGCGGCCGTGGTCATGGCAGAGCGCGGCATCCACTCGCTTGGGGTGATAGGGCCGCTTTCTTCCGGGCGGAGGGGGTCATGATCGGCTTGCGCATCGAAAGTCCGCTGGGAGTCCCTGTCTTTCTCTGTCCGATCGGGCTGGCGGCTTGGCGCCCGACTAGTCCATTTGGATTATCTCAGAGCCCGTTGCCGGGCAACAACCCCACCCCGGCGGGGGCTTCCCCGCGGCCATTCCCCAATTCAGGGCCCCAGAAACTTGCCCGTTGGGCGATCTGCGCGGCACCGATCGCCACCGCAGCCGATCACCGAAAACCAGCGCAGATAGGCCGCGATCAACAGCGGCAGGGCAACGGCGAGCGCGGCCTGCCACCACGCCAGCGGTTCGCCCTCCGCCCACCTCGCTGCGGCGACGATGGCCGCCATGAAAACGACCATGAACAGCACGGTGGCTGCGACTTTCAGCAGGAGCTTCATGTCGTCGGCTCCGATTTCCGCCTATAGTCAATAAGATCAAGATTCTGCAAAGGACGTTCCCCATGGCTGGAGCGGGAGGCACGATGCAGCGCGCTGTCGCATGGCGCGCGTGCCGGCTTTTCCTGGGGCCGGTGCTGGCCCTGTTGCTGGCGCTGCCCTGGGCACCGGCCGTCGGCGCAGGCCAGGGGCTGCTGCTCGGGGTCGACGGCGCCGTGAGTCCGGCCACTGCCGATTATGTCATGCGCGGCATCGATCACGCGGCCAAGGACAACATGCAGCTGATCGTCCTGCGCCTGGACACCCCCGGCGGCCTCGACACCTCGATGCGCGACATGATCAAGAAGATCCTCGCCTCGCCGGTGCCGGTGGTGGTGTGGGTCGGCCCGGAAGGCGCGCGCGCGGCGAGCGCGGGCACCTATCTGCTCTACGCCGCGCACGTGGCGGCGATGGCGCCGGCGACCAGCATCGGCGCCGCAACCCCGGTGCCGGTGGGCATCGGCGCGCCGGCGAAGGCGCCGCAGGCGGACAAGCCGGAAGCGCGGGAAGCAAAGGAGCCTGCGCCCGCGGAGGACGCCATGAGCCGCAAGCAGCTCAACGACGCCGCGGCCTACATCCGCGGCCTCGCCCAACTGCACGGGCGCAACGCGGAATGGGCCGAGCGCGCGGTGCGCGAAGCGGTGACGCTGACGCCGGAGGAGGCCCTGCGTCTCAAGGTCATCGACCTGATCGCGGTCGACCCCACCGACCTGCTGCAAAAGCTCAATGGCCGCACCGTCAACGTCCTCGGCGTCGAGCGCACCCTGGACACAACGGGCATGACCCTGGTCAGCCACGAGCCGGACTGGCGCTCGCGCCTGCTGGCCGTCATCACCAATCCGAGCGTGGCCTACATTCTGCTGCTGATCGGCATGTACGGCCTGTTCTTCGAGTTCTCCAACCCGGGCTTCGGCGTGGCGGGCATCGCCGGCGCCATCTGTCTGCTGCTGGCCCTGTTTGCGTTCCAGCTGCTGCCGGTGAACTATGCTGGCCTCGGCCTGATCATACTGGGCATGGCGTTCATGATTGCCGAGGCCTTCGTGCCCAGCTTCGGCGTGCTGGGTTTGGGCGGGGTGATCGCCTTCGTCGTGGGTTCGGTGATGTTGCTGGACACGGACCTGCCGGGCTACGGCATTCCGTGGAGCGTGGTGCTGCCGGTGACGGCGGTGACGGCGTTGTTCGTGTTCCTGGTCGCCGGCCTCGCGCTCAAGTCCCGGCGGCGCAAGGTGGTGAGCGGTGCGGAGGAACTGCCGGGCAGCATCGGCGAGGTGCTGGCCGACACGGACGGCGGCGAGGGCTGGGCGCACCTGCACGGCGAAACCTGGCGCGTGCGCAGCCGCAGCCCGCTGCGGCGTGGACAGAAGGTGCGGGTGACGCGAATGGACGGGCTGGTGCTGGAAGTGGAACCCGAGCCGGATCCGTCTGCCCGGCGCGAGTGAAACGCAACCGAGGAGAGAGCACATGACAGGCTTGGGATTCGGATTCGGATGGGTGATCATTCTGATCGTGGCGGTGCTGTTCTCGTCCTTGCGCATCCTGC
Source organism: uncultured Burkholderiales bacterium (assembly GCA_964445085.1). Classification (GTDB taxonomy): domain Bacteria; phylum Pseudomonadota; class Gammaproteobacteria; order Burkholderiales; family Thiobacteraceae; genus Thiobacter. The sequence continues at coordinate 19,562 of CAYUJV010000037.1, forward strand.
GCGAATACGAGCGCGCGGTGATCTTTCTGCTCGGGCGCTTCTGGCGGGTGAAGGGGCCGGGGCTCATCATCGTCATTCCGGGCATCCAGCAGATGGTGCGCGTGGATTTGCGCACCGTGGTGATGGACGTGCCGAGCCAGGACGTGATTTCCCGCGACAACGTCTCGGTGCAGGTGAACGCCGTGGTCTATTTCCGCGTGGTCGACCCGCAGCGCGCGATCATCCAGGTGGAGGACTATCTCAACGCCACCAGCCAGCTCGCGCAGACCACCCTGCGCGCGGTGCTGGGCAAGCACGAGCTGGACGACATGCTGGCCGAGCGTGAGCGGCTCAACATCGACATCCAGCAGGTGCTCGATACCCAGACCGACGCCTGGGGCATCAAGGTGTCCAACGTCGAGATCAAGCACGTGGACATCAACGAATCCATGGTGCGCGCCATCGCCAAGCAGGCGGAGGCGGAGCGCGAGCGGCGCGCCAAGGTGATCCACGCGGAAGGCGAACTGCAGGCGTCTGAGAAGTTGGCGCAGGCGGCGGAGATTCTGTCGCACCAGCCCCAGGCGATCCAGCTGCGCTACCTGGAAACGCTCACCACCATCGCCGCCGACAAGAACTCGACCATCGTCTTCCCCTTGCCCATCGAGTTGCTGGAGACGCTTACCGGCAAGCGCGGCTGACCCTGCCGGGCGTGGGCCCAAAAATTTTTGATCGCCGGCGGAAGAGGTGACTGCTATACCGGAAACACCGGCGCACCGCGGCCGCCCCAATGCAGATGGGCGGGCTGTGCGCCTTCGAGAAGGAGACCATGATGAATGCCACCCCCGTACTGGCTTTTGATACCCCCAACTGGGCGGCGACCGATCCGTTGCCGCGGGACCAGACGCAGAGCCACCGCCTGCATGAGCCGGAACAGATGATCAGCACCATCGACCCGATCACCGGCAAGGAGATCGACAACCTCGAAGGCCATCCCTACCTGGTCGACGGCAACGTGGTGATCTATTTCGAATCGGAAGCGACGCGCAAGGCGTTCCAGGAAATGCCCACGGACCATCCGTTCCGGCTGCAGGACAATCCGCTGGACGAGGGCGAGGCCGAAGGCTGACCCGGCCGGAGAGGGTCCCTACGGCCGCGCGAACACCCACTCCAGCAGCGCATCCTGAACGGGACGCGCGCGCGCGGCGTTTGGGTCGTTGATCACGCACACCACTGCATTGCGCCGGCCTCTTGCATCCAGCACATAGCCGGCGATGGCGCGCACGCCATCGAGCGAGCCGGTCTTGATGTGGGCGTGGCCGGCGATGCCGTTGTCCTTCAGGCGCTTGCGCATGGTGCCGTCGAGGGCGACGATGGGCAGCGAGGATTCAAGTTCCGCAGCAACCGGCGATGCGGCTGCGACGCGCAACAGGTCGCCCAGATGATGGGCGCTAATGCGGGTACGGCGCGACAGGCCGGAACCGTTTTCCATCACCAATTCCAGAAAGTCCAGGCCCTTCACCGCCAGGGCATTGGCCACGGCCTGGCCCGCTTTGTCCAGGGTTGCCGGCGCGCCGAGGGTTTCCGCGCCCAGGGTCAGATAGAGCTGGCGCGCCATGACGTTGTTGCTGAACTTGTTGATGTCGCGGATCACTTCCGCCAGGGGCGGCGACTCGTGGCGCGCAAGCAGGCGCGCCTCGGCGGGCACGCTGCCGTCCACCACCTGGCCGCGCCAGCGCCCGCCCAGTTCTTCCCATAGCGGCTTGAACAGCGCGTAGACATAGGCATTGGGGTCGAGCAGCGCGAGATGCATCGACTTGTCGCCGCAGGCAGCGGAATAGCTGCCTGAGAAGTTCAGGACCAATCCCTTCGGCGTCTGCTCGACGCGGTAGCGCAGCGCGTCCTCCCAGTTGTCGCAGCCGCCATTGGTGATGCGCACGCGGTTGACGATGCGCGCGCCCGGAATCGGCACTTCGAACACGATGCGCAGGGTCCTGGCGCGCTCGTCCGGCAGGAACTGCAGCCGGTGGGCATGGAAATTCAGCAGCAGGGCATCGGGCTGCGCGTTGTAGGGCTCGTAGGGCTGGCCATCGAAGGCGCCGGGATCCTGGCGCGGGACGTCGAAGTAGCTGCGGTCGATGACGACATTGCCGCGGATGTCGCGGATGCCGCGGGCGCGCAGGTCGCGCAGCCACAGCCAGAAGCGCTCCAGGGTGATCTTGGGGTCGCCGTAGCCCTTGACGATCAGGTCGCCGTCCAGGCGGTCGCCGCGGATCGGCCCGCCGGCGTAGATCTCGGTTTTCCAGCGATAGGCAGGGCCGAGGGTCTGCAGCGCGGCATAGGTGGTGACGAGCTTGATGACCGAGGCGGGGTGCATGCCGACATCGGCATTGTGGGCCAGCAGCGGCGCCGGCTGGGCGAGGTCCTGCACGTAGACCGCCACGGCGGAGTCGGGGATGTTCGCCTGGCTCAGTGCGGCGGCGACGGGGGCAGGCAGCCCGGCGGCGGTGGACGCTGTGGCGCTACCGAATAGGCAGAGGCCAAAGAAAAAGCCTCTAACGCAGAGGTCGCGGAGGAACGCGGAGGAACGCGGAGGTTTTACTCTGCGTCCTCCGCGACCTCTGCGTTCCAGGCTTTTGAACTCAAGGAACCTCTGCAAAAGGTAGCGAGCAAGCCCGGCTGGCCGCCGAGAAGCGCACCTGTACACGGAAGTACAGCGAGCATCGCAGGCGGGCAGACGGGCTGCGCAGTAGTTTTGCAGAGGTTCCTTAACGATGCCCCGTGAGATCCCGTACATACCAGTCCATGGCGATCTTGAGTCCTTCGCGGATGGTATGCGTGGGCTGGTAGTGAAGCAAGCGCTGCGCCTTGGAAATGTCGGCCAGGGAATGGCGCACGTCGCCGGCACGGAAGTCGCGGTAGACCGGGCGGGCGGATGCCAGGTGCGGGAAGCGCGGCGCGAGCTCGCCGCGGATGGATTCGTAGAGCTGGTTGAGCGTGGTGCGCTCGCCCACCGCCACGTTGTAGACCTGGTTCTTCGCCGCATCGTCCGCGCTGGTGGCGGCGAGCAGGTTGGCCTGCACCGTGTTGTCGATGTAGCAGAAATCGCGGCTGGTCTCGCCGTCGCCATTGATGTACACCGGCTCGTTCTTGATCATGGACGCGATCCACTTCGGGATCACCGCCGCATAGGCGCCTTCCGGATCCTGGCGCTGGCCGAAGATGTTGAAATAGCGCAGGCCGATGGTCTTGAAGCCGTAGCAACGGTCGAACACGTCGGCGTACAGCTCGTTCACGTACTTGGTGACGGCGTAGGGCGACAGCGGTTTGCCGATCTTGTCCTCCACCTTGGGCAGGCCCGGGTGGTCGCCGTAGGTCGAGCTCGAGGCCGCATAGACGAAGCCCTTGACCCCGGCATCCCGCGCCGCCACCAGCATGTTGAGGAAGCCGGTGATGTTGGCGCTGTTGGTGAGGATGGGGTCTTCGATCGAGCGCGGCACCGAGCCCAGCGCCGCCTGGTGCAGCACGTAGTCCGCGCCCCGGCACGCCTGGCGGCAGGTGTCGAGATCGCGGATGTCGCCTTCGATGAAGTCGAAGCGCTGCCACTGTCCGGGCGCAACCAGCTTCTGCACCTGCTCCAGGTTGTGGCGGTGGCCGGTGGCGAAATTGTCCAGACCGATCACTTTCTGGTTCAGCTTGAGCAGGCGCTCCAGCAGGTTGGAGCCGATGAAGCCGGCGACGCCGGTGACGAGCCAGGTCCGGGTGTTGCCGGAGAGCGTGGCGCAAAGGGCTTCGAATTGGGGTGCGTTCATGGCGAGGCGGTATCCAGCTGGGGGTTCGACGGTGGGTGGCGCAGCACACCCTCACCCGCGCTGCCGCGCACCCCTCTCCCCTGGGGAGAGGGGCCGGGGGTGAGGGCGCGGGGTCACAGCCGCCAGAAGCGCGCGAAGGTCTCGTGCGCCGCGTTCGGATCGAACATCGCCTTCACGTCGATCAGCGCGCCCTTGCCGTTCATCTTGGCCTTGTAGTCGGCGAGCGGACGGGCGGCGAACTCCTTGTGCGCCACCGCCACCACGATGGCATCCGAGGTCGGCAGCTGGTCCCAGGATTCCAGGGTCACCCCGTACTCGTGCATGGCTTCTTTGGCATCGGAGATGGGGTCGTGCACGTGCACGTCGATGCCGTAGCTCTGCAGTTCGCGGATGACGTCGATCACGCGCGAGTTGCGCAGGTCGGGGCAGTTCTCCTTGAAGGTGAGGCCCAGCACCGACACCTTGGCGCCCTTGACCTGGCTGCCGGCGGCGATCATTTCCTTCACGGTCTGCTCGGCGATGAACTTGCCCATGCCGTCGTTGATGCGGCGGCCGGCCAGGATCACCTGCGGGTGGTAGCCCAGCATGTCGGCCTTGTAGGTGAGATAGTAGGGGTCGACGCCGATGCAGTGGCCGCCCACGAGGCCGGGACGGAAGGGCAGGAAGTTCCACTTGGT
>CAYUJV010000037.1:24126-25616 GCA_964445085.1 uncultured Burkholderiales bacterium
CGCCGCTTCGGCGACCTTGATCGAGGAGGCGCGGTGCACGCCGGCGACAATCACGGATTCATACAGCTGCGCCACTTTCTCCAGGGTTTCGGCATCGTCGCCGGAGACGACCTTCAGGATCTTGGTGACGGTGTGCTCCTTGTCGCCGGGGTTGATGCGCTCGGGCGAGTAGGCGACGTGGAAGTCCTGCTTCCATTTCATGCCGGAGTGCTTTTCCAGCAGCGGGATGCACACCTCCTCGGTGGCGCCCGGGTAGACCGTGGATTCGTACACCACGATGGCGCCCTTCTTCATGTGCTTGCCGACGGAGGTGCTGGAACCCACCAGGGGGCTGAAATCCGGCTGGTGCGCCTCGTCCACCGGGGTGGGCACGGCGACGATGATGAAGTCGCATTCCTTGAGCGCGGCCGCGTCCGTGGTGCAGGTGAGCTGGGTGGCGGCCTTCAGGTCTTCGGTGGACACCTCGCCGGTGGGGTCGCAGTAGCGCTTGTAGTTCTCGACTTTTTCAGTCGACAAATCGACCCCGATGGTGCGGAATTTCTTGCCGAATTCCACGGCGAGAGGCAGGCCCACGTAACCCAGGCCGACGACGCCCACGATGCTCATGTTGAAGATTCCTCTAGTTGGTTGAATTTTCCACGCATTCTAACGAAAGCCGCGCCGCCATGATACTTTCATAGGGCGCTCCATCCCGCGCTTATAATGGGTTCCGGACGTTTCATCGTGATGGCGGGAGAGTCTTATGCGATTCTGGTGCGCAAGCGCGCTTATTCTGATTGCATCTTTTGTGCCAGTGCGCGCAGACCTGGTGCAGACGGTGGCGCGGGTAAAGCCGGCGGTGGTGGCCATCGGTTCCTACCAGCCTACCCGCAGCCCCGCCCGCGTCTATCGCGGCACCGGCTTCGTGGTGGGCGACGGCCTCACCGTGGTCACCAATGCCCACGTGGTGCCGCGCACCCTCGACGTCGCCAACAAGGAAGAACTGCTGGTGCTGGCCCAGATCGACGGCAAGCTGCAGTTCCGCCAGGCGCGCATCGCCATGGTGGACCTCGAGCACGATCTTCTACTGCTGCGCATCAGCGGGCAGCCGCTGCCGGCGCTGACCCTGGGCGACGCGGGTGCGGTGCAGGAGGGCATGGCCATCGCCTTCACCGGCTTCCCGCTGGGCATGGCGCTGGGCATGCGGCCCGTCACCCACCACGGCATCGTTTCCGCCATCACCCAGGTCGCGACGCGCGCGCCCGATGCGCGCTATCTCAACGCGAAATCCATCGAGCGCCTGCGCAGCCAGTTCGTGATCTTCCAGCTGGACGCGACCGCCTATCCCGGCAACAGCGGCAGTCCCATGTACGACCCGGACACGGGGGCCGTCTACGGTGTGCTGAACAGCGTGTTCATCAAGTCCACCAAGGAGAGCGCCATCAAGGACCCGTCCGGGATCACCTATGTCATCCCCGTCAACTTCGTCCACGACCTGCTGCAGCAACTGG
>CAYUJV010000038.1:0-24898 GCA_964445085.1 uncultured Burkholderiales bacterium
GCGGAACGAAGCATCCCCCAGCCAGTTCGCGAATGGCGTAGCGAACCCAATCTTGCGCCGGTTGTCGAGGATGCTTTGCGGCAGCCGGCCCCTGAACGCCTCCCGCACCACGCGCTTGGTCACCCCCATGTCGTACTTCGCATGCATGGGCAGCAAAAAGGCAAACTCCATCAGCCTGTAATCGATGAAGGGGGAGCGGATCTCCACCGAATGCTGCATCGAGGAGTGATCCTCGTAGTGCAGGATCTGTCCAAAGCCGTAATGCTCCAGGTTGTCGCGCAGGTAACGGTCGAAGTTGTGGGCGGAGAACAGTTCGGAGCGCTCGTTCCTGAGATAGCGGTAGTTGGCCTCCACGAAGGCGGGCGAGAGGCAGCCGATGACACCTTCCTGATGCTTGCTGCGCAGATAGGAGGCCGTTCGCCGCGGCAACATGGCCTTCACGAGCTGGGAAAAGATGTACGCATAGGGGTAGCCCAGGCGATGGTGCATGGCCCGCGCCTGCGGCAGCGTGTCGCCCGGCTTTGAAAACAGCGTATCGAGCAGGAAGTACCCAAGGAAATAGCGGTCATATCCGCAAAACGCCTCATCGGACCCCTGGCCGTTGAGCACCACCTTGATCCCCGCCTGGCGGATTTCACGCATTAGGCTGTAGTGGGCGAACGCCGTGGAGCTGAATACCGGTTCGCCCAGGCCATAGGCGATGCGCCCCATGTTGTCCGGAAGCTGTGCGCCGTGGGGATAGACCTGCTGCAGCTGCACATGGCGGCAAGTGGCGCTGAACTCGCGCACCACCCCGCTCTCGTCATCGCGGTGGCCGGGAAAGGCGGCGGAGAAGGCGCGCACCTGTTGATAGTCCAGGCGGCCGGCCTCGATCAGGTCGTCTACCGTGCGCGTGATGGCGGTGGAATCCAGGCCGCCGCTGAGGAGAATGGCGACGGGGACGTCGCTGCGGAAACGCAGGCGGATGGCATCCGTCAACAGTTCCAAGAAGGCCTCGCTCTGCCGGGGAAAGTCCGGCCGCTCCTGGAAGCGCGCTTCCGACGGCGGCAGCGTCCAGTAGCGCCGGAGTTCCTGCCGGCCTTCACGGACGATCAGGTTGGTCGCCGCCGGCAGTTCCTCCACATCCGCAAAGAAGGTTTCACCGTTGTTGGTCTTGTAGCCGTAGGCCAGGTAGTCGTACACCTTGCCCGGATTCGCGCGGCTCGATCCGGCCACCTTCAGAATGGCCTTGATCTCGCTGGAAAACACCAGTTGCTCCCGGTCGCGGAGGATGTAGAACGGCTTTACGCCCAGCCGGTCGCGGGAAGCGAAAAACACCCGGTTGCGAAAGTCATACAGGGCGAAGGCCCACATGCCGTTGAAGCGCGTGACACAATCGGGCCCGTATTCCTCATAGGCATGGAGGATGACCTCGGTATCCGAGCGCGAACGGAAGCGATGGCCGCGCGCCGCCAGTTCCGGGATCAGCTCCAGATAGTTGTAGATCTCGCCGTTGAACACGACCACCACCGTCCCGTCCTCGTTGAACATGGGCTGCGTCCCGTTCTCGCTCAGGTCCAGGATGCTCAGACGCCGGTGTCCGAGCGCGATCGCGTCCTGCACGAACACGCCCCCGCCGTCCGGCCCGCGATGCAGGATCGCCTCGTTCATCAGTTCGATTCGGCGCTTCCGCTCCTCCCCCGGTGGCAGGCCGCCGGCAGGATTCAGGCTCAGTATTCCATTGATGCCGCACATGACGCTTAGGTGCTCCCGCGTGCTTATTGTTGATTTTCGCTTCTCGCCCAGCGCCGCGGCAGGAGGCCGGCAAGCGCCAGCCGGTCCTGTTCGTGCAGCCCGAAGGCCAGCAGGCAGAGCGCGTACACCGCGACCACCAGCGGCACCAGGAGCAACGGCCCCCCCGCGGGCAGCCAGGCCGCGGCAGCCAGCGCGCCGCCATATCCCATCCCTGCCGCGGCCACCGGCTTGAGCAATACCCAGTCATAGGGCTGGACCCCCAGATAGCGACGCACCTGGAAAAGGCGCAGGACGTTCACCATCGTCACCGACAGCAGCAGCGCCAGCGCCGCCCCGACGATGCCGTAGCGCGGGATCAGGTAGAGATTGAGGGCGACCTGGAACGTGCCGTTGACGACCTCGTTCAGCATCACCACCCGCGAACGGCCGCTCAGGAGCAGCACGTAGTTGGCGGAGCCGGTGGCCAGGTTCACGAACTGCGCCAAGGCCAGCACCATGAAGGCCGTGGCGCCGTCACGAAATGCATGGCCAAACACGCCCAGGATCTCCGCCGGCCACAAGGTGGCCACAAGCACCAGCGGCGCCCCGATGATCACCGCCCAGCGCAACGAAAGCCGGTAGATGTTTCGTGTCTCCTCCATGCGCCCGTGGGCCAGAGACTCGGACAAAGGTGCCGCGATGATCGATTCCACCGACTGAAGCACGATCACGATGATGCCCGCCGTCTGGAGTGCCGCCGCATAGATGCCTGCCTCCGACGCCGGCAGGAAGTAGCCGAGCAGCAGGATGTCCGAACGGCTCGCGATGACGTTGAACACCATCCCGGCCAGCAACGGCGTCGCATACTTGACCACCGTTCCGGTCGCCACCTCGCCGTCTTCCTGTCCCTGCACGGCCGGTCGCGCCGCGGCCATGCGCCGGCGCAACGCCAGCCAGCCCAGCAGCACGCTCAGCCAGAGTGCCGCGACGAAACCCGTCAGCACGCCGGAAAGCGCCCAGCCCGCCCAGATCAGCGCCGCCGTCAACGCGAACTTCACCGCCGGTTCCGACACGTACTTGACCAGCATGCGCCACTTGACGTCGTGCAGGGCCTGCAGCCCGCTCAGCAGGATGGTGCCCAAGGCATGGGCCGGAACCGCGACAGCAAAGAAAGGCAGGGCCCCGGCGAGGCCCGCCTCGGAAAAAACGTCATGGGACAGAATGTCGCCGGCTGCCCACAGCAGGATGGCCGCCCCGCCCCCCGTCAGCAGGCCGACGCGCAACGCACCGCGCAGCGCCGACCGGGCGGCGCGCTCACGGCCATGCGCCCACGCGCCGGGAACGAAATGCAGCACGGCCGAGTCCAGCCCCATGACCGACAGGATCGCCAGCAAATTGAACAGCGAGAGGCCGATGGAATACAGCCCGAAGGTTTCCGCCCCCAGTTGCCGCGCGACGTAGATGCCGTACAGATAGTTCGCGCCCAGGCCGAAGAACGTGACCACCATGACCACCACGGTGCCGCGCGCGAAGGTGTGCACGGCGGGCGTTGCGTCACCCGCCAATGCCGATGGCCGTCCCGTGAGATCAGGCACGCGACGGCACTCCGGCGAGGCGGGCATGCCGCTGCACGTGCGGAAGGCTGAGCGCGAAGACAGCAATGCCCCAAAAGAAAACGCTGTCGTATACCGATGCCGAATAGACCACGTTCTGGCTTAGATTCGCCACCATGAGATATAGAAGCGCAAATAAATGAGGCGCGAAGCGTGGCTCACGGCCGAGCCACCAGAGCCGGCGCCACGCCATCAGCATGGTCAGAACGTAGAAGAACGTCCCGATAACCCCCGCATCCAGCATCGACTGCAGATAGCCGCTGTGCAGCGTTCGCCGCCCCTGCGCGCGCGCCTCCTTGAAAGACAGCGCATCGCGCCCGAAAGCCTGCTGGTTCGGATCGTCCAGGCCATCCGATCCCACCGTGAAACCGTAGCCGATGAGCGGGCTGCGCTTGAAGGCGTCAAGCCCTTCCTCCCACAGGCTGACGCGCCCCGTCAGATTGGTGATTGACCCGGTACGAAAGATCTTGTTTGCCGCCTCCGTATCGACCTGCACATGAAACGTATAAAGCGCCGCCGCTGCCAGCCCAGCCAAGAACACCAAGCCCAGAACCCACTTGCGGGACTGCGGCCTCGTCGACCACGAGGTCACGGCCCAAGCCACCACCAGGGCCACCCAGAAGGTGCGCGACAAGGTCAAGCCGAGACAGACGGCGGCCGGGATGATCAACATCAGCTTGGCCCACCAGCGTTTGAGGCCAAACCATGCAATACCGATTACCAAGCCAGCGGCCGACCCCATCATGCCAGCCTTTGCGAACAGCCCGCGAAAACGGATTTCCCCCGCATAGAGTGTTTCATAGGCAATTCGTGGCAGCAGCCATGCCACCACCAGACTGATGACCATCACCACCCCGTAAGTCAGCACCGTGGAACGCATGAACAGCTCGCTGGGATAGCCCTTCGACCGCTGCATCTCAAAATAAGCGATGAAGAACAGCACCACTGCGGCAAGGGATAAAACCTGCAGCATGACATAGATCGGCTGAGCCGCCGCACCAACCGAGATCATCAACGCAGCAAGATAGAAGAGGATTGGCCAATAGCGCGTCAGCAAGCCCACATTGAGGCGCGTCAGCATCCACATGCCCCCCACCATCAGGCACAGCCCTTGGGCGAACCCGCGCATGAAGTACGGATCGCCAAGGTAGGATGTGTCCTTCGCGATCAAGGCCACGACCAGTATGACCAGGGTCAGCGGGAAAATCATGGCGCCGAGGTTCTCTCCGCCGTTTCAGGCACACTCGGGCGCATGAAAGGCCCTTCTCTCAGCGCGTCGAGTTGCGCATCCGTCAGCTGCTTGAAGTGGTAGAAGGCAATACCGGTATCCGGCCACAGGCGCCGCGTCAGCGTGACGTATCCCGCGACAATTTCAGGACGCCGCGGAACGACAGTCTTGTCGATTAGATCGAATAGCGAAGTCAGCAGAATCACCCGCGTTGGATCTCGCAGCGCAGCCCGTGTCTTCCGCATGCGCTCGAGATCGACTTCCTTGCCGTAATCCATGTTGTAGATCACATCCACCCAGCCACGATTGGTCCACTCGATGGCATCCTGTCCCTGGAGCACCAAATCGGGGTGCAAGGGGTGGGCATCGACGCTGATGACCAGCGCGGGCTTCAATGCCTTTGCCTCCTCCGCGAAGCCGCGCACGATTGCCGTTACGTCCTGCGCGTTCCAGGTCCCGATGGAATCACTTCCCGGGTGAAGCGGAAGCTTGCGCAGCCACAGATCCCGCTCCAGATCGCCCCCGAACCGGGAGGCATAGTCAGCCTTGCAACCTTCGCTCCGGCATATGCCCATGCTCCTGATGTAATCCAAATTGATACCGTCGACAACATAGCGCCGGACGACGTCCATCATCAGGTCGACCGCAAAACGCCGGAACGCCGGATTGTGCACGTTGAACGCACTCTCCCTGGTTCCCTCCGATTGCCATTGCGGAAACAGCCCGCCCTCGCGTCGAACAACGGTAAACCACGGGCTGACCTGGATGCCTATCTGGTGTGCCCGACTCAGCAGGTACGCCAGCGGGTCATCTCCCGATGCAATCCTCCCTTGCAAGGCCGGATCGACAGGTGCGACCGGAGAGGGATAATAGGTGCCACGCCCATGCCATACGCAGGGCACATAAACATTGAATCCGGCCCGTTTGACCCGCGCGAGTATCCTGTCGGTCGCGTCCCTTGACGTCGCCCACGCCATGTCCTCGTCGAACAGCACCCGGCTTTCCATCCGCAGGCTGCCCGTGGTCTGCGCAGCCTCGGCAGTCGATGCCTGGCCAGCGTTCATCAAGGTGACAAGCAGCGCGCACAGCAAGCCCGGCAGTCCAACGCGTTGCAGCAATCGTTGGGTGCGCGGATGATCCGGTCGGCGCGGACTTGTGTCCCTAGTCATAAACAGGCCCACTCCGCTGCTCGCCAATTCCCACGCGCCCAGTTCATGCCGATGCGACCACGTACGACGACTCGCCGGTCCTGCCCGCATCCAGCGCCCATTGCAGGGGCAGGTCTCCGAACGCCTCCTCCCGTACATCGGCGAACCCCGCGCGCCGCAGCAGTTCCTCGACAAGGGGAACGTCGTACATGAAGCAGTGGCCGTGGCGGTAGATGAGCGAATTCGCCGCGATGATGGCCGACGCGTAGCCCTGGCAATGCCCATTCGCAAGCACGCGCTGCACGTCGGGAAAGGACACGACGATGACCGCCTTCGCCGCCATCACCTTCCGCATGTTCTGGAAAATCTCCAGCACCGCATCGGGGGGGATGTGCTCGATGACATGCTCGCAGACGACGCCCTCGAAATGACCGTGCAGCCCCTTCAGGTCGCTCAAGCCGGTCCAGTAGAGATCGGGCCGCTGCTTGCCCTTGATGAAGCGATGCGGGGCGAACAGGTCGGAGTTGATGGTGTTGGGGTAGGTGCGGTTTCCGCAGCCGAAATTGAGCACGCGCCTGGCGCCAGGCTTGTCGGGCTTTTGCGCCGACGCGCGCTCGATCATGCGCGTCAGGCGGAAAGCCAGCCCCCAGTAGCGGGATGCCAGCGCGGCACGCCAGTTGCGCTCCGCCCTGATCTGGCCCGCCAGCGCCAGTGCCTCGTTGAGCTTCGTTGCTTCGTTCATGTTGATCCTGACTATGTTCGTCGCGGTCGACCGGCGGCGCCAAGATTGCGGCTTGCTGTCACCCTTGACTTCCGTCGCCTCGGATAACCGATGCCGGGCTCTCCAGGCCATATCCCTGCGGATTGTTCACCTGCCAGCGCCAGGTGTCCTCGCACATGCAGTCCAGGCCCAGGGTCGCCTTCCATCCCAGCACGCGCTCGGCCAGGGCCGGGTCGGCATAGCAGACGGCGATGTCGCCCGGCCGCCGGTCCACCACCCGGTAGGGCACGGGCCGGCCGCTGGCACGCTCAAAGGCGCGCACCATTTCCAGCACGGAATAGCCCCGTCCGGTACCCAGGTTCACCGTCAGCGGCTCCCGCTCCGCCCAGGTATCCAGCCGGTCGAGGGCGGCATGGTGGCCGCGTGCCAGGTCCATGACATGGATGTAGTCGCGCACGCCGGTGCCGTCGGCCGTGGGGTAGTCACCGCCGAAGACATTCAATTGCGGGCGGCGGCCCGATGCGACCTGCGCAATGAACGGCACGAGGTTGTTGGGGATGCCGTGCGGGTCTTCGCCGATGAGACCGCTTTCATGGGCGCCCACCGGATTGAAGTAGCGCAGCAGTGCCACTTTCCATGTAGCATCCGCCTGCACGAGATCGCGCAGGATGTTCTCGACCATGAGCTTGCTCTGGCCGTAGGGGTTGGTGGCGGAAAGCGGAAAATCCTCGCGGATCGGCACGCTGTGCGGATTGCCGTACACCGTGGCGGAGGAGCTGAAAATCAGCTGCCGCACGCCGGCCTTCTGCATCGCGAACAGCAGGGTGAGCGTGCCAGCCACGTTGTTGTCGTAGTATGCGAGCGGCTTCTCCACCGATTCGCCAACCGCCTTGAGTCCCGCGAAGTGGATCACGCCCGCCGGTCGTTCCACCTCGAAAATCCTTTGCAGCGACGCCGCGTCGCGCACGTCGGCCTCATGCAAGGCGACGCGCTTCCCGGTGATGCGTTCCACCCGTTTCAGCGCCACGGCGGAGCTGTTCGAGAAGTTGTCCACGACGGCCACGTCGTAGCCTCCCTCCAGCAGCACGACGCAGGTGTGGGAGCCGATGTAGCCGGCGCCACCCGTCACCAGAATTTTCCGGTTGGCTCTCACTTCGACCTGGCTCCGCCAAACGGCCGTGCCAGCGGTTCGCCGATGAACACGCCCTGCCCCGGCATGGCCACACTCTTCCAATACGCTTCGAGCAGGGTTTCGCCGCGCAGGTAGTGCTCGATGGCGATGCCCGGGTGCGGGAACTTCTGCGGAAAGTTGCACGGCTCGACCACGGTGCCATAGCTGCCGGTGGCGCCGGCCTGCAGCCAGCGCAGGCTGCTCATCTGCGCGCTGTTGTCGACGAGCACGCCGCCGGAAGAGGTAAGGTGATCGGCCATTGCGCCGGGCAGGAAGTGGTTGGTTTCGATCTGGTCCACGCGCGCCGCACCGATGAAGTAAAACATCACGTCGGGACGGTTTCGGATGAAGTTCGCCCTGATCCGCTGCAGTCGCACGTGAGGGGACAGCACGCGGATCACCTCGTCGTAAATCGCCGCGCGCACGTTGCGGCTCTTGTCGTCGGTTTCCACCAGGTAGCCGGTGCCGGCGGGCGCGGTGCCGTCCGCCTCCACGCCGCGATCGATCAGGCGCTTGACCTCGTCGACGCTGGTGCCGGCAAGCATCATGGTCGGCCGCAGGTTGTAGGTCAGCCAGGGGGTGAGCGTCGGGGAATTGAAATAGGGGCTCAGCTTCGTCGGGGCGCAGCCTTCGGCGCACCAGGCCTTGTCGTAGCCGGCGGCGAAGGCCGTGGTTATGGACATGCAGCCGGCGCGGTAAGGCTCCGTCCATGCCAGGGCGTAGGCCTGGACGCTCGCCGGCGTCGCGGCGTCCACGGTCGCCTTGACTCGCAGGAACTCCGCCTCGCTCATGACCGGCGCACCGGGGGGAAAGCGGACGTGGATCACGTTTTTCGCCGGGATGCCGCGCCGCCGCTGGTAGTAGGTCCCGATGGCCGTGCTTTGCGGATCATCGTCGTTGACGATGACCGCAAGCTCGTCGGCTTCGAGGCCGGTGCGGAACGCCATGGGACGCTCAGGCAGGGCCTGCACGGAATGCGCGCAGGCAAGCAACCCCAGCGTGCCGAGCAGGCAGATCCATACCCGATGCAAGCGATTGGCGCCTGCCCTGCCCGATTCCTGTGTTTGCATCCTCCCGCCACTCCTGCTCGTGTCAGGCCTTCATGGGCCCTCCCAGGAACGTCACCGGCCACGCCGGGCCGACTGCACGGCGCTCCTGAGCTTGGCGTATAGCTCGCCATGTTTGGTCTTGAGGTACTTGATGATGGCCACGTCGACGCGCTTGAAATGCATGCGCCGCAGCTGGGCCGCCATCCTGAGTTCGGTCTCCGTGACCGCGGACAGGCCGTCGTCCGTCGTTCCCGGGGTTACGCCACCCGGGGCGTCCCCTTGTCGGTCACCGTCTGCACCGCCGCCGTTGCCACGCTCTGCGGCATCACGGGCTTTTTTTTTGCCATGGGCGAAATCCCACCCCGCAGCTTGTCCGCCGCCGCCTCGTGCACGAGCTGGCCATCGATCTGCTTTTTCTGCTCGGCGAATCCGTAGACCAGGGCGGTGTCGCACAGCAGGTTGATGAGTCGCGGCACGCCACCGGTATGCTCGAACACGGCAGCGCAAGCGCCGTCGTCGAACAGCTGGGTATCCAATCCGCCCGCAACCTCAACGCGATGCCGGATGTATTGCGCGGTCTCATCCTGGTCCAGGGGGTCGAGGTGGTAGTCCACCGCGATGCGCTGGGCGAACTGCTCCAGGTCGGGCCGCTGCAACAAGTCACGCAGGCCGGCCTGTCCCACGAGAATGACCTGCAGCACCTGGTCCTTGTCGGCGTTGACGTTGGAGAGCATGCGCAGCTCTTCCAGCGTTTCCGGCGCCATGTTTTGCGCCTCGTCCACGATGAGCACGGTGCGCCGCCCCTGGGCGTACTCCGAGATCAGGAACTCGACGAAGGTGTGGAACAGCTCGACCTTTTCTTTGCCGCGGTAGTCGAGCTTGAAGGCGAACAGTATCCACTGCAGCAGTTCGCCGAAGGACTGGTGGGTGTTGGAGATCAGGCCCACCGTCACGCTACGGTCCATCTGGCCCAGCAGGTGGCGGATCAGCGTCGTTTTGCCGGTGCCGATCTCGCCGGTGACGACGTTGAAGCCGGCCTGGTTCATCATGCCGTACTCCAGCAGATCCAGCGCCATGCGGTGCTTCTTGCTGAGATAGAGGAAACCGGGGTCCGGGATGATGGAAAACGGCTTTTCGCGAAAGCCGTAGAAGATTTCGTACATGGCCCGCTATCCTTTCCGCTTGAGCAGGCGCGACCAGAAGTTCGGCTTTGCGCGCTTGGGCTGGTCGAATTGGGTCGCTTTGTTCAGCACGGTCCCGAGCAGGACCGTTGAACCCAGCAGTTCCGCGGCACGCTCGATCTCCTCGCGCTTGGTGCGCGCTTCCTCGACCACCATAAGCGCCGCATCCACATGGGGCGCGAAGGCCAGCGCATCGGCCGAGGACAGCACGGGTGGCAGATCGAAGATCACGATGCGCGACGGATAGCGCAGCTTGAGCTCCTGCACCAGCTCGGCCATTTTCGGCGAGCCGAGCATTTCGGAGGAATTGGGCAGCGGCTTGCCGCCGGGCAGCACCACCAGGTGGCCGACGTCCGGGTGGATCAGCATGTCGCTCAACGGCGCATCGCCGGTGAGGTAGTCGCTCAAGCCAACCCGGGGCTTGATGCCCAGATGGGTGTGCACGCTCGGCCGCAGGAGGTCCGCATCCACCAGCAGCACGGTTTGGTCCACTTCCTGCGCCAGGCTGATGGCCAGGTTGATGGCGGTGAGGGTCTTACCTTCCTGCTGGCCCGGGCTGGTGACCGCCAGGGCATTCCAGCCCTGTTCGCGCAGGCGCTGCAGCACCTGGGTGCACAGGATCTTGTAGGCGTCCGTGAACGGGCCGCGGCCGAAGCCGCTGACGATGCGATGCTCGCGCAGCATCGCGGCCGGCAGGTTCACCGTGGGTGTCTGGGTGTAGTTGATCTCGCCGACGCTCTCATTCCGCGCCCCCGGCACAGGCGTGCCGGACAGCACGCCAAATCCGCGTGCCGCCCGCTCCTGCTTTGCCCGTTCAAGCGCTTCCCTGATCCGTTCCATGTCCGTTTTCCCCGATCCTCACAATTTCTCTTGTGCGACAGCGCAGTCTAGATGTCCAGGAACCGCAGGAAGCGGTACCAGAGCACGTCGAGCGGCGATACGAAGAAATGCACGATGAGCAATGCCGCAATCAGCACCGCGAGCACGGCCACGGTGATTTTCGTCTTGCCCCGGCTTCGCCGCTGCATGTCCGAAGAATTCTCCATGTACGGGATTGCGGCAAGCATCGGGACGGGTAGCAGCTTCGGCAATTCCTTTGCGCTCTTGACCGAGGTGTCCAGGCTCTCGCGCAGGCCCGCATAGCCAAGCCCGCCGCCCAGGGAGAGAATCGCTCCGAGCAGGAAGATTGCGGGACGATTCGGGCTGTCAGGCTTTTCCGGCAACTGGGGCGGGTCGATCAGGGAAAAGCGTTCGCCCTTGCTGTCCTTTTCCAGTTGCTGGGCCACGTCGGCTTCCATCTGCTTCGCCTTGATCTCCTGGTACTGCTTGACCGAATTCTCGTGGTCGCGCGTCAGGTCAAGGTATTCGCGCTCCACGCCGGGAGTCTGCTCCAGCCGGGTCTCGTAGCTTGCAAGCTTTGCCTTCAGCTGCTCGCGCTGCGCGGCGAGGCTCTTCAATTCGCTCGTCACCGATTCCAGCTGGGCCTGCAGCGTCAGGTAGGCGGGGTTTTCCGGCTTGCGCATTTTCGGCGCGGGCGGCTCGGCGGCGGCTTTTGCCTGGGCCTCTTCGAGGGCGGCGATGGAGTGCTTGAGCTTGACCACGTCGGGATGGGTATCCGAATAACGCTCGCGCATGGTGGCCAGTTCCGTGCGCAGCTTGGTCAGCTGCTTGGCCTGCTCGTCCGGGTCGGCGTGGCCACCGGTTTCCGCCCGCAGCGAGTCGATTTCGCGCCGCATCTTGACCAGGTCGGGATGCTTGGGCGAGTAGATGCCGGACAGGCTTGCGTACTGGGCTTCCAGCATCTTCAGGCGATCATCCGCATCCGGGATGCGCTCGCCGCTGGAGGAAATAAGCGGCGTGTTGGGCTTGACCTGCGCGAGCTGGCCTTCGAGAAAGAATTTCTGCTGCTCGAGGGCGGTCCGCCGCCGGTCGACCTCCAACAGCTCGCTGTCGGCGCGGTCGCGCAACTGGAGATTCAGTTGTTCCAGCTCCGGCAGGCGTCCGATGTTCCTGCGCTTGAAGTCGGCGAGCTTGGCCTCGGTTTCCTCGATGTGCTTGCTCAGGCGGCCTGCCTCCTCTTCAAGAAAGTTGGACGTCTCGGCCGCGCGCTGCTGGCGGTTCTTGACGTTCTCGTTGAGGTAGAGCGACACCAGCTCGCTCGCCACCTTTTGCGCTGCTTCGGGACTCTTGCTGTCGTAGGCGAGCGTGAAGGCGATGGTCGCGGAAGTCTTCACACCGCGCACCCGGTCCATCACGTCGGCGCTGACCATGTTGAAATGGATATCCTTGCGCATGCGATCCAGGATTTCCTCCGTGGTGTCGCGGCGCCGACGGTCGGCGTAGAGATCATACTTGTCGATGATCTGCATCAGGTTGGCGCGCGTCATTACGCGCTGGCTGATGGTCTGAATGCGCTCGTCGGCGTAGCTGGTGATGGTGGAGCGCACCAGCTCCTGGGGAATCTCCTGCTCTTCAATCAGGATGGTAGCAGTGGAGCGATACACCGGCGGCAGAAACAGGGCCACCAGCGCAGTGATGACGAGCAGGAGGCCCGCCGTCGATATCATCTGCTTTTTGCGACGGCGCAGCGCCGCCAGCATGTCTGGCAAGCCCTTGACTTGTTCCTCTTCCATCTTCTCTCTTCCGTCCTATTCCGCCACCTGCGTTGTGAACCACGCCTGCCGGCGCCTTGGCGCGGCAAGGCACAACCTGCGAAACGCGCGCTCCGCAGCCAAAGAAGGCCTGATACCGAGAGGCGCCGAGCGCTCAGCTTGCGCCCTCTTATTGTTGGTCTTGCATCTTAGCAATATTCGCGCCCATCCGGACACGGCCAGACACCATTCCTTGCCGCGAAAAATCAATTGCTAACAGTCAGTTACCTGCGGCTGGCGACACGTGTCGAATGGGAGCCCGCACGGCAATGTCACCCCTTCAACATACGCGCCGTGATTTCATCGCGCGACGGCCATCTTGGGCCAGGTGTACGACACCATCACGTAAACCATGTTCGATGCCGGGACAACTGCCCCACTTCCCTTGTATGCCTGTTCGGTATAGCGGTAGCCGCCTTCCAGCAGCCACCATTCGCTCATCCGCCAGTTCACGTGCGGGGAGATCGTGTAATAGCGAACCTCGTTGCCCACCACGCCACCGCCCACGTAGCGGCTTTTTTGGAGCGAGCCTTCCACTGCCATGCTCCACTTCTCGCTGAACTGCTTGCTCGCGCCGAAGCCGAGCCGGTCGGTCTCGACGAGCGTCCCGCTGCCCGATGGCACCAGCTCGCGGCTGAGGGTTCCGCTGAGGGTACCGGTCTCGAATTTCTTGTCGAGCTTCGCATTCAGCGTCGTGCCGTGCTCCGTGGAATCCAGTGATCGGGGCACCAGAATCTGGGAGGAAAAGAGACAATACAGATGTCCGCCGGAAACGACGCAGTTCGGGGGCGGGGAAACGCCGGGCAACACCCCGCAGTCATAGGTGAACAGAGAAGAGGTGGGCGTGCAGGCCACGGCCTGGAGGCCCATCACGCTGCTCTTTGTGCTGCGCACACCAACCAGCAGCGCGCCTTGCAGCGTCTCGGAAAAATTGTGGGTCAGCCCGCCCTGCACACCCACCGTATCCGACTTGACGGTTCCATCCCCGGTTTTGAAGCGGGAGTCATAGACGCTCAAACTCAACTGGTCGCGCTCGGAGAATTGGTAGAGCCAGGTTCCGGCGGCGGTCCAGTAGGAGTAGTCGACGAGCCTCGCCGAAGCCGGTGCGGAACCATAGCGCGTGTCCCCGTACACGAGCTCAAGCCGGAGCGCGTTGCGCTCGGTCAGGCTGCGCGTCCAGGACGGGTTGAGCGTGACATTGCCACGCTGGGCCTGGGTCAGCACGATGCCCGTCGTTTGCGCTTCGGTGACGAGCGTGGAATCCCGCGTATAGGACGCATCCAGCCCGAACAGATCCCGTTCGGTCTTGTACTTCGAGGAAAGCGAGTAGTACTGGTCGACGCGGTTGAGCCCGGAGTCGCCGGAAAAGCGACTCATGTCGAGGCGCAGCCCTCCCGAGGTGTCGGAGACCTCGGTGCGATGGGCAAACTTGACCGAGGGCGAAAACGTCGTGCCCCAGACGGAGTTGTGGGGCAGGGGCGTGAGGCGAATGTTGTCGTTGTATTCCTCGCGCAGCGATGCGGAGGGCTCGAACGCCCACTCGGCAGCCTGCGCGGACAGCACGGCCAACAACAGCGGCAGCGCCAACCAGCGACGCCAGCCATAATGTCCTGCCCGCTTCACGTGATCGATTCCAGGCGAATCCCGGGCCCCTTAGGGAACCACGACCACATCACCGCCCTGCAGCGTGATGTTCTGCTCGAGGCGGTCGCCTTTCTGCACCTTCGAATACTCGAACGGGAAGACGGTGTCTTTTCCCTGCACCTTGCGCAGCACCTTGATGTCGTTCTCTGCAGCGTAGGGCGTGAGTCCCCCGGCCATCGCCAGCGCCTGGAGGACATCGACGTATCGGCCGGCGGGATATTCGCCGGGCTTGTTGACCTTGCCGATCACGAAAATCTTGTTGCCCACGATCTTCAGCAGCGCGACGGAGACGACGGCGTCGGGAATGTACTGCTCGATGCGTTTGGTGATCTCCTTTTGCAGCTCGGCCGTGGTCTTGCCTGCCGCATGCACCTCGCCTGCGAGAGGAAAGGAGATGCCGCCATCGGGACGCACCAGCACTTCCTTCTTGAGGGATTCCTCCTTCCACACCGAGATCTCGAGGACATCCTCGGGCCCGATACGATACTCCGGGTCGGCGACGGCCGGCGTGGCAGCGGGTTTCGCGTCGGCTGCATGGGCAACGGACGGCACGGCCGATGCAGCCGCAATCAGAACGCCAAACAATTGGGCAAACGCGAGCACGCGCAACGCGGACAACAAACGGCTCATTGCCTTCCTCCTCCTGGTATTTTTGTACCGTCAGATTATTCTTGATTCGGGGGCATTTTGGAAGGCTTGAACGAAGGTTTCGAGGACATGACCAGACGGCCATGCCACCGAACCGCGGCCCGGCACCCACAGGCAATGGGCGCCATGAGCCGCCTGCCTGCTAGAGCCACGCGTTCGCGGACGCCGCGCCCCTCGGACAATCAACAGCGCGGGTTGGTGTGATCGGGCTCGCGCCGACGGCGCTTCCCGCGGACAACGGCCCAGGCAAGCCATCCCGCCAGGCCGAGACTCATGATCGACGGTTCCGGCACGGAAAAGGCCCCGGTGCTGCTACCCAACGCCTGCCAGGCCACACCCGGCGTTCCGAGGGTCGCCACGGTGGTGAAATAGAAGTCCACTGCAGGGCAAGCGGAACACGACGGGTCCTGAATCGCCATCAGCGGCAAGGCCGCCGGATCCATCAGGGCATTGAACCCGCCATTCGCGATGATGGTCCCGTTGGCGAACCCCAGCGCGTTCCAATAGCCGCCACTGAAGCCCAGCGTGACCCATGGCGTGCCGTCGGTCGCCTTCGCAATGTCGTCCGCCACGGAGCCATTGCTCTCGAATGGCGTACCGCTATCCAGGAACAGCTTCGCAACCGCATGCGCCGCCAAATCGGCCGGGCTCATCACGCCATTCGGGTCGATGCTCGCCGCGCCGAGGGTCACCGCGGCCGTCCACGGATTGGGCAAGGGCGTGACCGACTGCACCGCCCCCAGATAATAACCGCTGAAGGAATCGACGCCCGGACCGGGGACGTTGTTCGCGTCCCACAGAGTGGAGCCCCCCGAGGTCACGCGCGTGACATTCAGGATGCCATAGACTAGGTCGCCGGGACTCAGCACGCCGTTGCCGTCCATGTCCACGAGATTCTGCGCGATGCCAAAGTTCGTCTGGTTGACTGCGCCATAGGCGAACACGGGCGCCGCCTCCGCCGTCTGGATGCTCGCCAGCGTCCCTGTCAGGGCCAGGATGCCAACCGCGATTTTTCCGAATCTTCCGGCAACTGTGCTGAGGTTTCTTGTAATCATGAGCTTCTCCTACGTCCTTCAGTTTCCAACCTACTCGCGCTTTGATCGGCGCCGCGTCGCAACGCCGAGCAGTCCGACCAAACCCGAACCCAGCAGCCACGCTGCGGCCGGCAAGGGCACGGGACGCATCACGCCGGGGTCATTGATGTTGATCGCCCACGCACCGCCCCCGGTCGCCGACACGGTGGACACAAACTTCATGTCCACCAGACAGCCCCCGACCACGCCGCAGTTGGTGTCCAGCACCTTGCTGAAGGAAAGGCCCGTGTTGTTGGTGATCAGGTCCAGGCCGCCGGAAGTTCCGGAGCCCCACCCCGTCGGTGCGATCGCAACGCTCCAGTAATCATTGACGGAGGTCATGCCCATGCTGAGCCACAGCGCGCCGTCGGTGGCGCGCGCGATGTCAGTGGAGGCCGGACCGGAGGTGGTAAACGACGTGGTCGTGTCCGTAAAGAGCTTGAGAATGGTCTTCGCCGCCAGGTCCCCCGCGGAGAACACGCCATTGGGATCGCTGCTCGCCACGCCCATGGTCAGGTTGTAAAAGGTGCCGAACCCAGGGACGGTAACAGAGGACACCGCCTTGATCTCGCTGACGAAATAGCCTGTCACCGAATCGTAGGGCGACGTGACATTGTTGGCGTTCCAGGAGGTGGTTCCGGCGCTGATGTCCTGGAGGTTCACAACGCCGTAGAGGATGTCTCCCACCGCGAACGAACTGGGACTGCCCGTCTTGTTGCCGACGGCTTGGAAGCCTAATGAATTGTCGACACCCAGCTGAAATACGGGCGCCGCCATGGCCACCCCACCGCCAGCCATGGCCAAAGATGCAGCGAGCGCCGTCAGTCCTCGTTTCATTGCCATTCTTCTCTCCTCAGTCCATCCAGCCTATTTTGTATCTTTCGATATTTCCCGGGGGCACTCAGACCGTTGCCCGGTTTCCTTGCCGGCGCGCCCAGCCGATCAGGCCCACGAGACCGGAGCCGAGCAGCCAGCCGGCAGCAGGAACAGGGACTGGCGCCAAGCCGGCGTAGGCGGCGGGATCGGTCGCAACGTAATCCGAATGGCCATCGGGGGCGATCCATTCCAGCGTTCGGGTCGCATCGGCGCGTAGAAGGAAGGCGTAACCGCCGAAGGCATTCACATGCACCGTGGCTCCGGGGGTGCCGCATGCAACCACTTGAACATCGCGCGTTCCGTCATTGAGGACGCACACCGTCTTCGGCACGACGCCCGCGCCAAGAAAGGAAACCTGGTTCTGGTAGGCGGGATCCAGGGCCCCCGTCGTCGGATTGGTGTTGTTCATCACCGCGCTGCCGCTGAACGCCTGAACGTCTCCGCCAGAGGTGGTCACGTTGACCGTGTAGTCTCCGTAGCTGCGCATCACGAAGCCGGGAACGATCTGCGTCAAGGCAGTACCTGAACCCGGCCCTCCGTTGCCCAGGTAGGCATCGAACGCAAAGTCAAACGTCACCTGTCCCGCCATCTGGCTCAGTCCATTGGGATTGGACACGAGGACCGAGCCACACCACCCCTTCGCATCCGAAATGGCGTAGGGCTGAAAATTGATGCGCGTATCGAAAGACTGGTCAGGATTGACGCCGGTCGTGTCCTTGTACAGGAACGTGTTGTAAAAGCCAAAGCTCATGTCGTTCTTGGCGACGAAATAGTTGCCGGCCTTGTCAATCTGCATGTTGCTGAACGTGCTGCCGGCCGGTGTCGTGTAAGCCCATTTGTAGAAATTCACCTGGCCGTCCATGTTCGCATTAGCGAAGGTCGGCGTGTTCAGCAGGTCGCCCACCACCGTGGCCGCCGGATCCCGGGTCTGCCAGTCGGGCAGCTTGGTCACGACGTGCTGGATCTGGCCAATCCTGCTTGCATCAAAGCCGGCGCCAACCTGGTAATCGGTGGCACCGACACCCGTCGGCCCCTTGTAGCCCCAGTCATTGAAAACGATAGTCCCGGTCGAACCATAGGTCGCGGCATCGATGGTTGTGGTCCAGTCCGTCGGCGTCGCGCCGTGGGCCGCACCCGCCATCATGAAGCCCACCGCCAGTGCTATTCCATTTCTGCTCATTTTCATGCTCCCCCTCCGTCTGTTTTATGGTGTTGAGGCGGGGCACCACCTTGCGCGGCGCCCCCGAGCACAGCAGACCGAGCGCGCAGCCGCGCCCCTTCTGCAGGCCAACGCTTAGGAAGCCTTGCGGCGACGCGCAACGCCGACCAGCCCCAGGAGGCCGGAGCCCAGCAGCCACGCAGCAGCCGGAACCGGGACCGGAGCCACGTCCATCGTCCATTGGCCGGTATAGCCGTTGAAGGGGCCGCCGACGATGAGGCTCGACCATGCCAGGCGATAGTTGCCACCGCCCAAGGCCGTCACGGTAGCATTACCGCCCTGGTTGAATTCCGTCCCGTTCCAGAACGCATAGAAGGAACCCATGTCAGCCGTCATGGCTCCGAGGTTGATGGAAGGTGCCGCGTGATTGACGCCATCCACACCGGTCGCGGCCGTGTAGGTGGAGACCGGGTTGCCGAAGAAAATGAAGTTGGAAAGGATCGTGCCGGCAGACTGATACGAGCCTTCGATCAGGGTACCCGGGTTGCCCGCGGCAATGCTCGGGGTGCCGCCGACACCGGCCATGTTGAAGCTGCCGCCCAGCACGTTCCAGGTCGCCGCTTGCGCCGCGACGCCCACGGATGCGAAGGCCAGACCGACAGCGGCCGACAGCACGGTTTTTTTCAGCAATTTCATGTTACTCCTCCTAGGTTTGGATTAAGCGATTCCTTAATTTCAGCGCACCCTTGAGAGCCACAGACTCGCCGCGCGGGCCAGGGTAGTCCCAAAATACTACGCGCCGCAGTCCGAACTGCAATTCTCGTGCCATTCACTACGACCACGCCTTTTCCCGTTTAGCATTAATAGGTTAATGCGCCGGCAGCGTGAAAAGCCTTGCTCCAAGCCAGGCAAGTGTAAAGATTTCCGACAAAATCGGATTCTCGTGGCAAGCCAAGCTGCGCCAGCCCGACACAAAATGTTACGTAAATTCAGGCGTATAAACTGCACAACCGAGCGCGGATGCCGGACGACGCGCCAATCACGTTCGCGAGGCTCCCAAACGCGCCATTCATCCGTATGACATGACACGCATCAAAATACGTTTTTAGGCTGCTGTTCTGATTTACTTTTATTGTTCTAATATCTGGCCTCGTCCTCCCGAACCCGGACACCGACAGGCAATGCGTGTGTAAACAAAATCGACAACGACCCAAAACAGGAGCAACTTTTATAACTTTTTGTTAATTCATTACAAAGTCTCAAGCGCTCGATTGGGGTCCCACCCAACAGATACAACGGCCGGCGAAAAACGAAAAGGCCACATTCGCCTATGCGAACGTGGCCTTTGCGGGGGTACGACGGAGTAAAGATTAAGTTTTGATTAGAATTTCCAGGCGTACGCAATATCGAGCTGATTTTGATACATCTCAAACTCGGCGCAGCCAAGCATGTTCAGCCCACAGAGCGACTGTTTGTTTCGCGCGGCATGCCAGTAGGCCAGCGTCAGTTCGTTGTCATCACCAAAGCGGTAGGTCAGACCTACGTGATAGTGCTTCTCGGTCGTCGCCGGCGCCAGCAGGTTGAAGGTGATCTGATCGTTCGGAATCGGCGACTTGCCGTAGTTGTAGCCCGCGCGGAAGGTCCAATTCTTGTCATAACGGTAGTCCACGCCCAGCTTGTACACGTCCTGGTTTTGCCACCCGAACCCCATCCCCTGATCCAGGCCGGTCTTGTACGGGGACCCCGGAGGGAAGGCAAGTCCTGGGTAGCCGGTGTTGGCGAAAGGCGAGCCCGTGTTGTCGGGGCCGCGGTTGCCGATCGACGGCACGCCGGCGAAGTTGATCCGGACATAATCGAAGGCCACGTTCACCGCATCGGTGACCTTGAACATCAGCCCCACGCCATAGTTCTCCGGAATGTCGAAATCACCGTGGTTGGCGAAGAGGCCCCGGTAGAGTTCGAATCTGCTCATGTCGGTTTTGGGCGCGTAGGTCGCGCCAAGAGTCAGCCGGTCACCCATGAACTTGCCACGCCACCCGAGCCGCAAGCCATACCCTTCCGAATAGTCATAGCCCATGTTCGAGAGATGCGCGTTATCCGATGACACCGGAAACGAGAAGAAGGACTCGAGACCGCGCGCAGCAAAGCGTTGCCGCACGTAGATGAGGGATGCCCCAACCGCTTGCGTGTCCGTCACTTTATAGGCCGCAGTCATGGGCACGAACAACTGCATGAGATCGACGCCAACAGGAGAGGTGGCAGTGTTATTCCAGTTGAAAAAGTTGGCGTTGTAGTTCGTGTTCATACCGCCATTGGCGACTACCGCCAGGGAGAAGGCCAACTTATCATCCCATTGCATGGCAAAGCCCATGTTGGGAACCGGGAAGAGGTGATGATTGCTCCAGGAATCTCCCGAGAAGCCCATGTTCTGCCCCCCGCCAAAGCCTGTTGGCTGCCCCGCCGGCACCGCGGAACGCCGCTCAGGATTGAAGAACCCAACGCCTATGTCGGCGCGCGTCCCCACGTCCACGATCCCCGCCGGGTTCACCGCGCCGGCCAGCGAATCCTGCGCGTAGGCGATACCCACCCCGCCCATGCCGTCGGCTTTGGCGCCCGTTCCCGGAACAAAGTAGCCGTTGGTCGCCCACGACGCCGCCGGAGCCGCCAGCAGCGCGCCGGCGGCGAGCGAAAACAGACCCTTGGTGATTTGCTTCATTGAAGTGCTCCCTTCTTGTTGATTCTGCCTGCGGCCCTGCCCTGGCTCGGGCAACGCCTGCGATATCCCTTGCCGACGCGGATATCCTTCTCGCAAAAGGATCCCGTGCCCGCCTGGGCACGCGACGCGACCCAAGCGGCGTTCTCGCCACTGCCATTCAGCAGCGAGTCAATTTCGAACTCGACACATTGAGCTGACACAAACGAGTGCCGACGTTGACCGGACCCGGGGTGACGCTCCTCCTTTGGTTCTCAAGCAAGTGCCGGCTTCTGCTGCCGCTGCGTGCTCATGCGCACGTCATTGTCATCACCGCACCTGCAAGCGCAGGGCCGTGTGCACTGCCCTGTCGCCCTTCCCTTGTCAGAGCGGGAACTTTTTGGCGACAGATGAATAGGCGGCATTGTGCCAGTAATATTTCGCCCTTCGCAAGTAGTCTGTAACGACTACGCGCAGGCCGAATCCGGTCCAGATTTCACTTCCTGTTATCTATCAATCGGATTTCTAAACTTTCTCAGGTATTGGATGAGCTTTGCGCCCCGCGAAAAACAAATGGCGGTTGTCTGACCAACCGCCCTTCATTGCTTCCCGATGCCGAAGCTTATTCGAACGGATGCCGCATGACGATCGTCTCCTCGCGGTCCGGACCGGTCGAGATGATGTCCACCGGCACCTCGCACAGGGTTTCCATGCGCTTGAGATAGTTGCGCGCGGCCTGGGGCAGGTCTTCGTAGCGCTTGATGCCCACGGTGCTCTCGCTCCAGCCGGGCATGTCCTCGTAGATCGGCTCGCACTCGGCCAGGGTCTCGGCGCCCACCGGCAGGATGTCGCTGGTGCCGCCCGCCAGTTTGTAGCCCACGCACAGGCGCAGGGTTTCCATGCCGTCGAGCACGTCCAGCTTGGTCACGCACAGGCCGGACACGCCGTTGATCTGGATCGAGCGCTTGAGCGCGGCGGCGTCGAACCAGCCGCAGCGGCGCGCGCGGCCGGTGGTGGAGCCGAATTCGTGGCCACGCTCCGCCAGGTGCTTGCCCGTGTCGTCGAAGAGCTCGGTCGGGAACGGGCCGGAGCCGACGCGGGTGGTATAGGCCTTGGTGATGCCCAGCACGTAGTGCAGGGTGTGCGGGCCGACGCCGGCGCCGGTGGCGGCACCGCCCGCGGTGCAGTTGGACGAAGTCACGAACGGATAGGTGCCGTGGTCGATGTCCAGCAGCGTGCCCTGGGCGCCTTCGAACAGCAGGTTCTGGCCGGCCTTGTTGGCCTCGTACAGCTGGCGCGGCACGTCGCCCACCATGGGGCGGATGCGCTCGGCCAGCGCCATGGTCTCGTCCAGGGTCTGCTGGAAGGACACCGTGGGCGCATTGAAATAATTCTTGAGCATGAAGTTATGCTGGTCCAGCACCTCGCCCAGCTTGGCGGCGAACAAGTCGCGGTGGAACAGTTCCTTCATGCGGATGGCGCGCCGCGCCACCTTGTCCTCGTAGGCGGGGCCGATGCCGCGGCCGGTGGTGCCGATCTTGCCGGCGCCCTTGGCCGCCTCGCGCGCGTGGTCCAGCGCCACGTGGTGCGGCAGGATGAGCGGGCAGGCCTCGGAGATGGTAAGGCGGCTCACCACGTCGACGCCGGCCTTCTCCAGCATGTCCACTTCTTCCATCAGCGCCTGGGGCGACACCACCACGCCGTTGCCGATGTAGCAGCGCACGTTCTCGCGCAGGATGCCGGAGGGAATCAGGTGCAGCACGGTCTTCTTGCCGCCCACCACCAGGGTGTGACCGGCGTTGTGCCCGCCCTGGAAGCGCACCACGCCCTGGGCGCGGTCGGTCAGCCAGTCGACGATTTTGCCTTTTCCTTCATCGCCCCATTGGGTGCCGATGACGACTACGTTTTTTGTCATGATCTCCTACCCGCTCCCTTTATTGACGCACTGGAACCGCATCGCTGCAGTCCCCGCTACAGGCTTTCCACTTCCCAGCCGCCAGCGCGATTCACCAGCCGGCGGTTGCAATTGAGTTCGGCGCGATGGGCCTCGTGGCCCGGCAGATCGACCACCACCACCTCGCCCGCGGCGCGCAAGGCGTCGATCTTCGCCAGCAGGCTCGCGTCCTCGCCATGGGGGGCGAGAATGCCGCGCGCGGCTTGCGTCGCCGGCAGCAAGGGCGCGACGGTGCGCAGGTCCATGGAGAATCCGGTCGCGCTGCGCGCCCGGCCGAATATCTTGCCCGCCCCGTCATAGCGGCCGCCCTGGGCCACCGCGCGCGGAAAATTCTTCACATAGGCGGCGAACACGACGCCGCTGTGGTAGTGGTAGCCGCGCAACTCGGCGAGGTCGAAATAGATCTCCGCGCCGGTTTTCTGCAAATCGTCGGCGAGGGTCTCCAGCGCGTCGAGCGCGGCGCCGATCTCGGGATAGGCCGGCAGCCGCTGCGCCGCTTCGGCCAGCACGTCGCGCTTGCCGTAGAGGGTGGGCAGCGCGAGCAGCGCGGACTTGATTTCGCCCTCCAGGCCGTCGGCGAGCTCCTCCAGGCCGGGCACGTCCTTGCCCTGCAGCGCCTGGAACAGTTCCGCCTCGCGCGCGGCATCGACCCCGGCGCGGCGGGCCAGGGCGCGGAAGATGCCCACATGCCCCAGGTCCAGATACACGTCCTGCACGCCCAGTTTGGCGAGCAGGGCCAGCAGCAGGCGCTGCACCTCGAGGTCCGCCTCCAGGCCGGCATGGCCGAACAGCTCGGCGCCGACCTGCAGCGGCTCGCGGCTCGCATTCACCGTGCCGGGGCGGGTATGGAGCACGCTGCCCGCGTAGCACAGGCGCGTCACGCCCTGGCGGTTGAGCAGGTGGGCGTCGATGCGCGCCGCCTGCGGCGTGATGTCCGCGCGCAGCCCCATGGGGCGGCCGCTCAGCTGGTCGACGAGGGTGAAGGTGTCCAGCTCCATGTCGCGCCCGGTGCCGCTGAGCAGCGATTCCAGATATTCGATCATCGGCGGGACGATCAGCTCATAGCCGTGGCTCGCGAACAGGTCGAGCGCGGTGCGCCGCGCCTGCTCGACGCGCTGCGCGGCCGGCGGCAGGATATCCTCGATGTATTCCGGGAGCAGCCAGGTGTGCATGATCAGGCGGCGAACACGGTAAGCAGCAGGCCGACGGCCATGGAGAACAGCCCCATGAAGCGCAGCTGGCCGTCGGTCAGCTGCATCAGCCTGCGGAAGGCATCGCGCCACAGCGCCGGCGCGAGGAACGGGAGCACGCCTTCGAGCACCAGCATCAGCCCGAAGGCCATGAGAAAGCTCGCGCCCATGCCCTTACTTGCCGCCTCTGCCGGGATTCTTGAAGTACTTGAAGAACTCGGAGTTGGGATCGAGCACCAGCACGTCCTGCCTGTTCTTGAAGCTCTCCTTGTACGCGTCGAGACTGCGGTAGAACGCGTAGAACTCCGGGTTCTGGGAATAGGCCTGGGAATAGATCGACGCCGCCTTGGCGTCGCCCTCGCCCTTCATCCGCTGCGCATCGCGGTAGGCCTCGGAAATGATGATCTGGCGCTGCTTGTCGGCATCGGCCTGGATCTTCTCCTTCTCCGCGGCGCCCATGGAACGGCGCTCGTTGGCCACGCGCACGCGCTCCTGGCGCATCTGCTCGTACACCGAGTCGGCCACCTTTTCCGAGTAGTCGACGCGCTTGAGCCGCACGTCCACCACCTGGATGCCCAGCGCGCGCGCCTCGCGATCCACGTTGGCACGCAGGCTCTCCATCACCTGCTCGCGCTGGCCGGAGATGACGTCCTCCACGGTGCGCTTGTTGAACTCGGCGCGCAGGCCGTCGCGCACCAGCTGCAGCAGCCGCGCCTCGGCGCTCTTCTCGTCGCCGCGAACGCTCACGTAGTACTGCTTCGGATCCACGACGCGCCACTTCACGAAGGAATCGACCAGCATGTTGATCTTTTCCGAGGTGATGATGAGGTCGGAGTCCGGCGTGTCCAGGGTGCGCACCCGGCGGTCGATATAGACCACGTTCTGGATCAGCGGGATCTTGAGATAGAGGCCCGGCTTGGTCTTGACCGAGACGATCTCGCCCAGCTGCAGCACGATCGCGTCCTGGCGCTGGTCCACGGTGAAAAAGGTGAAGCTCATCACCACCAGCGCCACGAGCGCGACAATGAGTGTGGTTGCAAGGCTGCGGCTCATCAGCGACCCTCCCGGTTGCGCAGGAGCTCCCGCATGCGGTCTTCCTCGGAGACCGGGCGCGCCGGCTCGGTCGCGGGCGCGGCTGCGGGCGCACGCGCGGCGGCGACGGAAGAGCACACGTCTGAACTCCAGTC
>CAYUJV010000039.1:0-7437 GCA_964445085.1 uncultured Burkholderiales bacterium
ATCAGGAGTGAAACATGCTGCAGCCAGCTAGAAGAAAATACCGCAAGGAGCAGAAGGGCCGTAATACCGGCGTCGCCACTCGCGGCAACAAGGTGAGTTTCGGCGACTTCGGCCTCAAGGCCGTCGGCCGTGGCCGTCTGACCGCGCGTCAGATCGAGGCCGCCCGTCGCGCCATGACCCGCCACATCAAGCGCGGCGGCCGCATCTGGATCCGCATCTTCCCGGACAAGCCGATCTCCCAGAAGCCGGCCGAAGTGCGTATGGGTAACGGCAAGGGCAACCCCGAGTACTGGGTCGCCGAGATCCAGCCCGGCAAGATGCTGTACGAAATGGACGGTGTGAACGAGGAACTGGCGCGGGAAGCCTTCCGCCTGGCCTCCGCCAAGCTGCCGATCGCGACCACCTTCGTCACTCGCCAGGTCGGCGCCTAAGGCCGAAAAGGTTAGATCATGAAAGCAAGCGAACTCAGAACCAAATCCGTGGACGAGCTGAAGACCGAGCTGTCTTCCCTGCTCAAGGCCCAATTCGGCCTGCGCATGCAGATTGCCACCCAGCAGTCCACCAAGACCGACCAGCTGAGGAAGATGCGGCGCGACATCGCCCGCGTGCGCACCCTCCTGACCGAAAAAGCGAGGCAAGCATGACTGAAGCAGCGAAAACCAAGCGGACCCTGACCGGTCGCGTGGTGAGCGACAAGATGGACAAGACCGTGACCGTGCTGGTCGAGCGCAAGGTCAAGCACCCGATGTATGGCAAGGTCGTGCGCCAGTCCAAGAAATACCATGCCCATGATGAGAACAACGAGTTCCAGGCGGGCGATCTGGTGGAAATCGAGGAAAGCGCACCCATCGCCAAGACCAAGGCCTGGCGCGTGAAGCGCCTGGTGGAAAAGGGCCGCGTTATTTAACACTTGCGGGAGGGCGGGAATCCCGGTAAAATCTCGCCCTTTCGCTGGTCGCGCCTTGGGCAACAACACTGGGCCAGAGGCGGGCCACCCCCCAAAACTGACCGTCGGTTTGTGGCGCCCGTGGATGGTACGAATCCCAAGGCGCGTGACGGATTAAGTTGGAGAGATAAATGATTCAAACCGAGTCCATGCTGGACGTCGCCGACAACACCGGCGCGCGCACTGTGATGTGCATCAAGGTGTTGGGCGGCTCCAAGCGTCGTTACGCCGGCATCGGCGACATCATCAAGGTCAGCGTCAAGGACGCCGCTCCCCGCGGCCGCGTCAAGAAGGGCGAAATCTACAACGCCGTCGTGGTGCGGACCGCCAAGGGCGTGCGCCGTCCCGACGGCTCTCTCGTCAAATTCGACGGCAACGCCGCCGTGCTCCTGAACAACAAGCTGGAGCCGATCGGCACTCGTATCTTTGGGCCCGTCACCCGCGAGCTGCGCACCGAGCGCTTCATGAAGATCGTCTCGCTCGCGCCGGAAGTGCTGTAAGGAGCAACCATGCGGAAGATCAAAAAAGGGGACGATGTCATCGTCCTCACCGGCAAGGACAAGGGGCGCCGCGGCACCGTGCTGCGCGTCGTCGATGACGAGCGCCTGGTGGTCGAGGGCGTGAACAAGGTCAAGAAGCACCAGAAGCCGAACCCCATGGCGGGCGCGGCCGGCGGCATCGTCGAGAAGGAGATGCCGATCCAGGTGTCCAATGTGGCCCTGTTCAATCCGGCCACGCAGAAAGCCGATCGCGTGGGCTTCAGGGTGCTGGAAGACGGCCGCAAGGTTCGCTTCTTCAAGTCCAACGGCGAAGTGCTGGACGTTTAATCGGGCGTGTAAGGAACAGTCATGGCTCGCTTGCAAGATTTCTACAAGGAAAAGGTTGTGCCCCAGCTCATGCGGGAGTTCGGGTACAAGTCCATCATGGAAGTGCCGCGCATCACCAAGATCACCCTGAACATGGGTGTGGGCGAGGCGGTCGGCGACAAGAAGGTGCTGGAGCACGCCGTCGGCGACATGGAAAAGATCGCCGGCCAGAAGGTGGTGATCACCAAGGCGCGCAAGTCCATCGCCACCTACAAGATCCGCGAGGGCTACCCGATCGGCTGCATGGTGACCCTGCGCAAGGGCCGCATGTACGAGTTTCTCGACCGTCTGGTGACGATCGCGATCCCGCGCATTCGCGACTTCCGCGGCATTTCCGGCCGCTCCTTCGACGGCCGTGGCAATTTCAACATGGGCGTGAAAGAGCAGATCATTTTCCCGGAAATCGAGTACGACAAAATCGATGCGTTGCGTGGGATGAACATCACCATCACCACCACCGCGAAGACCGACAAGGAAGGCCGTGCCCTGCTGGCGGCTTTCAGCTTCCCGTTCAAGAACTGAGGTTGCTATGGCCAAGTTAGCACTCAAGAATCGTGAGCAGAAGCGCCGCAAGACCGTGGCGAAATTCGCCGCCAAGCGCGCCGAGCTCATTGCAACCATCAACAACACCAAGGCCTCCGACGAGGAGCGTTACGAAGCGCGCATGAAGCTGCAGCAGCTGCCGCGTAACGCCAGCCCGACCCGCCTGCGCAACCGTTGCGAACTGACCGGCCGCCCGCGCGGATATTTCCGCAAGTTCGGTCTGGCGCGCAACAAGGTGCGCGAATTCGCGATGGCGGGCGAAATCCCGGGTGTCGTCAAGGCCAGCTGGTAAGGGGTTAGAAGCATGAGCATGAGCGATCCCATTTCCGATATGCTGACCCGCATCCGCAACGCCCAGCGCGCGGAGAAGGTAAGCGTTTCCATGCCTGCATCCAAGCTCAAGGCGGCGATCGCCAAGGTGCTGAAGGATGAAGGCTACATCGAGGACTTTGCCGTTCGTGAAAACGAGGGCAAGGCGCAGCTCGACGTGAGCCTCAAGTATTACGCCGGCCGTCCCGTGATCGAGCGCATCGAGCGCGTCTCGCGTCCCGGCCTGCGCATCTACAAAGGCACGAAGGACATCCCGAAGGTCATGAACGGCCTCGGCATCACCATCGTTTCCACCTCCAAGGGCGTGATGACCGACCGCAAGGCACGCGCCGCCGGCGTGGGTGGCGAAGTTTTGTGCATCGTTGCGTAACGGGGAAGAAACATGTCTCGAGTCGCAAAGAATCCAGTACAAGTGCCCGCCGGCGTCGAAGTCACGCTGGGCGCGGATGAGATCGTGGTCAAGGGCCCCCTGGGCACCCTGAAGCAGCGCCAGAGCGCCACCGTCAAGGTTGCCAAGGAAGGCGACCAGATCAAGGTCGAGCAGGTCGCCGACACCATCGAGGCGCATGCCATGTCCGGCACCATGCGCGCCTTGCTGGCGAACATGGTCCACGGCGTGAGCAAGGGCTTCGAGCGCAAGCTCAACCTGGTCGGCGTGGGTTACCGCGCCCAGGCCAAGGGCGACGTGCTGAGCCTGTCCCTGGGATTTTCCCATCCGGTCGACCACAAGATGCCGGCCGGGATCAAGGTCGAAACCCCGAGCCAGACGGAAATCGTCGTCAAGGGTGCCGACAAGCAAGTGGTTGGTCAGGTTGCCGCCGAAATTCGCGCCTACCGTCCGCCCGAGCCCTACAAGGGCAAGGGTGTGCGCTACGCCGACGAAGTGGTGGTCCTGAAAGAAACCAAGAAGAAGTAAGAGGTTAAGGTCATGGATAAGAAACAGGCTCGTCTGCGTCGCGCACGCAAAACCCGTGCGAAAATCGCTGAGCTCAAGGTGGCGCGGTTGGCGGTTCATCGCACCAACCTGCACATTTACGCCCAGATCATCGATGCCAGTGGCGGCAAGGTGCTGGCGTCTGCATCCACGCTCGACAAGAGCGTGCGCAGTGACGTAAGCAATGGCGGCAATTCCGCCGCTGCCGCCCGCATCGGCAAGCTCATTGCCGAGAAGGCCAAGGCCCTGGGCATCGACAAAGTGGCTTTTGACCGTTCCGGATTCCGGTACCACGGGCGCGTGAAGGCATTGGCCGAAGCCGCGCGTGAAGGCGGCCTGCAGTTCTAATCGAGGTTGAACATGGCAAAGATCGAAACGGAAGAGCGCGGCGACGGCCTGCGTGAAAAGATGATCTCGGTGAACCGCGTCACCAAAGTGGTGAAGGGCGGTCGCATCCTCGGCTTCGCCGCGCTGACGGTGGTGGGCGACGGCGATGGCGGCATCGGGATGGGCAAGGGCAAGTCGAAGGAAGTGCCGGTCGCGGTGCAGAAGGCGATGGAAGAAGCCCGCCGCAACATGGTGAAGATTCCCCTGAAGAATGGCACCCTGCAGCATCAGGTCATCGGCCGCCATGGCGCGTCGAAGGTGATCATGCAGCCGGCCTCCGAAGGTACCGGCATCATCGCCGGCGGCGCCATGCGCGCGGTGTTCGAGGTGATGGGCGTGCACAACGTGCTGTGCAAGTGCATTGGGTCGACCAACCCCTACAACGTCGTGCGCGCGACGCTGAACGGCCTGCTGAACCAATCCACCCCGTCGGACATTGCTGCCAAGCGCGGCAAGACCGTCGAAGAGATCGTGGGGTAAGCCATGGCGAACGCGAGCAAGAAGGTGAAAGTCACCCTGGTGAAGAGCCCCATCGGCACGATCAAGTCGCACCGCGAGTGCGTGCGCGGCCTGGGCCTGCGCCGCATGCATCACACCGTCGAGCTGGAAGACACCCCGGCGGTGCGCGGCATGATCAACAAAGTGTCCTATCTGGTGAAGTGCGAGGGCTGAGATGCGACTGAACACGATCAAACCGGCCGACGGCGCGACCCACGCGAAGAAGCGCGTCGGCCGCGGCATCGGCAGCGGCCTGGGCAAGACCTGCGGCCGCGGTCACAAGGGCCAGAAATCCCGTGCCGGCGGTTTCCACAAGGTTGGCTTCGAAGGCGGCCAGATGCCGCTGCAGCGCCGCCTGCCCAAGCGCGGCTTCGTTTCGCTGACCAAGGGCGACACCGCCGAGGTCATGCTGTATGCCCTGGACAAGCTGGAAGGCAATACCGTTGACCTGCTGACGCTGAAGCAAGCCGGCCTGGTGCCGTCCCGCGCGCTGGCGGCCAAGATCGTGCTGTCCGGTGCGATCGGCAAGGCCATCACCGTGCAGGGCGTGGGCGTGACCAAGGGCGCGCGCGCCGCGATCGAAGCGGCCGGCGGCAAGATCGCCGAGTAGGAACGAACTTGGCCGTCGCGGACAGTCTTGCCGGCGCCCTCTCGGGCGCAAAGATGGGCGACCTGAAGCGCCGCCTGCTGTTCCTGCTCGGCGCGCTGGTGGTGTTCCGCATCGGGACGCACATCCCGGTGCCCGGCATCGACCCGGCGCAGCTGGCGGCCTTGTTCGAGGGGCAGCAGGGCGGCATCCTGGGCATGTTCAACATGTTCTCGGGCGGCGCCCTGGGACGTTTTTCCGTGCTCGCCCTGGGCATCATGCCGTACATTTCGGCGTCGATCATCATGCAGCTGATGACGGTGGTGTCGCCGCAGCTGGAGGCGCTGAAGAAGGAAGGCGAGTCGGGGCGGCGGAAGATCACCCAGTACACGCGCTATGGGACGGTTGCCCTGGCGTTCTTCCAGTCGCTGGGCATCGCCATCGCGCTGGAGTCGCAGCAGGGCTTGGTGCTGGAGCCGGGCTTCATGTTCCGCGTGACCACGGTGCTGACCCTGACCACGGGGACGATGTTCCTGATGTGGTTGGGCGAGCAGATCACCGAGCGCGGCATCGGCAACGGCATTTCCCTGATCATTTTCTCGGGGATCGTCGCCGGCCTGCCGCGGGCGCTGGGCGGCACCCTGGATCTGGTGCGGACCGGGGCGTTCTCGATCCCGCTGGTGCTGACGATTTTTGCCGCGGTGGTGCTGGTGACCTACCTCGTCGTGTTCGTCGAGCGGGGCCAGCGCAAGATCGTGGTGAACTACGCCAAGCGCCAGGTGGGCAACAAGGTGTACGCGGGACAGAGCACGCATCTGCCGCTGAAGCTGAACATGTCGGGGGTGATCCCGCCGATCTTTGCGTCCAGCATCATCCTGTTCCCGGCCACGCTGGCGGGCTGGTTCGGGCAGAGCGACAAGATGACGTGGCTGAAGGACGTGGCCGGCATGCTGTCGCCGGGGCAGCCGCTGTACGTGATGCTGTATGCGACGGCGATCGTGTTTTTCTGCTTCTTCTACACCGCCTTGGTGTTCAATCCCAAGGAGACGGCGGACAACCTGAAGAAGAGCGGAGCGTTCCTGCCGGGTATCCGGCCGGGCGAGCAAACCGCGCGCTACATCGAGAAGATCACCATGCGGCTGACGCTGGTGGGCGCGCTGTACATCACGCTGGTGTGCCTGCTGCCGGAATTTTTGATTGTGAAGTTCAACGTGCCGTTCTATTTCGGCGGCACGTCACTGCTGATCATCGTCGTGGTGACCATGGACTTCATGGCCCAGGTCCAGGCCTACATGCTGAGCCACCAGTATGAAAGCCTGCTGAAGAAAGCCAACTTCAAGGGTGGCCTGGTCCGTTAGCTGCCGCTGGGAAGCGAATGGCGAAGGAAGACACGATCGAGATGCAGGGGGAGGTGCTCGAGAACCTTCCGAACGCAACCTTTCGTGTGAAGCTGGAAAACGGGCACGTGGTCCTGGGTTACATCTCGGGCAAGATGCGCATGCATTACATCCGCATCCTGCCGGGCGACAAGGTCACGGTTGAATTGACGCCCTACGATTTGTCGCGCGCCCGGATTGTTTACCGGGCGAAGTGAGTTTTAGCCGGTAGCAGCCAGCAGCGAGCTGGCGGCGAGGGCGTAAGGAGAGAAGCATGCGAGTGCAAGCATCGGTCAAGAAAATCTGCCGCAAGTGCAAAATCGTCCGCCGCAACGGCGTGGTTCGCGTGATCTGCGCGGATCCGCGCCACAAGCAGCGCCAGGGCTGATTGCCCTCGGGTTGATAAGCACCTGCTTTATTGTTAAAATTTCAAGTTTTCTGTTTGCGGAAAGCTTTCTGCAAGGAGTAACGGAATGGCCCGTATCGCCGGGGTGAACATCCCCAACCACCAGCATGCCGAGATCGCGCTGACCGCGATTTACGGCATTGGCCGCACGCGCGCGCGCAAGATCTGCGAAGCGGCGGGCGTGAACTTCAGCACCAAGATCAAGGATCTGAACGACAGCGACATGGAAAAGCTGCGTGACGAGGTGGGCAAGTTCACCGTGGAAGGCGACCTGCGGCGTGAAGTGACCATGAACATCAAGCGTCTGATGGACCTCGGCTGCTACCGCGGCCAGCGCCATCGCCGCGGCCTGCCGGTGCGCGGGCAGCGCACCCGTACCAATGCGCGCACCCGCAAAGGCCCGCGCAAGGCCATTCGCGCCACCAAATAAGCGCGCCGACGTAGAGCATTAAAGGACGATCAATTATGGCAACCAAGACCACCACCCGGGTGCGCAAGAAGGTCAAGAAGAACGTGGCCGAGGGCATCGCCCACGTGCATGCCTCCTTCAACAACACCATCATCA
>CAYUJV010000039.1:7473-24858 GCA_964445085.1 uncultured Burkholderiales bacterium
CTCCGGCGGCGCCGGCTTCAAGGGCTCGCGCAAGAGCACCCCGTTCGCGGCCCAGGTGGCCGCCGAAGCGGCGGGCAAGGCAGCCCAGGAATACGGCGTGAAGAACCTGGAGGTGCGCATCAAGGGCCCCGGCCCCGGCCGCGAGTCCGCCGTGCGCGCCCTGAATGCCGTCGGCTTCAAGATTACCCAGATCGCGGATGTGACGCCGGTGCCGCACAACGGCTGCCGTCCTCCCAAAAAGCGCCGCATCTAAGCTAGGAGAGTTACCGTGGCCCGCAATACCGATCCCAAGTGCCGCCAGTGCCGCCGCGAGGGCGAGAAGCTGTTCCTCAAGGGCGAGAAGTGCTTTACCGACAAGTGCTCCATCGAGCGCCGTGAATACGCCCCCGGCCAGCATGGCCAGCGCTCCGGCGCGCGCCTGTCCGACTACGGCAAGCAGCTGCGCGAGAAGCAGAAGGTGCGCCGGGTGTACGGCATCCTGGAACGCCAGTTCCGCGGCTATTACTTCGAAGCCGACCGCCGCAAGGGCGTCACGGGTGAAAACCTGCTGCAGGTCCTGGAGAGCCGCCTGGACAACGTCGCCTACCGCATGGGCTTCGGTGCTTCCCGTGCCGAGGCGCGCCAGGTCGTGCGCCACAACGGCGTGCTGGTGAACGGCAAGCGCGTGAACATCCCGTCCTACCAGGTGCGCCCGGGCGACGTGGTGGAAGTGGCCGAGAAGGCGAAGAATCATCTGCGCATCAAGGCTGCGGCCGAGGCCGCCGAAGGCCGCGGTTTCCCCGAGTGGGTGACGGTGGATGCCAAGGCGCTCAAAGGCACCTTCAAGGCGATGCCGGTGCGTTCCGAGCTGCCTGCCACCATCAACGAGCACCTCGTGGTCGAGTTGTACTCGAAGTAATCACTGCGGGTAACCCAGGCAAGCGAATCCCAGGAAACCGATCCAGGAAACCGATAAAGGTACGAGGACTCATCCATGCAAAGCAGCGCTACCGAATTCCTGAAGCCGCGTGTCGTCGACGTGGAGCAACTCTCTCCGCTGCGCGCCCGCGTCGTGATGGAGCCGTTCGAGCGCGGTTACGGCCACACCTTGGGCAACGCCCTGCGCCGCATCCTGCTCTCGTCCATGCCGGGCTATGCCATTACCCAGGTCAGGATCGATGGCGTGCTCCATGAGTACTCCGCGATCGAGGGCGTGCAGGAAGACGTGGTCGACATTCTGCTCAACCTGAAGGGCATCGCGCTCAAGCTGAACAACCGCAGCGAAACCACCCTGCGCCTGTCCAAGAAGGGCAAGGGCGTGGTCACCGCCGGCGACATCGAAACCACCCATGACGTCGAGATCCTGAACCCCGAGCACGTGATTGCCCACATGACGGGCAATGGTGAGCTGAATCTCGAGATCAAGATCGAGCAGGGTCGCGGCTACCAGCCGGTCGCCTCGCGCCGCATGGAAGAGCAGGAGCACACCATCGGCACCATCCAGATGGACGCCTCCTTCAGCCCGGTGCGCCGGGTCAGCTACGCCGTCGAGAGCGCCCGCGTCGAACAGCGCACCGACCTCGACAAGCTGGTGATGGACATCGAAACCAATGGCGTGGTCGATCCCGAAGAAGCCGTGCGTTACGCCGCGCGCATCCTGATGGATCAGCTGTCGGTGTTCGCCGACCTCAAGGGCACGCCGAGCATCGCCGAAGCCCCGCGCGCGCCGGCGATCGACCCGATCCTGCTGCGCCCGGTGGACGATCTGGAACTCACGGTGCGCTCCGCGAACTGCCTCAAGGCGGAGAACATCTACTACATCGGTGACCTGATCCAGCGCACCGAGAACGAGCTGCTGAAGACCCCCAACCTGGGCCGCAAGTCGCTCAACGAAATCAAGGACGTACTCGCTTCCAAGGGTCTGACCCTGGGCATGCGCCTGGAGAACTGGCCGCCTGCCGGGCTCGAGCACCACGGCAAGTAAGCACGACACAACAAGGATAGGCAATCATGCGTCACCGTTTAGGCAACCGCAAACTCAACCGTACCAGCAGCCATCGTCTGGCGATGTTCCGCAACATGGCGAACTCGCTGCTGCGCCACGAAGTGATCAAGACCACCCTGCCCAAGGCCAAGGAACTGCGCCGCGTGGCCGAGCCCCTGATCACCCTGGGCAAGACCCCGACCCTGGCCAACCGCCGGCTGGCCTTCGACCGCCTGCGTGACCGCGAGATGGTGGTCAAGCTGTTCGACGAACTGGGTCCGCGCTTCCAGAAGCGCAATGGTGGCTACCTGCGCATCCTCAAGTGCGGCTTCCGCCAGGGCGACAACGCGCCGATGGCCTATGTCGAGCTGCTGGATCGTCCGGAAGGCGCCGAAGGCTCGGCCGAAGCCGCCGAATAAGGCCGTCGCATCAGACAAAAAAGCCGGGCGCGTCCCGGCTTTTTTGTTGCCCGGCGCGGCCTATAATGGCCGGCCATGAGCCTCATTCTCTTCACGGACTTCGGCGCCAGCGACGTCTACGCCGGCCAGCTCCGGGCCGTGCTGCAGCGCGACGCGCCCGCAATTCCCGTCATCGACCTGCTGCACGAGGCGCCGGATTACGACATCGAGTCCGGCGCGCATCTGCTGGCGGCGCTGGCGTCGACCTTTGCCGCCGGCGACGTTTGCCTTGCGGTGGTGGACCCGGGCGTGGGCGGTCCGCGCCGCGCCGCGGTGCTGCTCGCCGATGACATCTGGTACGTGGGGCCGGACAATGGCCTGCTTTCCATCGTGGCGCAGCGGGCGCGGGCGGCGCGCACCTGGCATGTGACCTGGCGCCCGCGGCAGCTCTCCGACTCGTTTCATGGCCGCGATCTGTTCGCGCCCATCGCCGCCGCCATCGTGCGCGGCGCCATGCCCCAGGACAAGTTGCGCGAGGTTGTGCGACTGGACGTGCTGCTCGCTGCGGACGCCCTGCACCGGGTCATCTATGTGGACCACTACGGCAATTGCTTTACCGGCATTCCCGCGGCGGGAATGCGGCGCGAATCCGTGATCGAATGCGGGGCCACGCGCATCCCCTACGCGCGCACCTTCTCCGAGGCCGAGCCCGGCCGCCCGTTCTGGTATGCGAACAGCGTGGGCTTGGTGGAAATCGCCCTGCCCCGCGCCAGTGCGGCGCAGGCGCTCGGGCTGAAGGTCGGCGCGCCGATCCTGCCCCTGTGACGCCGCTACATCCAGGCGGAGATGAAGGCGATCTCGTCGCCGGCCTTGACCGGCGTGTCCAGGTCGGCGAACTGCTTGTTCACCGTGATGCGCAGCGCGCCCGCGCCGAAGGCCTGTTCCCATTCGCCGCCGCGTGCCCGTAGCAATGCGAGCAGCGCTCGCATCGTTGCCACGCCTTGCGGCAGGTCGATTTCTTCGGCGCTCGTGCCCAGCCGGTCGGGCAGGGCAGCGAAATACAGCAGCTTCACCATGCGGTTCAACCCTCGTACGGGGGAGGCGCCACCTTCAGCACCTCCTCCGGTGTCGTGAGTCCGGCCGCCACCTTGGCCGCGCCCGCCGCGCGCAGGGCGCGCATGCCTTCGCGGTAGGCGGTCTCCCGGACCTTTGCCAAGTCGGTCTGGGCCGTGATCAGGCGGGCGATGCCAGGACTCATGGTGAGGATCTCATAGATGCCCACGCGCCCGCGGTAGCCCGTCATGCGGCATTCCAGACAGCCGTTGGGGCGGTAGACCTGCGCCGGCTTGGCCGCCTTCCACGGCCGCACCAGCTCCAGCCAGGTCTCGTCGTCGATCTCCGCCGGCTGCTTGCAGTGGGGACACAGGGTGCGCACCAGCCGCTGCGCCAGCACGCCCAGCACCGTGGACTTGAGGAGGTAGGCGGGCACGCCGAGATCCAGCATGCGGGTGATGGCGGACGGCGCGTCGTTGGTATGCAGCGTCGACAGCACCAGATGGCCGGTGAGGGCGGCCTGGATCGCCATCTCCGCCGTCTCCAGATCGCGGACCTCGCCCACCATGATGATGTCCGGATCCTGGCGCATCAGGGTGCGGATGCCGCTGGCGAAATCCAGACCAATGGCCGGCTGCACCTGCATCTGGTTGAACTGGGGCACCACCATCTCGATCGGATCCTCGACCGTGCACACGTTGACCTCGGGTTCCGCCAGCTGGCGCAGCGACGTGTAGAGCGTGGTGGTCGTCCCGGAGCCGGTGGGCCCTGTGACGAGCACGATGCCGTTCGGCTGCGACACCATGCCGTTCCAGCGCGCCGCCTCCTCGTCGGTGAAGCCCAGTTCGCGGAAATCGCGCACCAGAATGTCCGGGTTGAAGATGCGCATCACCAGCTTTTCGCCGAAGGCCGTGGGCATCGTCGACAGGCGCAGCTCGATCTCGTCGCCGTTGGGGGTGACCGTCTTGATGCGCCCGTCCTGGGGCCGGCGCTTCTCCACCATGTCCATGCGCCCGAGCAGCTTGATCCGGCTGGTGATCGCGTTGTAGACCGCGGTCGGAATCTGATACACCAGATGCAGCACGCCGTCGATGCGAAAGCGCACCTGGGCCGCCTCCCGCCGCGGTTCGATGTGGATGTCGCTGGCGCGCTGCTCGAAGGCATACTGCAGCAGCCAGTCCACGATGCGCACCACGCTCTGGTCGTTGGCGTCCAGATTGCCCATGCGGCCGAGCGCCACCAGCTGCTCGAAGTTGGTAATGCCGGAGCCGGCGGCGCCTTCATGCGCCTTGATCGCATGCTTCACCGACTGCGCCAGGGTGTAGAACTCGGCGAGGTAGCGCTGGATGTCCAGCGGATTGGCCACCACCCGGCGGATGGGCTTGCGCGCCGCCTGCTCCACGCTGCCTTCCCATTCCCGCGAGAAGGGCTCGGCGGTGGCGATCACGACCTCGCCTGCGGTCACCTCCACCGGCAGCACCCGGTAGCGCGAGGCATAGGCGTGGGACATCACGTCCGTCACGCCGGCGACGTCCACCTTGAGCGGATCGATATGGTAGTAGGCCAGCCCGGATCTCTGCGCCAGCCATTCGGTCAGGAACTCCAGCGTCAGCGGCTGATCGGCCACCGGGCTGCGCCACTTCTGGCCGGCGACGACCACCAGCGGATGCTGGTCGCCGCGGGCGGAGCGCTGCGCGGCAAGCAGGTCGTTGCCCTGCTCCTTGCTGATGTGGCCGTCGGCGAGGAGTGCCGCCAGCACGTCCTTGAGGCGCAGGGGGCCAGCCGCAAAAGCGGCGCCGGGGAGGGGCGGGGGCAGGGTCATGGCGGGCAGGCGGAAAACGATGGTCCGGCTACGCTACGCAGCATGGGGCGCGGTGTCAATCTTGCGCAGTCGCTGCCCTAGCGTGGAACCCGCGGTTGCCCGCCCTGCGGCATGTTCTTCATCATCTCGTTGATGTTCATGCTGCCCATGCCCGGCATGATCACGTCACCCGGCTTCTGGCCCGGCTTGCAGGCGCCCAGCCATTTCGCCTCCATCGTCTGCTTCGAGGACTTCATGCCCTGCATCGGCGGCGCGTAGGTGGTGTTGATCTCGCCGCGGTAGCTGCGGGAGAAGTCGCCGCTGAAGACAGCCATGGTCGTCGCTGTCGTGCCGTCGAACTTGCACACGGATTCCGCAATGACCTTGTCGCCGTCACGGCGTACGGAATTCTTGCTGCACTGCTGTTTCATCTGCGCCTGGCCGTGGCTTTGCATCAGGTCGTCGGTCTTCTCGTCGATGCACTGCTGGCTCACCATCGGCTGCGGCATGCCGGGCACCTGCATCTTCAGCTCCCACAGGCCGGGCTTGCGATGAGGCAGATCCCCGGCGGCGCTGGCCAGCGGGCTCAAAGTCAGGGCAAGGAAGGCGATTGCGAAGCGCATGGCGAACCTCCGGGGCGGCGGATGGGCGACAAGCAGATGTTACGCCGACACGCCGATCGGCGCCACGGAAAGCCCCTCGCCCCCGGGGAGAGGAGCGAGGGCGCGGTGGAGGGAATGCGCCGGGTGTGGCGTCAATGCCCCGCCGAAGCCGCAAACCGCTTCCGGTAGCGGTTCAAGTCCGCCACCGTGTCGAAGGTCTGATCGAACAGGCTCGACA
This sequence comes from uncultured Burkholderiales bacterium, assembly GCA_964445085.1. Taxonomy (GTDB): domain Bacteria; phylum Pseudomonadota; class Gammaproteobacteria; order Burkholderiales; family Thiobacteraceae; genus Thiobacter. The sequence goes on from CAYUJV010000039.1 coordinate 13,529, forward strand.
GGTTGCGCAGGATGCCGCCCACCACCCGCGCCTCGCACGCCTTGTCGAAGTCGATTTGCTGCGACAGCCAGCGCTCCAGCCAGTCCGGATCGGGCAGGCGCGACTGCACCGTGTCATGGGGGAACAGCGACTGGTTCACGTGCAGGTTGGTCGGATGCAGCGGCTTGCCGGAGCGGCCGGGGCTCGCCATCAGCACGCCCACCTTGGCGAAGGCGGCGCGCGCGGCGTCGCCGGCATGGCCCAGCGCGCGCTTCATGTAACGCAGGTAGGCGCCGGCGTGACGGGCCTCGTCGCGGGAGATCGTCTCGTAGATGTGCCGGATCACCGGCTCCGTGTGCCACTCCGCGGCGCGGCGATACCACTGCGTGAGGCGCACCTCGCCGCAGAAGTGCAGCATCAGCGTCTCCAGCGCCGGCGCCGGGTCGAAGTCGAAGCGCACCGCGTGCAGCTCCTCCTCGGTCGGGCACAGCTCGGGGCGGAAGCGGCGCAGGTATTCCATCAGCACCAGCGCGTGCTTCTGCTCCTCGTAGAACCACACCGACATGAAGGCGCAGAAGTCGGAATCGTCGCGGTTGTCGCGCAGGAACATTTCGGTGGCAGGCAACGCCGCCCACTCGGTGATGGCATTCATCTTGATCGTCAGTGCCTGCTCGTCGGAGAGCCTGGCGGCATCGAATCGCTCCCAGGGCACGTCGGTGCCCATGTTCCAGCGGGCGGATTCGAGCGAACTGAACAGTTCCGGATACAGCATATAAGAGTCTCCCATGTGAGGCCCATTTGTAGCAGGCATGGGTGACGCCGGTGTGACAGCGTGGATTCCCCCTCTCCCTTGGGGGAGGGGTCGGGGGTGAGGGCGCAGTGCCGCAAATTCGCACCGCCCGGGCTGATTCGGATACCATGCGCCATGTCCATCACGCTCCACACCATCGGCCACGGCAACCGCAGCGCCGAGGAATTCGTCGCGCTCCTGCAAGCGGCGGAGATCGAGCTGCTGGTGGACGTGCGCGCGCATCCCGCATCGAAGCGCCATCCCCAGTTCGCACGCGCGGCGCTCGATGCGGCGCTGGCGCGGGCGGGCATCGACTATGTCTGGGAAGGCCAGGACCTGGGCGGCTTCCGCAAGCCGCGGCCGGACTCGCCCCACCTCGCGCTCGCGGCGGACGGCTTTCGCGCTTACGCGGATCACATGGAGACGGCGACGTTCGAGGTCGCGGCGGGCCGGCTCATGGACAGGGCGGGCGAGCGGCGCGTGGCCATCATGTGCGCGGAGAAAAACCCCGCCGAGTGCCATCGCTCCTTCATTTCCGACTGGCTGCTCGCCCACGGGGTGGACGTCATGCATCTCATCGGGCCGGGGCAGTCGGAGCCCCACCGGCTCAATCCATCCGCCCGTAGCGTGGATGTTCGCCTGATCTACGACCGGCTGGCGCAGGGCGCACTCTTCTAGGGAACCTCTGCAAGAGTACTGCGCAGCCCGTCTGGCCGCCTGCGATGCTCGCTGTACTCCCTTGTACAGGTGCGCTTCTCGGCGGCCAGCCGGGCTTGCTCGCCACCTTTTGCAGAGGTTCCCTAGGCCTCTTGAGTGGCCGGGGCGCCGTTGGCGACCGCCGGGCAATTCCTGCTTGTATCAGCAGTTTCGTCGACTAAACTCCAAGCTGCGTTGGCAAGGCATGGAGGAAGCGGCATGTCGCAGGCAGCGAACACGTCGTGGGTGCTGGTGTCCCTGGTGGTTGCGCTGGCTGCCTACGTGGCCACGGTCAGGCGCCAAATCGTCGACCGCATGCGCGAAATCAAGCGGGAGCTTGAGGAAGCCGAGACCGGCGTGGTCGAAATCATCGAGGTGACGCCGGCGCCAGCTGACGGAAACGGCAAGTCGACGCGCAAAACGGTCACCCAATTGGTGGACGGGCGGAAGCAGCAGCTCGAAGCGGACCTGCGGGCCTATCCGCGCAGCGTGCTTGCCCTGACCGCCGCCGAGGCGGTGCTGATCGTTGCCGGGCTGATGCTCGCCGGCACCTATGGCTGGCGCCAGCTCGGTCTTGAGGCGCCGCGCTGGCTCGAGCTATGGGGCATCGGCTTCTTCCTGCAGGCGCTGGTGTATCTGTCGGTCCTGCATTTCGTGGAGTGGATCAAGGGAAAGAACCGCGCGTGGCTGGTGGGGCCACCGGTGGGAGTCGTTACCGTCGCATTGCTGGTCGCGATCATCGTTGCCGTGGTCACCGCGGGCGAGCACGGCGCATAGCGTGCGGGCGGGTCCGTGCGCCCAGCACGGAAGAGGTGCTCACGCGGGCTGCGGTGCGGCACTGGTCGCGGCGGCCAGCCGCTCCACATAGCGCACGAAATCCGGGTCCTCGCCGTGTAGCAGTTGGGGCAGGGCGGCGCGAAAGTCCGGGCGGCTCACCCACTGCACCATGTAGTCCTCCCAGGAATTCCAGCGCCGCGCCTGCTTCGGTGCCATCGACTCCTCGTGCAGCAGCAGATAGGCGCGCTCGAACAGCGAGATCAGCATGCTGAAGATGATGAAGCGCCGCTCCTGCTGCTCCGGCGTGAGCGAAGCGGCGCCCGCGGGGGAGAATAGCCCCAGGTCGGGGTTGTCCAGCGCGACCTTGAGGAAGTCCTGGTAGTTGTCGGACAGCAGCTGATACACCGCCTCTTCCTCGTTCTCCCGCTCCTTGCGCTGCTCGAACAGGAACACGAAGATCGCCAGCGGCAGGCCGATCACGGTGACGACGTAGCTAAGGAGCTCCCAGGTGGCGAGGGACATGCATATCGCTTTCTGGGCCGCTTATTTGGCCAAAATAGCTTTCAAATACTTTCCGGTATGGCTCACTGAATTCTTCGCGACTTCCTCCGGCGTCCCCTCCGCGATGATCTGGCCGCCGCCCTCGCCGCCTTCCGGCCCGAGGTCGATGATCCAGTCCGCGGTTTTGATCACGTCCAGGTTGTGCTCGATGATGACCACGGTGTTGCCGTTGTCGCGCAGGCGGTGCACCACCGACAGCAGCAGCTCGATGTCGTGGAAGTGGAGCCCCGTGGTGGGTTCGTCCAGGATGTAGAGGGTGCGGCCGGTGTCGCGTTTGGAGAGTTCCAGCGCCAGTTTCACCCGCTGCGCTTCGCCGCCGGACAGCGTGGTCGCCGATTGGCCAAGGGTGATGTAGCCGAGGCCGACGTCCAACAGGGTTGCCAGCTTCTTCGCCACGGTGGGCACGGCGCTGAAGAATTCGTGGGCCTGCTCCACGGTCATGCCCAGCACCTCATGGATGGTCATGCCCTTGTAGCGGATTTCCAGGGTCTCGCGGTTGTAGCGCTTGCCGTGGCACACGTCGCAGGGCACGTAGATGTCCGGCAGGAAGTGCATTTCCACGCGCAGCACGCCGTCGCCCTGGCAGGCTTCGCAGCGGCCGCCCTTGACGTTGAAGGAGAAGCGGCCGGGGCCGTAGCCGCGCTCGCGCGCTTCCGGCACGCCGGCGAAGAGTTCGCGGATGGGGGTGAACAGGCCAGTGTAGGTGGCGGGGTTGGAGCGCGGCGTGCGGCCGATGGGGCTCTGGTCCACGTCGATGACCTTGTCGAAGAATTCCAGGCCGTCCAGCTCCTCGTGGGGCGCCGGCTCCACCGTCGAGCCGTACAGGTGCTGCGCGATCAGCGGGTACAGGGTGTCGTTGATGAGCGTGGACTTGCCCGAGCCGGACACGCCGGTGACGCAGGTGAGGATGCCCACCGGCAGCCTGAGGGTGACGTTCTTCAAATTGTTGCCGGTGGCGCCGGTCAGCGTCAGCCAGCGCTTGGGGTCGGGCTTGTGGCGCTTCTTCGGGACGGCGATGGATTTCTTGCCGGAGAGATATTGCCCGGTGAGCGAGTTCGGATCCTGCTGGATTTCCTCCGGCGTGCCCTGGGCCACCACCGCGCCGCCGTGCACGCCGGCGCCGGGGCCGATGTCGATGACGTAGTCGGAAATGCCAATCGCTTCCTCGTCGTGCTCCACCACGATCACGGAGTTGCCCAGGTCGCGCAGGTGGCGCAGGGTTGCCAGGAGTCGCCCGTTGTCGCGCTGGTGCAGGCCGATGGACGGCTCGTCCAGCACGTACATCACGCCGGTGAGGCCGGAGCCGATCTGGCTGGCGAGGCGGATGCGCTGCGCCTCGCCGCCGGAGAGCGTCTCCGCCGAGCGGTCCAGCGACAGGTAATCCAGCCCGACATTGGTGAGGAAGCGCATGCGCGAGCTGATTTCCTTCACGATCTTTTCCGCGATGGCCTGCTTGGCACCGGTGAGGGTGAGCGCGTCGAAGAAGGGCAACGCCTGCTTCAGCGGCATGTGGCTCACCTCGAAGATGGCCTTGTCGCCCACCTTCACATGACGCGCTTCCAAACGTAATCGGGTCCCTTCGCACTCGGGGCAGGGCCGGTTGTTGAGGTACTTCGCCAGCTCCTCGCGCACGGTGAGGGAGTCGGTTTCGTGGTAGCGGCGCTCCAGGTTGTGCACGATGCCCTCGAAGGGATGCTTGCGCGTCTGGAAGCCGCCCTTTTCCGCCAGGTACTTGAAGCCGATCTCCTCCTTGCCGCTGCCGAACAGCAGCACGTCCTGGATGCGCTTGGGCAGCTCCTCGAACGGCTGGTCCAGGTCGAAGCCGTAGTGCATGGCCAGGCTCTGCAGCATCTGGAAGTAGAACTGGTTGCGCCGGTCCCAGCCCTTGATCGCGCCCGAGGCCAGCGACAGGTGCGGGAAGGCCACCACGCGCTTGGGGTCGAAGAAGCTGATCGAACCCAGGCCGTCGCACTTGGGGCAGGCGCCCATGGGATTGTTGAAGGAGAACAGGCGCGGTTCCAGCTCCACCAGCGAATAGTCGCAAATCGGGCAGGCAAACTTGGCCGAGAACAAATACTCCTTGCCGCTGTCCATCTCGACGGCGATGGCGCGGCCGTCGGCATGGCGCAGCGCGGTCTCGAAGGATTCGGCCAGGCGCTGCTTCACGTCGGCGCGGACTTTCAGGCGGTCCACCACCACTTCGATGGTGTGCTTCTTGTTTTTGTCCAGCTTGGGCAGGCTGTCGATCTCGTGGGTCTTGCCGTCGATGCGCAGGCGCACGAAGCCCTGGGCACGCAGCTCGTCGAACAGGTCCAGCTGCTCGCCCTTGCGCCCGGTGACCACCGGCGCCAGGATCATCAATTTGGTGTCCTCGGGCAGCGCCAGCACGTGGTCCACCATCTGCGACACCGTCTGCGCCGAGAGCAGCACGTTGTGCTCGGGACAGTAGGGGTCGCCGACGCGCGCGTAGAGCAGGCGCATGTAGTCGTGGATTTCGGTGACCGTGCCCACGGTGGAGCGCGGATTGTGGGAGGTGGCCTTCTGCTCGATGGAGATCGCCGGCGACAGGCCCTCGATCAGGTCCACGTCCGGCTTTTCCATCATCTGCAGGAACTGGCGCGCGTAGGCGGAGAGGGATTCCACGTAGCGGCGCTGGCCTTCGGCGTACAGGGTGTCGAAGGCGAGCGAGGACTTGCCCGAGCCGGACAGGCCGGTGATGACCACCAGCCGGTTGCGCGGGATGTCCAGGCTGATGTTCTTGAGATTGTGGGTGCGGGCGCCGCGAACCTTGATGAATTCCATGAGGGGGTGACCTGAGTTCGATAAAGTCGAAGCAAATCAAGCGCCTGATGGGGCGCAAGCGAACCTGCTAATATACGCGCTTTTGCATTCCTTGCCCAATTCGAATCCGTCCCAACAACAATACATAAAGCCATGACCAACGATAACGTCGAACGCATGTCGCCCTTCGAGCTCCGGGCGGCCGTCAGCCTGGCCAGCATCTACGGCCTGCGCATGCTCGGGATGTTCCTCATCCTGCCGGTGTTCGCCATCTACGCCGAGCACCTGCCCGGGGGCAACCACACCCTGATCGGCCTGGCGCTGGGTATCTACGGCCTGACCCAGGCCCTGCTGCAGCTCCCTTTCGGCATGGCTTCCGACAGGTTCGGGCGCAAGCGGGTGATCTACTTCGGCTTGGCCTTGTTCGCCATCGGCAGCTTCATCGCCGCCGGCGCCACGGACATCTACACCACCATCCTCGGCCGGGCGATCCAGGGCTCGGGGGCGATCTCCGCCGCGGTGACGGCGCTGATGGCGGACCTCACGCGGGAGGAGCACCGCACCAAGGCCATGGCCATGATCGGCGGAACCATCGGGGTGACCTTCGCCGTGTCGCTCATCGCCGGCCCGGCCTTCTATCACTGGATCGGCATCCCGGGCATCTTCGCCATGACCGGCATCCTGGCCATCGTCGCCATGGGCGTGGTGCGCTTCGTGATTCCCGATCCGCGCCACAGCCGCTTCCACTCCGACACCGAGGCCACGCCGGCCAAGCTCAAGGACGTGATCCGCAGCCGGGAACTGCTGCGGCTGGATTTCGGCATCTTTGCCCTGCACGCGGCGCAGATGGCGCTGTTCGTGGTGATTCCCTTCGCCCTCAAGAAGGCCGGCAACATCGACCAGAACCACCACTGGATGATCTATCTGCCGATCATGGTGATCTCCTTCATCCTCATGGTGCCGGCCATCATCTATGGCGAGAAGAAGGCCAAGCTGAAGGAAGTGTTCGTCGCCGCCATCGCGCTCATGTTCCTGACCCAGATGCTGCTGGCCGAATTCATCGACAGCTTCACCGGCATCCTGATCCTGCTCACCGCCTATTTCATCGCCTTCAACCTGCTCGAGGCGACTCTGCCGTCGATCATCTCCAAGATCGCGCCGGCCTCGAGCAAGGGCACCGCCATCGGCGTGTATAATGCTTCCCAGTCCTTCGGCATGTTCCTCGGCGGGGCGGCGGGCGGCGTGCTGTCGCAGCACTACGGCCCGTCCGCGGTGTTCGCGTTCTGCAGCGTGCTGATCGGCCTGTGGCTGGCGTTTGCGGCGCGCATGCAGCGCCCGCCGGCGGTGCGCACCAAGCTCTATCACGTGCGCGAAATGAGCGCGGAGCGGGCGCAGGAACTGTCCCGCGCGCTGACCAGGATGCAGGGCGTGTCCGAGGCGCTGGTGGTCGGCGACGAAGGGATCGCGATTCTGAAGGTCGACATGCACGGCTGGGACGAAACCGGGGTGATGCAACTAATCCAAGGGGAGCAAGACAATGGCGTCAGTCAATAAAGTCATTCTGATCGGCAATCTGGGCGCCGACCCGGAAGTGCGCTACATGCCCAGCGGCGATGCCATCACCAACATCCGTCTGGCCACCACCGACACCTGGAAGGACAAGAACGGCGAGAAGCAGGAGCGCACCGAGTGGCACCGCGTGGCCTTCTTCGGCAAGCTCGCGGAGATCGCCGGCGAATACCTGAAGAAAGGCAGCCAGGTCTACGTCGAGGGCCGCCTGCAGACGCGCAAGTGGCAGGACAAGGACGGCCAGGACCGCTACACCACCGAGATCGTGGCCGACCGCATGCAGATGCTGGGCGGCCGCGGCGGCGCCGGGGGTGGAGGCTTCGAAGTGCAGGATCGTCCCGCTGCGTCCGGCGGCGGAGCGCCGAGCGGCGGCGCCAAGCCGGCGAAGAAGGGCGGCGACTTCGACGACTTCGAGGACGACATTCCGTTCTAGGCACTGCGCGAGCACGCTGTACCCGAGGCCGGCTTTGCCGGCCTTTTTGCTTCTGGCGCGGCCGCCCGTCTCGTCCGAGGTCAGGGCGAGACCGGACGCATCCCGGCCACTCCAAAAGGCGCTCCGGCGGGCCCGGCGCCTGATCGTCAGAGCATCCGGCTGTCGATCCACGTCACGCGCCCGGCGCTGCGCTTCACTTCCTGGTACATGTGCCCGGTTCCGCCCGTCCCGTCGTCTGCCCCGCCATCCCACAGGCAAATGAAGCGCAACCGGTCCGCGCCGAACGCCAGCGCCGTGGACAACAGCCACAGGTTGCAGCGCGCGTAGGCAGAGCCCACCTCCGGCGGGAGCGGCCCGAGCTCATCCGGCGCCGCGCGGATCGGCCCGGCAAGCCGTGCTCGCGCCGCCTCGTAGCGCCGCAGCCACGGCTCGCCGCCGCGCAGGACCGATTTCCGGATGAAGTCGGCTTCGCGATGGGGTTGCAGCCAGTACAGCCGCACGCCGCGCGCCAGGCAGGCTTCGGAAAACAGCAGGTCGCCGCCGCAGGCGCCCTGGGTGAAGGCGATGTCCTCGGGCCCGGCACCGAATTCATCCAGGGCGGCGGCGATCTTCTCCGCTGCCATGGGCGCCTTTTCCGGCGGGAAGCGCGGCGTCGGCCGATCCGGCGCGTCGATCATGTGGCCGCTGAACAGGAACACTTGGCGCGGCTGCCGCGCTGCGCCGTGTTGCTCCGTCGCCCGGTCGGCGGCAGCGCCGGCATGGCCTGGTCTCGGCTGAAGATCCATCGTGGTCAGGATGTGTGCGCGTGCGCCCGGCTTGGGAATGTTCCCATCATAGCCGCGGAAAGCCGGCGTGTTCGACTGGAACCGTGGCACGCCAGGCCGGCTTCGGTCGCGCGCTACACGGCCGGGCGCCGCGTGCGCAACCCCCCAAAACGACATATGACCTTCGGTGACTTGCCGCAGCCGTCGGCGAGCCGGTAGAAATGTGGGTTGCGGGCAGCAGTGGCGGCAGCGGCGAGCCGATGCCAATGTCAATGTGCTATACATGAAGCTGTAGCGCGGGCTTCTGCGGCTGTTCCACCTTGCCGCGCACCATAATCGATCCACCGCTGCCGCACCTCCTGGCCATGCGGCCGAACCGATGCCTGCAGCGCGTGCCATCCCAACCACACTTCAGGGATCAAGATGAACAAGACACTGCGTTTGCGCGGCACCGCCGTCGAGAATGAACTGACGCCGAAGCTCGCGAATACCGACAAGATCGCGCTGGCGCCGAAGGGTCGCGTGCGCCTCGGTGCCGCGCGCGAAGCCGGCGGCATTGCCGAGCTGAAGGGCGTGGCGCCGGACGACATTGCCTGCCTGCAGTACTCCAACGGCTTCAAATTGTGGTTGCGCGTGGACGAGCTGTACCGCGAGCACGGCGCGCGCACCTCCCGCGGCGCCGTGGACGTGCAGTCCGACGTGTGGGAGATCGATCCGCAGCTGCGGGTCGACCAGACGGAGCGCGGCCTGGGCGGCCTCGCCATCGACGCGCTGGAATTCTTCGGGGTCGATCTCAAGAGCGTGGCGGCGGACAAGCTTGCGAGCTGGTTCGAGGCGCGTCAGCTCGCGAACAAACCCGGGCTGTATCGCTGCCGGCTGGACAGCGCATTGAGCCTGGAGGCGGCGCCCACGCTGCCGGACCAGGCCAAACCGGGCGACCCGCCGCTGCTCGTGTTCCTGCATGGCACCGCTTCCAGCGCCAGCGGCAGCTTCGGCAAGCTGTGGGCGGCGGACAACCGCGAGGGCAGCCTCGCGCGCGACGGCATGCGGGCGCTTTACGGCGACTGGGTCTACGCCTGGGAGCACCTCTCGCTGACCCTCAGCCCCATCGACAACGCGCTGGCGCTGGCGCAGGCACTGCCGGCCGGCGCCGAATTGCATCTGGTGAGCCATTCCCGCGGCGGCCTGGTGGGCGAGCTGCTGTGCCTCGGCCAGCGCAAGCGCGCGCCGGACGCGCTGGACAAGACCCTGCTCGACCGCCTGTTCGCCGAGGACCGCACCCTGGGCGACCTGTTCGGCTTCGGCAAGCGCGAGCCGACGGGCTATGCGCAGGAACGCCAGAAGCTGGACCAGCTGCTGGCCGTGCTCGATGCCAAGCAGTTGCGCATCGGCCGCTTCGTGCGCGTGGCCTGTCCCGCGCGCGGCACGACCCTGGCCTCGGGCCGGCTCGACCGCTGGCTGTCGGTGGTGAGTTATATCGCCGCCGACACCCTGGTGGACGATGCGGTGGATTTCCTGCTGGCGGTGGTGAAGGAGCGCACCGACCCGCGCACCCTGCCCGGGCTGGAGGCGATGATGCCGGGATCGGCCATCGTGCGCTTGCTCAATCATCCGGACCTCGAAACCGGCGCCGACCTCTCGGTGATCGCCGGCGACATCGAGGGCGAGTCCTTCTGGGGCAAACTCAAACTGATCGTCGCCGACTGGTTCTACGCCGGCGAGCACGACCTGGTGGTCAACACCGGCTCCATGTACGGCGGCGCGCGCCGGCCTGCGGGGGGCGCGCGCTTCGTCTTCGACCAGGGCGCGGACGTCTGCCACTTCAACTACTTCACCAACGCGCGCACGGTGAAATATCTTGCCGCCGGGCTGAGCCGCGCCGACGGCGCGCTCGCCGGCTACCAGCCGATCGAGGCCGCCAAGCACGAGGAACCGGCGTGGCGTGCCGCCGTCGCGCGCAGCGCCACCCTCGGCCCGCGGCCGGTGGCGCTGGTGCTGCCCGGCACCATGGGCAGCCAGCTCAAGGTGGGCGACGACCGTATCTGGCTCAGCTATTGGGACCTGGCCCGCGGCAAGCTGGAGAACCTCTCGCGGGACGCGACCGGCGTGGCGCCCATCGACCTGCTCGACGACTACTACGGCGAGCTGCTGACCTACCTCGCGCGCAGCCATCGCGTCGAGCCCTTTCCCTACGACTGGCGCATCTCGGTGCTGGACAGTGCCGACCGGCTGGCGGAAAAGCTGCGCGAGCTGCTGCCCTGGTGCGAGGAGCACGGCCAGCCCATCCGCATCCTTGCCCACTCCATGGGCGGCCTGGTGATGCGCGCCCTGATCGCGCGCCACAAGCCGGAATGGGATCGCGTGCGCAAGCTCGCGGGATCGCGCTTCATCATGCTCGGCACGCCCAATGCCGGCTCCTACGAGGCGGTGCGCTGGCTCACCGGCTGGAACCCGACCCTGCGCAAGCTCGCCCTGCTCGACCTCGTCCACGGCCGTGACGGCATCATCGACATCGTGCGCCGCTACCCCGGCCTGCTGGAGTTGCTGCCCGCCAACGACAAGCTGCGCGACTTCTCCAAGCGCCCCTTGTGGGACCAGCTGCAGGCGGAGGCGAAGGAAACCTGGCCGCTGCCCGACGCGACGGACTTGGGCGCGATCAGCGCCACCTTCGACCTCATCCGGAATTCGCCCATCGACAAGGATTGCATGATCTACGTCGCCGGCTGGGCGCCGCACACGGTGTGCGACTACGAGGTGGTGCAGGAGGAGCAGCCTTGGGACCCGGAACGCTCGGGCCCGGTGCTGCGCTTCTATTCCACCCGGCAGGGCGACGGCACCGTCACCTGGGACGCCGGCCTGCTGCCGCAGGTGCCCACCTGGTACGTGGAGGAAGCCAGCCACGACGAGCTGCCCAACTGCGAACCGGCCTTCGCCGCCTATCTGGAACTGATGCAGACCGGCACCACCGCGCGCCTGGCCG
>CAYUJV010000040.1:0-19988 GCA_964445085.1 uncultured Burkholderiales bacterium
CTAGGTCCATGCGCATCCTCCATACCGAATGGTCCGACGGCTGGGGCGGACAGGAGCGCCGCGTCATGGCAGACCTGACCGGCATGGTGGAGCGCGGCCACGCCATGTTTCTTGCCACGCGCCCCCACGCGCGAATCGCGGCCGAAGCGCGCAAGAAAGGCATTGCAGTGCTCACCCTCCCCATGCGCGGAAACTTCGATCTCCTCTCGATCGCCAAGCTTGCCCGGTTCCTGCGCCGGGAGCGCGTTCAGGTGGTGAACACCCACAGCGGCGTCGACAGCTGGATCGGGGCGCTGGCCGCGAGGCTGGCACGGACCCCGGTGCTGGTTCGCACGCGTCATCTGCACCTGCCGCTCAAGCGCCGGTGGACCAACTTCGTGCATTTTCTGCCTGATCGCGTTGTCACCTGCGGCCACAGCATGCAGCGCTTCCTGGTGGACGAATGCGGCTTCCCCGCCGATCAGGTCACGAACATCCCTACCGGAATCGATTTTCCGCGTTTCATTCCGACCAAGAGCCGCAGCGAACTGCGCAGCAGCCTCGGCCTGCCCGAGGACGCGTTCGTGACCCTGATGGTCGGCGTCATACGCGGCGTCAAGCGTCATGAGATTGCGCTGCGTGCGTTCAGCGAATTCGCCTCTGCCAACCCCGGTGCCTATCTGGTGCTGGCAGGAGAGGGCCCGATGCGCCCGGACATGGAACGCCTGGCGCAAGAGCTGGGCATCGCCGGGCGCGTGATGTTCCTGGGGCATCGCGACGACATTCCCGATCTCATGGCGGCAGCGGATGTGCTCCTTCTCACCTCCCGATCGGAAGGGATTCCGCAGGCGATCAGCCAAGCTCTGGGCCTCGGCTTGCCCGTGGTCGCGACCAGGGTGGGCGGCGTGCCCGAGCTGGTCGAACACGAAAGCACCGGCTTGCTGATCCCGCCGGAAGACCCGACCGCGGTGGCCACGGCGTTGCGTCGCATGGCGGCAGACCCGCAGATGGCCAGGCGCCTGGCGGAGCGAGGCCAGGCCGATGCGCTGTCACGCCTCAGCCTGCAGGCCATGATCGAACGCACCGAAACCGAATACCGCAGCCTGCTCCGGGAAAAGGGTTCCGGCCATGGCTAGGGCGATTCCGGTGCTGATGTACCATCACGTCAGCCCCGAGCCGGGGTTGGTGACGGTCTCGCCCGAGACTTTCGCAAGCCAGATGGAATATTTGGCCAGCGAAGGATACAAGGCTCTGAGTAGCGACGAATTCGCTGCCTGCCTGGCAGGTCGGCAGGAGATTCCCCCCAAGAGCGTGCTGATCACCTTCGACGATGGTTACCTCGACAACTATGTCTACGCCTACCCAGTGCTCAAGCGGCTCGGGCTGCGCGCGATCATATTCGCGGTCACCGGTTGGGTGGGCGAGGGCGATACCCGGCCCAATGCCGGTTTGCCGGGCAACCCCAGCCTCCCGCCTTGTCCGAGCCACCGGGAGTGCAAAAAGGCGATCAGCGAGGGGCGCGCCGATGCCGTCATGCTCCGCTGGTCGGAGGTGCGCGGAATGGAAGCCAGCAGAGCGATCGAAGTGCACTCCCATACCCACAGCCATATCCGCTGGGATAAGGAATATGCTGACCCCGATGCGCGCCTCGGTGCGGTCAGCGCGGATCTGGAACAATCCCGTCGGGCACTGCAAATGCATACCGGCCACGATTCCACCCACCTGTGCTGGCCGTGGGGCTATTACGAAGAACCGTACCTTGCCGCCGCGGTCCAGGCCGGCTTCCATACGATCTATACAGTGGCAAAGGGCACGGCCCGGCCGGGGACGGACCCCCTGCGGGTTCCGCGCATCGTGATCAAGGACAAGCCCCTGGGCTGGTTCCGCCGCCGGCTGTGGATCTACTCCCGTCCGCTGCTGGCCTCCATCTACGGCCGCATACGAGGCGACTGACCGGCCCGCTCGATGCTGACCAGGAATTTCCAGTGAAGCATTTGCGCGATCTCGCTCTCCGGCTTGCCGTCGCCCTTTACGTATGGGCAAGACGCAACCCGATCCGGCGCATCGAGAGCGGCCAGAGCCTTGATTTTCAGCCGAAATCCATCCTGGTTTTTTCCAACACCGCCTTGGGCGACACGATCCTGTCGAGCCCGGCGATTGTCTCTCTGCGGCATTCGTTCCCGGACGCGCGCATCACACTGTTCCTGAACCGGGCGATCGCCCCGCTCTTCGCGGGTTTCGAATTTGCCGATGCCATCATTGCCTACCATGGCGGGTTCAAGCATTTCTGGCGCACCGTTTGGGAGTTGCGCCGCGTCAGGCCGGACACCGCCCTGCTGCTTCACTCAAACGCGCCGCAGGACATTCCCATGGCGGTGTTCAGCGGGGCAACCGTCATCCTCAAGACCCCCACCAGGAGCGCCTACCGCCGATACCTTTCCACTCAGTTTGCGCCAAAGCGCCAACACATCATCGAGGAGCGCCTGGATCTGGTGCGCGCCATCGGAGGAAGGTCCCTGACTACGCGCATGCAGCTTCCGCGGCGCCATTACACGCCCGGTAACGGTCGCCAGTATCCCGAATTCCGCGGAAAGGCCGTCATCGGCTTCCAAGCCGGCGCTGCAAACGTCTACAAAATGTGGCCGGCGCAAAACTTCACTGCCTTGGCGGACCGCCTCGTACGCGCGCTTCCGAATGGGCTTATCGTGATCACTGGCTCGGCGCGAGAACGAGCGCTTGGACAACAGATCGCCAACGGCTGCGAGACGGCTGAGGTACTGAACTACTGTGGTAGATTTTCGCTTGACACCCTGCCCGACCTCATGAGGAACCTGGATTTGCTCATTACGAACGATACCGGCACCATGCACCTGGCCATCGCCCTGGGGACGCCCACACTCTGCTTGTTCGGCCCCACCGCGGCGGACCTGATCGGGCCCTACCAGGATCCCGAGCTTCATCGGGTTATTCAGAAGATGGGGCCCGACGTGGCGCACGTCCCGAAGAAAAAGCGCACTAACGAAACGATGCGGTTGATCTCCGTGGACGAAGTCGCATCCGTCGCAATAGAGATGCTCGCACCACGGGCCGCGGGGAACGCAAGGTGAAAGCTAATCTTCGGGGTCGCTGCGGCACGTCAGGTTCCGCGGGGCAACCAATATCGCCGAGCCGGTGAAAAGAGCACCACAATGAACCAACCATACGCGCAACAGCAAATTCAGGAGAGCGGATACGAGTATCCCTATCACTACATTCCGGTTTGGGAGCGTGGCCGCTTTCGCCAGCACCAGTACTGGTCTTGGGGCTTTCGCTATCTAGGCGGAATCCAGATTGTCCTGAACGAGCTGGCGAAGATCTCGTTTGAGTCGCTGCTGGACATCGGCTGCGGGGACGGCCGCTTCCTGCGCGAAGCAAGGCGCCTGTTTCCACACAGCCGGCTGCTCGGCCTAGACTACTCGGAGCAGGCGATCCGGCTGGCTCAGGCTCTGAATGCAGGTATCCGGTACGAAGCCCGGGACATCATTTCCGAGCCCCTTGCCGAACAATTCGAAGCCGCCACCCTCGTCGAGGTGCTGGAACATATTCCGATAGCGGATGTGCCAAGCTTCCTGTCCGCCTGTGCTGCGGCACTCAAACCTGGCGGCCACCTGGTATTGACCGTACCGCACCGAAACAAGCCGATCGAGCCGAAGCACTTCCAGCATTTCAACTCGGACCAGCTTCGGACCTTATTGATGCGAGATTTCGCAGAGGTGAGCATCGTCCCGTTCGATACGCTCTCCAAGCATGCCCCGCTGCTGGCGATTCTCGAGCGTCTGCTCGGCGGACGGGGCCGGTACTTTCTCGTCACCAACCGGCATCTGGTCTCCGCGTTCTTTCGGTACTACCTCAGACGCCACCTCTATGCTAGGAACGAGCGTGTCTGCGGCAGGTTGTTGGCCATTTGCCGAAAGGCGTAGACATCGCTCGCGCCGTGCACCTCGTATACCTCGACCCCCATCCGCTGCCAGACACGCGCCCGGCAACATTGCAGATTCTGCACACCGTCGATGCCCTGGGTTCGATCGGCGTGGAAGTCGACCTGGTCACGCCCCGCCCGTCGGGTTTTCTCACCGTGCGCGAGTTGCTGGGCCGCGAACTGCACTCGAACGTCCGAGTACGACATGTCGTCGATTTCCGCAATCGCTGGTGGTTTCCGTCGTCCTCCAACAAGCCGTTCTATTGGCTGGCGAAGCGCTTTCTTGCCACTATCAAGCCAGATGCCTTGCTGGTGCGGAATCTGAAGTTCGCTGAGCGACTGCTGGATATCCGCGGGCTGCCACCGTTGTTCTTTGAAACCCACGAGATTTTCGCCCAGACCTACCGCGAGGATCACCCCAACCCTTCGCGACGCGAGGCACGCAAGACAGCGGCGCTGGAAGCCATCGAGTCCAGGGTCTATCAGCAGGTCACCGGGATCATCGCGATCACCCGGTGCCTCATTGAGGACGTGCGCGCGCACTACAGGGCTTATACGCCCGCCGTAGTGGCGCCAGACGGCGTCGACCTGGAACTTGCCGCCACTGCGGTCGACAAGGCGCGCAGCGGCCCACCAACCTTGCTGTACTTGGGCAGCCTGCATCCGTGGAAGGGCGTCGAGACCCTGATCCGCGCGATGAAAGGAGTCTCCGGGAGCCGTCTCAGGGTGGTGGGTGGAACCCCTCAGCGCATTGGGGAGCTGACGCAGTTGGCCCGTGCGGAAGGCGTTGCCGGCGACATCGAATTCACCGGCCCCGTCCCGCCCGGCCAGCGGTTTCAAGCGATTGCCGATTCTGACATCTGCCTGCTGCCGCTGACGGCCACCAGCATCGGCAGCCGCTATACCTCGCCCTTGAAGTTGTTCGAATACATGGCGATGGGAAAACCCATTGTCACCGCCGATTTACCGTCCATCCGTGAGGTGATCACCGATGGCGAGGACGGGCTGCTGGTCGAAGCAGGAAATCCAAGGGCGTTCGCCCATGCAGTCATGCGTCTGCTGCAGGACGACAAGCTGCGTACCCGAATCGGCAAGGCCGCAGCTGCACGCGCAGCGACCTATTCCTGGACAGCACGCGCGGCGACCATTGTCCACTTCATCGAGTCGAGACTGTCCGGGAAGGCCTGAACGCCAATGGAACCTATCGCTGAATTCAGAATGAAACCGATTGCCCTTTGGCTTGCTCTGCTCGGGGTGCTCATGTTTGTCTGGCCAATCCCCGGCACCATCGCGCTGCGCCACCAGTTGATGGCTGCCTGCCTGCTCGGCTTTGGCTACCTCGCACTCAAGGCTCGGCCCTGGCCCTCGCTCGCGCAGCCCAAGGCACCGTTGACGCTCTATGCCCTGCTGTCCGCCTGGATTCTTTTCCAGGCACTGTTCGTTTCGAGGGAAACGACGTGGGCGCTCGGAGAGATCGGCGGCCAATGGCTCATGGGAGCCCTCAGCCTCGCCATCGGAATCCTTGCCGCACTCGCGACGTCTCGTTCGACGATGAACCGCACCATTCTGTGGGTGCTCGGTGGCGCGCTCTTCCTCCATGTGCTCTATGCGGACTTCATGGCGCTCCAAGCGTTTTTCGAAACCGGCATCCTGCCCAAGCGAGTGGGTGGATTGGCGGGAACCATCTCCACCGGGATGGACAAGATGAACTACCTTACCAACATGCTGTTTGCGATCCTCGCCACCGATGCCTTCTTCCGCATCACCTATCGCGAGCGCCTATTGCCGATCCCCGTGCCCGCTCTGGTGC
Organism: uncultured Burkholderiales bacterium; assembly: GCA_964445085.1. Classification (GTDB taxonomy): domain Bacteria; phylum Pseudomonadota; class Gammaproteobacteria; order Burkholderiales; family Thiobacteraceae; genus Thiobacter. The sequence continues at coordinate 5,748 of CAYUJV010000040.1, forward strand.
TGGCCTTGGGGCTCGCCCTGTTCAGTACCTATATCGAAGCCGTGCGGAACGGCTTCGTGGCCTTGATGTTGTTGTTGGTGTCTCTGATCTTTCTTTATTGGTTTGAAAACCGTGCACGGTTCAGCAAGGCAGTCCTGTTCGGAACCGTCGCCGGCTTTGTGATTGCCGCCATCACTTTCGGCTACGCCGGCTACAAGGAAGACAAGCGCTGGCAGACGTTGATCCAGACCATTCCGATTGCGCTCGATACGGCAACCCACAAGGCATGGCTCAACAGCCACAAGTATGCATATCCGAGGTTGCCCAACGGCGACACAGTCGACCCGTCCAATTACGAACGGATGGCCTGGGCGAAGGAAGGCTGGCTGCTGGTCATGGACCATCCCCTTGGCGTTGGCTACGGACGTGCGGCCTTCGGCCACGGGCTCATGGCCAAATATGGCGAGGGATTCATTGGCAGCCACAGCCACATCGGCCTGCTCGATCTCGCCATCGGCACGGGGATTCCCGGCGCGCTGCTTTGGCTGGCCTTCCTCGCCAGCGTGATATTGCTGGCCGCCCGCAGCTATTTCAGCCACAAGAATCCGTTTGGGCTGCTGCTTTTTTTCATCGTCACCGGGTTCGCCACGCGCATGCTGGTGGACAGCATCATTCGTGACCACATGCTCGAGCAATTTTTGTTCCTCGTTGGCTTTCTCATGAGCTCCACGTTACGCGGCTTTGAGCCAAAGCCCGCTGCAATCGCCCGATGAAGCAGTCGCCCACCGTAAAAATCCTTGTCATTCGCCGCGACAACATCGGTGACCTGGTGTGCACGACGCCGATGTTCGCCGCGCTGAGGGCGCGCTTTCCGGCAGCCAAGATCGCGGCGCTGGTGAACAGCTACAACGTGGCCGTGTTGGAACACAACCCGGACATTGACGAGGTCTACGCCTACACCAAGGCCAAGCACCGGCCGGCGGGGAAATCCGTGGCGGCGGTCTACTGGGACCGCCTGCGGCTCTTCGCCCGCCTACGGCGTGAGCACTTCGACTATGCCATCATCGCCGGCGCGCACTTCCTTCCGCGGGCGCTACGGCTCGCGCGGTGGATCAGGCCGCGACACATCATCGGCTTCACCGAAGCAGGCAAGCCGGGCATCGAGCACATCGACACCCCGGTTGCCTATTCACTCGACCATCCCATGCATGAATCCGAAGACATCTTCCGCGTGCTCGCCCCTCTGGGCATCACCGGACATCCGCCGCCGCTGACCCTGATCGCCAGCGCGGCGGAAACCGCGAGCGCCCGCAGTGTGCTTGCCAGCGCCGCGATTCCAGCGACGGCGCAGATCATCGGCGTGCACATCAGCGCACGCAAACCGACGCAGCGCTGGCCGGCTGAACGTTTCATTGCACTGATCAGGCTGCTCGCGCAGGAACCATCACGCGCGTTCATGCTGTTCTGGTCGCCCGGTGACGAAAACAACCCGCTGCATCCGGGCGACGACAGCAAGGCCAGCGCAATCATGGAAGCGTTGCGGGACGTGCCCATCGTCGCCTACCCGACGCACCAGCTGCGCGAGCTGATCGCCGGACTCTCGCTGTGCGATCAAGTCATCTGCAGCGATGGCGGGGCCATGCACCTGGCGGCGGGGCTGGGCAAACCGATTCTGTGCTTCTTCGGCCGATCCGATGCCACGCGCTGGTATCCGTGGGGCGTTCCGCACGTACTGCTGCAGCCCGCAACCCAGGAGGTGACCGACATCAGCGTCGCCGAAGCGGCGGCCGGATTCCAAAGCCTGCTGGCCCGCACGGCAGCCAGCGGGGGCTCAGTCAGCTGAGCGGTAGCCGTTGGGATTCTGCGACTGCCAGCGCCAGGCGTCGCGGCACATGGCTTCCAAACCGCGCTGCGCTTTCCAGCCCAACGCTGCCTCCGCCAGCGAGGGATCGGCATAGCAGGCGCCGATATCACCCGGGCGCCGGCTGACGATCTGATAGGGGACCGGGCGGCCGGAGGCCTGCTCGAAGGCGCGCACCATCTCCAGCACGCTGTAGCCACGGCCGGTGCCGAGATTGACTGTCAGCAGCTCGCGCGGCTTGCGTTCCAGGCGCTGCAAAGCCTTCACATGGCCCGCCGCCAGGTCCATCACGTGGATGTAATCGCGCACGCCGGTGCCGTCCGGCGTGGCATAGTCGTTGCCGAAGACCGATAGCCGCGCGAGTTTTCCGACCGCCACCTGACTGATGTAGGGCATGAGGTTGTTCGGAATGCCGTTCGGATCTTCCCCGATCAAACCGCTTTCGTGCGCGCCGACGGGGTTGAAATAGCGCAGCCGGGCGATGCTCCAGACCGGTTCGGCCTGGTGCAGGTCGGCCAGAATCTCCTCCACCATCAGCTTGGAGCGGCCATAGGGATTGGTGGCGCTGGTCGGGAAATCCTCCCGGATCGGGACGGAGGCGGGGTCGCCATACACCGTCGCCGAGGAGCTGAACACCAGGGCGTTCACGCCCGACTCTGCCATCGCGTGACACAGCACCAGCGTGCCGTGCACGTTGTTGTCGTAGTAGCGCAGCGGCTGGGCAACGGATTCGCCGACCGCCTTGAGCCCCGCAAAGTGAATCACCGCATCGATGGCGTGTGCGGAAAATACCTTGGCGAGCGCCACAGGGTCGCGGACGTCGGCCCGGTGGAACACCAGCGACCGGCCCGCAATGCGCTGCACCCGATCGAGGGCTGTCTCCTGGCTGTTGCTGAGATTGTCCACCACCACGACGTCGTAGCCGTGGGCCAGCAACTCAACGCAGGTGTGACTGCCGATGTAGCCGGCGCCGCCCGTCACCAGAATCGTCTTCATATCCTCACCTTGGCGCCGTCAGTAGGCGTTCTTATTAATGAACCCTTTAAACAGCGTCATGAAAATGATCTTCAGGTCAAACCAGAGAGACCAGTGCTCAATGTAGTACAGGTCGAATTCGACGCGCTTCTGCATCTTCTCTAGGGTATCAGTCTCACCGCGCCAGCCGTTGACCTGTGCCCAGCCGGTTATTCCCGGTTTCACTTTGTGGCGAAGCATGTAGTCGTCAATCAACTCTTTGTATTCCTCGTTGTGCTGCAACGCGTGCGGGCGTGGTCCTACGATTGACATCCGACCTTGCAGTACATTGAAGAACTGGGGAAGCTCGTCCAAGCTCGTTCGACGCAGAAATGATCCGAATGGCGTAATCCGGGGGTCGCTTTTGGTGGCCTGGGTGACCTGGTTGCCGCTTTCCTGGTGCACCACCATGGTTCGGAACTTGTACACATTGATGAGCCTTCCGTCCCACCCAAGGCGCCTTTGCTTGAACAGGACGGGCCCTGGTGAACTAAGTTTCACGCCAATAGCAATGGCCAGCATGGCCGGGCTGATCAGCAGCAGGATCAGCGCAGCCAAGGCAAAATCTTCGACCGCCTTGATCAACCGATTTATGCCTTGCATCGGCGTGACAGACAGATTCAATACCGGGAAGCCTGCAACCTCGGTGAATGAATGATTAAGCAACCTGAATCCAAAGATGTCAGGAATGAAGCGGATATCCGCAGTACTGTGCCGCAGTTCGTGCAGCAGGTATTTCACGCTTTCCTCTTCCTTCAAGGGCAGGGCAATCCACACCTGGTCGATACGTTCCCGCGCGACATAGTTCGCCAACCCTTCCAGGCTGCCATGCACAGGGAGGCCTTCCACCGTCGCATTTAGCGGCGTTGGATTCGTGCAAAAGAAGCCAGTGATCCGCAGCCCTATCCAGGGATTCTCCTGCAGCCGCCTCGCCACCTCGCCGCCCAAGGCCTCGGTCCCGACGATGACAATGCGCCGCTGGTTGAAGCCTTGGCTGCGGAGCCAGCGCAACCCTACGCGCAAACTGACCCGACCACTGACCAGCGCGCCCCATCCGAGGATCGACCAGATACCCAACCATCCGCGGGAAAAATCGATACCCATCTTCGTGGCAAAGGCAAAGCCGAGCAGCAGGAAGATGACCAACGTCCACGCGAAGGTGATTGACTTGATCTCATCGAGAATGGAAACACCGCGCCAAGCTCGATAGAGATCCAGGCGGGGAAATAGAAGTGCGGAAAGTAGCACGGCAATGCCAACCACGATGGAATAGTTGGTCGGCAGTGCCCAGCTGCCAAGATAAAGCCGGTGCGCGACCCAACCGGCCACTGTGATCGTGGCCCAATCGAATAGGTGCAGCAACGCATTAAGCGCTGTGGAATGTTCTTTCAGTATGCCGCGGTAGGACATTGCACACGCATTCCTGCTCTTTCTGTGGTGTCAGCCAGTGGCGAGCCCAGGTGCGGCACGATAGAGAGCAACCAATTCGGCCAACATGCGGTCGAGGCTGAACCGATGGAGCGCACGCCGACGCGCCTCCTGTCCCATCGTCTGCCTCAGCAAGGGATCATGAATGAGTTGCCTGAGATACTCGACCATCTCATGCTGATCCCGCGCAACAAAACCGGTATGACCGTGGTCCACGACGTCCCTATTGCCCACCACATCGGTTACTACTGCGGGTATTCCTGCCACCATCGCTTCAATGACGACGATAGGCATCCCCTCCCAAAGGGATGTTTGAACATAGATATCAAGCGTCGCGAGCTCATCCAACGCCCGCTCACGCGTCAACCAACCTGTGGTGGCCACTCCGGCCTGTTGCAGGGCCTTCATATCGGAAGAATCACCCCCGCCAATCCAAATAAATTCCACGTTGGGTTGCGCAATGTCGGCGACCACTCGCAAGAACATTTCCGGATTCTTCTGCGGAGCGATTCTGCCCGCTGTCCCTATGCGACATTGGGACCCATGCTCCGAGCCTCTGGGAACTACGATAGCAGTATCCACCGCATTTTCCACCAGCGCGACTCGGCCGGATCGCAGATGGGTCTCTATTTCCTGAAATTCGCTCCTCGAGCATGCGATGACCGTGCCTCCAAAGCGCAAGCCCAACCACTCCAAAAGTCGATAGAGCTCACGCTGCAAGCCCGATTCATTCTGTTGGAGGAAAGCAAGGCCTCGCGGTGAATAGAACACCCGGTCCTGATAGCCCACAAACCAGGCAGCAACGCGCCCCAGAAATCCGGCCTTCGAAGAGTGAAGATGGATGATATCGGGGCGCAGTCTCCGGAACAGGATCATCAGGCGCAACAGGCCTCGGAGATCACGCGAGGGCGAAATGTTCCGCGTCATCGGCACCGCGTGCAAGGTGACTCCTGGATTTAGATAGGCACTGACCGGCTGCGGGGTTTCAGGCCGCTCGGAATAGGCCAGATGGACCTCGTACCCCAGCCGGGCAAGACCGTTGCATGTCTGTGTGACAGACGCAAAGACCCCGCCACCGAATGCTTCAACAACATGCAGGATCACCGCCAAGCTTTTACTCCTTTATTGTTGCTTCGATAGCGTCTACCGATCATGGCGTGCCGCCTTTTCAGACAACACGAACAATAACGGCCCGTGCCGCCAGATTCACGGCTGAGCACGCAACCAGCCCTGAAACATCAGGACATCCCACAAGTAATATGACCAGTTACGGCGCCCTGCAAGATGTTCGGCCCATTTTTGGCGGATGGGTTGGGACCGGAAGAAGCCCTCCCGCTCAAGCCCGGTCTCGGAGAGCAAATCCTCAGCCCACACCCGCAAAGGCCCTCGCAACCACGCATCGATCGGGACACCGAATCCCATCTTGGGCCGTTCCACCAGCGCCTGCGGCACATGGCGGTAAAGCACCTGGCGCAAAATCCATTTGCCTTGCCCATTCCGAATTTTCATGTTGAGCGGGAGTCGCCAAGCGAACTCCAACAACCGGTGGTCGAGCATTGGCACACGGGTTTCCAGCGAAACCCCCATCGCCGCGCGATCCACCTTGGCCAGAATGTCGTCGGGCAAATACGTGACCGTGTCCAGATACATCATGCGGCTCTCGAAATCAGGCAGGCTTGCCCACTGCGCGGGATCAGTCAGCGGGGTCGGCTGCTCTCTGCCGTTGACCACGACTGCGGCAGGCTCCTTCCAGTGGGACACCAAGGCCAGATAAATTTCCTCGGGCGCCTTGACGGCAAGGATTTCCGCCAGCTTGTGCAGCTTGTCCCCGGGGGACTTGTAGCGCCAGCGCGCCGGCAACAACCGGGATAAGCCCCGGAAAGCCCCATTCCACGCTTCGGGGGGAAGCGTCGTCAGAGTTCCGGCCAGGGCCATGCGCAAGGGGCGCGGCAACCACCCCAGCTTCCGCCAGACACTCTGTGCCCAGAAGTAGCGGTTGTATCCGCCGAACAGCTCATCCCCGCCATCGCCGGACAAGCTTACTGTGACATGGTCGGCGGCTAAGCGTGACACCAGGTAAGTCGGAATCTGCGATGAGTCGGAAAACGGCTCGTCATAGAGCGTGGGCAAGAGCGGGATCACGGCCTGCGCCTCGTCCGGCTTCATATACAGCTCGGTGTGCTCGCAACCCAAGTGGCGGGCGACGGCATGGGCATGCTCTGCCTCGTTATACTCCTGCTCGTAGAAACCGATGGTGAATGTTTTCACTGGCCTGGCGCTCTGTGCCTGCATGAGCGCCACCACGGTAGAAGAATCGATTCCCCCAGAGAGAAAGGCCCCCAGAGGTACGTCCGCCATCATCTGCCCTGTGATGGATTGCCCAAGCAGGCGCTCCAACTCATCCCGCCCATCTTCTGCCGATCCGCCGAAAGGGTGGGCCTGCCCCGCTTCAGCCACGTCACGCGCAGACCAGTAGTGTTTCATGACCCCTCTCTGCGTCGAAGGGGATCCCGATGCAACGATGCTTTCGGCACTGACCTGCCAATACGAACCGGGCGGCAGTTTCTGAATACCTTTGTAAATCGAATAGGGAGCAGGAATATAGTTGTGCCGCAGCAGCAGCGCCAGCGCATCGCGGTCAATTTCTCCCCGGAAGGATGGGTGCACCCTGAGCGCTTTCAGCTCAGAGCCGAACAAAAGAACATCTTCTTGCCAGCCGTAGTAAAGCGGTTTCTCACCCAACCGATCTCTCGCCAGCGTGAGTATGCATGTTGCGCGATCCCAGAGCGCAATGGCGAACATGCCAACACAGCGCTTCAACGTCGCCTCAACGCCCCATGCGTCAAATGCCGCGAGCAGTGTTTCGGTATCGGAATGCCCTCGCCACCCAATCGTAGTTCCATCAGGGCGGGGAATAATGCCCGACTTCTCCAAAGCCTTCCGCAATTCCAAATGGTTGTAAATTTCCCCGTTAAACACGATAACGAATCGACCGGATGCCGACACCATCGGCTGATGTCCTGCCGGGGAAAGATCAAGGATGGAAAGCCGGCGATGGCCTAGAGCGATCCCTGCGTCACGATCGACCCAGACGTCGCCGTCATCGGGGCCACGGTGCACAAGCGTATCCGTCATTCGCCGAATAATCTCTGCGGGTGCCCCCGGGAAATTCGACGGTGAAAAAAATCCACTAATCCCGCACACCGTTCATTTTCCATCGCGGCGATAGACATACTCGTCACAGCCGGTGCCGAGATACCCGATCTGTCGCCCGAAAATTTGGTGTTTTGTGGTCAGAAATTGCCTTACCGCCTTGTATCTCATGGATTGCATATACGACTCCACTTCGTCAGGCGAAATGGATTCATAAGGATATCCACCGAGCCAGTCGTGCACGTCGTGGTAAAAATCCATGCCGCGGTTGGTGGTGTAGTTAGCGACATACGAGGTAAACGTGCGCCCGGTCATCCACAGCCCAACACGGAACAACGCGACATAAAGTTTTTGCGCCCACTTCTGCGCCTCGGCCGATGCGTGGGCATACCAGCGCTTCTCCCATTTCCAGAAGGGACACAACCAGGTTTTGCGATACAACGCAAAGACAAACAGGCCACCCCGCTTAACCAATGTTGCCGCTTGGCGAATCGCCCGCATCATGTCCCCCGTGTCATGAAGCACACCCCAGGAGTACACCACGTCAAAGGCCCCCATGGCGGCCGGGTCGAGGTCAAAGACGCTGGCCCGTTGCACGCTCCATCGGCTGGCTTCTGGCGCATGGTGGCCCAATACGGCGCGCGCCGTTTCTACAGAGTCCGGATCCAAGTCTACCCCGACCACTTCGGCTGCACCCAGACGCAATGCCGCCAAACTATGCAGGCCGGAGCCACAGCCGATATCCAGCAGGCGTTTTCCCACCAAACTATCATCAGCAAAAAAACGGGAAAGCCCCGCTACCGCTTGGTCAATTTCTGCGTCGCCTATCTGCGCCGCAAAGCTCGCCCAGTTCTTGCCGAAAGCAAAGTGGGTCTCCAGGCTGGTTAACTCGTTGATCGCCGACACACAAATCTCCCTTTTTAATCGATCTGACTTCCACTCGCGATTGATAGGCCATAATTGAGCGCGCGGTAACGCCATCCCGTGCTAGGCTTGGGCTTCGAGCAAGCCGGCGTAAGTTTGGTCGTATCGCGCCGCGACGGCATCCAGCCCATAACAATCCACAATGCGTTGCCTCGCCAGCTGGCCGAGCTTCACGCGCTCTTCCCGTGGAAGGAGGATCAGGTCTTCACACGCTGCCGCCAACGCGGGCGCGTCCTTGGGCGGAACCACTTTGCCGCCTTCCTTTAGGATCGTCGCCACATCCCCCACGTCGGTCGCAACACACGGCACACCGCAGGACATCGCCTCCCCGATGGCATTGGAGAAAGCCTCGATCCGCGAAGAGGAGGAAACCGCAAGATCCAGGGCGGCGGTCAGACGGGGGACGTCGTCCCGCTCCCCAAGCAAATGGACGTTCTGCTCCAGCCGCAACCGGGATATGGCTTCCATTAGCTCCCGATTTCCTGAAGAAACCCCCGTGCCCGCCAGCAAAAAATGCACGTCTGGCCGCCGGTGACGCAAAAGCGACGCGGCTTGCAAAAAGACTCCGTGGTCCTTCATGGGATGGTAACGGGCAATGAGGCCGACCAGCAGTGTCGACGACGCCACGCCCAATTCGTCGCGGACGGATTGCCTCTCCGCCGGATCGGGTCGAAAGACCTCGGTATCGAAACCGTTCGGTATGAAAACCGAGCGGTCGCTGGTAAACCCGAACGCTTCGTGCTGTTTTCTGCTGAGCTCAGAGTTGTAGATAATTAGCCGCGGGCTGCGGGAGAGGGCAGAGTTCAATCTAATAACCATGCGGGACAGTATTCTCTCGCCTTTTAAGCTGTAGAGTGTCTGCCTGATATTCCATACCACGGGAATCCCGCCACCAACGAGTCGCGACGCTGCCGTCGCCGCAAGGTTGCCGTGGTACATCCATCCCTGAATGAGATCAGGGCGCACCCTGCGCACCAGCCCCCCCAAGCGCAACAGACCAGACAGGGTGGGCAAGCCGCGCGGCATATCCAATGCATATACCTCGATACCCAACTGCACAAGCCGCGGACCAATGGCACCCTGATCGCGTAGCGAGACTACCATGTGCATGGTGCCAGGACGGCTAAGCCGGGAAAGCAACTTGAAAAGCATCATCTCGGCGCCGCCGGTACCGAGCCCGGTGATGATGTGAAGGATGCGGCTCATCAGATGGGACGCAAAATCACGTCGAAACCAGATACACGAAGATCGTCTGTGTCGAATTGCCTGAACTGTGGAGCAAACTCGCGCTTCCTGAGAGGCACCGTGTCCCAGCGATCCACCTTTATGATCTCGGCCACGAAGCCACAGCGTTCAAATATTTCAATCATCTCGGAAAAACGAATTCTGTTCGTGTAAAAGCCGGATGACCTGAAAAACTGGGATTCCCATAACTTCTCACTGAAGCGCAGATTATTCAGACTGCCACAGAAGTGATCGGTCAAATCCACGCGATGGGAACACACACCCCCCGGCTTCAGAACGCGGCGCAGCTCCTGCATGTTCTCGGTGAAACGGAAACGGTCGACATGCTCGAGCACCGCCTGAGACCAAACCAGGTCAATGCTGTGGGACGGAAGCGCTTTAAGATCGGCGAGCCCATGCGTGAAATAACTGGCGTGGCACTTTTCGAGGATGTCCTTAAGAGAGCGACAATCCATCAAATCGGGCGCCGGCAATCCCCTCTTCTTCAGATGCTGGGCCAAGCCCTGGTAAAAGGCCACGTCGTCAGCCGCAAAATTTCCCACATCGACGAGCGTGGCAGTGTGTCCGAGCGAAGCCGCCAGAACCGCGGTAGCAAGGCTATCCCCTGGCCCAAGCTCCAGGATGCTGAGCGGGCCAGAGACACCAGCAGGGTAAGCCCGGTTCAAGTGGGTGAGAAACACCGTGTTTGCATAGCCATAGGCGTCCATTTTTCCATGTCGGAACAAGCCCATCCGCCGCCAGACAGAATACGGGATAGGCATCCGCGACAACACCAGCTTCGCTGAAATCTTTGCCCACCAGGGGATCACTTTCGGCATTTTCCACACGACAAAACGATCACAACAGAAGTCAGGAATTTCACAAAAAACTTCCGGCCAATGGATATGCCCAAAGCAGCACGCTTCGGAAACCGCGTCGGGCGGGACGGCAGTCAGAAGGCCGGCGCAGACTGTGGTGGATGTAAAGCATTCAGGCCTTCCGCAGCACGTAGATATAGGTCGCCGATCCGAACAATATGGCAAGCTTGCGGCGCACACCCACAGATAAGGATGGCCATATGGAATACCCTGTGTCGAAAACCCCACTTGGGTACCCGCACTCGAGGCGGAACCCATTCCGGCGAAACACGCCGAGCCAGCGACGCTTGCTGAAGTACCACATCTCTGACAATGCAGAAGGGTACTCCCCATGCGGGCCAGCCACGATCACCCTCGTCATCGTGCCCCATAGCCCGCTACGGCCCATTTTCTCTCGGAGCGAAGGGACATGCCCACCCCAGACGCCACGACGACTCCCGAATAGGCGCATAATCAAATACGCATAATGCGCGAGACTGGTCCAAAGGCGCCACGCGGGGGTCGGCAAGATGTGAATGGCCAATCCACCGGGCTTGAGCACCCGGTGCATTTCTTTCATCATTCCGTCCAAGTTGGCAACGTGTTCAAGCACGTTGGAAGAGAACACGATGTCGAAAGTGCCATCCGGAAACGGGATCGTCTGGCCGTCATAAAGCTGTACAGGAAAAAATTTCCGCTGATCTACCGGCAGTGCAACATCGATGCTTGTGACCTCTGCACCGCGCGCAGCAATGAGGCTGGCCTGAAAGCCGCTGCCGCCGCCCAGCTCAAGAACGCGAGTCCCCGCCGTGAAGTACACCTCAGCCGTTCTGAGCTCCGACTCGCGCAAGTCTTCAAGACTGGTCATTTTTCTACGCACTTCGGTTCGATATTACCAATGACATCAATCCCACGGCGCCCGCGTAGAGCATCGCTCGTGGCTCCCTATATGTTTGAACCAGGCAATATCCCGATAAGCGCTGCGGCAGGCAATGAGCACAGCACCCGCCACCATGTTCACGAGCCCGATTCCACGAACCATCGCTAGCACCAATAAAAAGTGGTCCTATCAATTCGGTGTGCTACGCACCGGCAGAAAAGCGCAACACCTCTTCGGTTCGCGACAAGAATGTGTCGACGCTGAACTCGCGCTCGACCCGGCTGCGCGCCGCGCTCCCCAGCACACCCCGCAGCGGCGGCGACAGGTTGATCAATTTGGACAATCCGTCCGCCAGGGATTGCGGATCTCCTGGCATGACAACAACGCCAGCATCCCCGACGATCAAACTCGAATCCCCTACATCCGTCACGACGCAAGGCCGCTCGCAGCTCATGGCCTCCGCGATGGCATTGGAGAATCCCTCCCCAAACACGGAGGCGGAACATGCAATGTCGAACGCGCTATATACGGCGACCATGTCATCCCTCGCCCCCGCCCAGATCATACGTCCGGAAAGACCAAACGCTTCCGCCTGTACCTTTAGCTCCGCACTATAGTGATCGGGCCCGTCACCAACAGCCACAAAGCGCACATTTGGATGGTTCCCGGCGACCATAGCCGCCGCACGCAGGAACGCCTCGTGCCCCTTCATGGGATCAAGTCGCGCAACCAGGCCCACCAAGACGTGATCCGGCCCAAGTCGCCACTTGTTCCGCAGATCTTCTCGCCCTTGGCGGTCAAAGCGAAACCGCTCGGTATCGATCCCATTGGGAATCACGCGCATCTTGTCCTTGGGAAAACCGTGAACTATGGCATGGTCACGTCCGGCAGATGAATTGGCGATAATCAGATCGGCGAATCGCGATAGTTGTTGCTCCAGCCAGAATGTCAGCCGGAACGTCCAGTCATATTTCGAGAAATCCATATCCGAGGCACGCACGCCCCAGATAACGCGAATGCCCGGCACCAATGGCTTGAACAGAACCGCAAGGACATTGGGCGCACCCAGATAACTGTGCAAAATCTTCGGCCGTTCACTCAACAGGAGGCGCATCAGACGCAGGAGAAATCCGACGAAATCCCAGCGACCACGCTTCTCGAGACTGATAACGCGCACCCCCGCACGGATAAGCTCGTCCTCATACACGTTGCCACCATAAAAAACCACAACAGTGACGTCTTCGCCACGTTGCACGAGACCTTTGGCTAGGAGGACAAGCTGGCGCTGCGCACCACCGCGCACCAAGGAATGGGTCAGGAACAAGATACTGTTGCGCTTTCTATCCGAGGGCAATAAATCCATGCTGCGATGACGATTCGAGTGGTTCTGCAAAGACGTGCGGGGAAATGCATTGAATTCAGCCGCGGCGCTTTCTGCAGGCAAAGTAGAAACTGGGTGAGACGATTTGCTCACCGAGACGGCCCAGCAACCATTTGCCAGCACTCTTTAGGAGGCGCTTGGGCTTCATTTCCCAAGGAACGAAGGCCCGTCTGGACAGGGTGACCACATCGAGCCTCGCCCCCAGCAACCTGAGCAACTGGCTTCTGCTGAAACTCTGTCGGTGTCCCCAGCGGTGGAAGTGCTCACCACAATGCGGGCAGACGGTCAAACTGTCCGCCAGAGGTTCCTCATACGGCACCGAGCCGAAAAAATATCCCCCGGATTTGAGCACCCGCGCAATTTCAGACACCGCCTGTTCGCATTGTTCCGGAGCGAGATGCTCCAGAACTTCGGAGGCAATGACGGCATCAAATGACGCACTTTCAAACGGGAGTCGTTCTGCGACGCCAACCCGCGCATCAATACCCGCCGCACGCAATTTGCTGATTGCGCCTTCGTCTGGATCGAGGGCCGCAACAGTGTACCCAGCCTCCTTTAACATACCTTCGAGCTTTCCGCTGCCGACGCCGATGTTCAAGACTCTTGCAGGCCCACGACAATTTTTTCGAAGCGCCTTCACCAAGAAGCGATAGCGCGGCAACGCCGCCTCAAACGAGGCAACTCCCTCGTTCTGAAAATAGGCCCAAATCTTGTCTTGGTTCATAGCACCTGCGTGTGATGACGACATAAAAGAGGGTTCGGGCGCCAGCTTTTCAACTGCCCGAGATCCATTCGACTGCAAAAGAACCGCATCCTATCAGCTTTGCAGACGCGCCCCAACGGCGGAGTTTGACGCGTTGCCCCTGAAGTGACGAGCGGAAAATATCAGGGCCCCGATGGCGATCCACCACGACAAACGGCCTTTTAAGACGAACACCAATGCGCCGTCGCGCATCCATTCCATGGCCATCCAGAGAACCCAGAGATAGACGAGCCAGGAGACGGCGCGTTCCCGATCGGACGGCTGCAGCACGGCATCCAGCCAGCGCAACCCCGCGCCGAGAAAACCAAAAATGGCGAGCATGCCGAGATACCCGAAGTTAACCAGCAGATATCCCGGAAGGCCCGTTGGTTCGAGGCTGCCATACCCGTTCAGCGGTGGATGCCCCAGGTAGAAGGCGGTGGTGTCACCATACATTCCGGGGCCCCGTTCGAACCCGAGCAATCGGGAGGGCAAAAATTGCAGCGGAAGTTCCACGAGGTCGCGCAGAAACCCAAACTGCCACAGCGAGGCGTGCTGGGCCCCGACAAAATGCATGAATGTATCAGCCAACCCCTGAATGACTCTGATGTAAGTTTGGTTAACAAAAATGGTCACATGGCTCCTGAGAGAGCCGGTCACCACAGATTCCGGCCCCATCTTCCATTGCAGGAGAGAAAGAAGCCACCACACCAAAAAGGCCGTGACCAACAACAGCGACCTCTTCGACACGATCCTCCGTCGAGCAGCAAACGAAACCAGCAAACAAATCATGGCCGG
>CAYUJV010000040.1:20088-24400 GCA_964445085.1 uncultured Burkholderiales bacterium
GCACAAGCCTGGGGGCGATGACACTTACGGACTGGCCGCCGTTGGCCAAGAAGCGCCGCCTTACGTCAGCAGGCCTGTTAAACATGTAACCGGCAACAAAACAAATGTAACACCCTATAAGAGCCAGGGCCGTCAGCTCATCGCCGTGGCCCCATCTCTCATACGTATAAGTCTGGCGCACGGCATCCTGGCCAATGTTAATTACGTTGAGTGGCACAAAGACAAAGAGGACAAAATAGGCGACGTTGAACAGGATCAGGCCATCAAGCTGGCGACGGGACAGCAATCGTCGGAACGCCACGATGACAATGAGTACGCCTAACAGGACGTAGAGCATGGCAGTCATTTTCGCGAGCCTTTCCTAAACAGTTCCGGCCCCGGACACGCCGGCAGGACCGCTGTTCAGGCGCGTCACGGCTAACCAGCAACACAGCATCGACACCGCGTACATCGTAACCGTAGACAAGAGTACCCCCGACACCTCAAGTCGCTCCGCAAGCATCTGGATCACGGCCAGTTTGGCAAGCACAGCCGCTACAGCGACAATACTAATCATTCTGTAGCGCCGCTCACTTGCGAGCGCCGACACCATTACCAGGCCAGCGAGGTAGAATGGCAATTGCCAAACGCCCCAGCGTAGTGCGGTCGCCAGAGCCGCCGTGTCGGCGGATGTGAAAGCGCCGCGCTCGAAGAGCAGGCCCACAATGGCTGGCGCCACCACCCAAGCCGCGGCGGCGCTTACCAGCCCTACCGCAAACATCATAAGTGCCCATTTGCTCGCATGCTGGCGGACACGCTGGTGCTCGCCGTTGGCCACTCCCTCGGTGAAAACCGGCAGTGTTGCGCGCGCGATCACGACCGCCCCCAAGGCCACAGCGATGGAGATCAGGCGATTGGCGTAGCCAAGCGTGGCGATCGCACCTGGCCCCAGGCTGGCAGCAAAATATTGGTCCACTGGACCGGCAAAGCTAAACAGCAATTGACCGGCGCCCATCACCAGAAATGACTGCCAGATCGGCGACCACTGCGGCGATTTCAGTCGGACGGCGAAGCCCTGAACCTCCGGTTCGTGACGGTAGGCCAGCCAAGCCAGCCAGCCAACTTGAAAAGCCGTTCCGAAGAGGATGCCAGCAACGAGAGGAGTCGGGCCGGAGCCGTGCGAGGCGAGAAGGAATAAGATGATCGCAAGTGGCGGCATCCCTTCCGCCAGACTGTAGCGATGGTCATGCAGCGCTTGAAGCCGTGTCGCAAAAATGGCGATCAAGACCGTGAGAAGCCCTAGTGGCGCTATTGATTGCAACATTTCACGCCCCATAAGACGCGTCGCATCAGGCAGGCCTTGGGCGAACCAGTCCGCCAGCCAGGGCGCCATGATCCATGCCGCCAGCGACAGGCCAAAGCCAACAACCAGGCCTACTCCGTTAAGCTCCGACAGAAACACCTTCCGTTCCTGACCCGTCAATCGCACGAGTGTTGGCAGCAGGACAATGTTCATAACGGAGAAAAGCGTCAGAGGCAACCAAGTCGCCAGGGTCAAGGCGATGTTAAATGCGTCCACTTCGGGTCCCCGACCGTAGTGCCATGCGATGACGAGCTCCCGCGCCGCGGCTACGAGTTTGGCCGCCAGGGAAAACAACAGCAGCCAACCGGCGGCGCGGGCAATGCGGAGGTGGTCGGGGTGAGTTCTAAGAACTCGGCCGTATAGCCGACTTATGGATTCGCTAAAACGCACGGGGCACCATTGCATGCAGCGGACTTCTGCCATTGATCACACCTCGGCGGCACATGGGACGACACCCCTGCACTCATGCGGAGACCCTTTAGCGCATCTTGATGTCAACGGTGCGCAGGTTCTTGCAAGGTCCTTGGCGTCCGGCACCTGGCACAGACTTGTAACGATGACGAGGCCCCAAAAAAGTCAAGATTTTACTACCGCAGATACATGACGCTGATATCAAAATGTTCATGTACCCGTTTGACCAACACGCGCACGCCAGCAACACAAGCCTCTTGATCGCCGACTTTGGTGCATTTAAAGGCGCGTCACACCCCGAAACGGAACCATGCGGCGTGATGCGAAGGGTCGCGCCCACCATTGCGTCTGCTCTCGCCAGCCCGCATCATTGCTAGCTCCGGACCCTCCCGGGCACCCCGGTCAGCGCAGGCCTGACTGCCGGAAATCTTGGTACGCCGCAGAGAGGCCTTGCTTAAGCCCGGTTTCCGCTTTCCACCCCAAGAGCCGAAGCCTGGAAGCGTCCAGGAGCTTCCGCGGCGTCCCATCCGGCTTCGTTGCATCGAAACCCAGCCTGCCCTTAAAGCCGACGACCTCGGCCACAAGCTCAGCCAGTTCGCGAATCGTGAGATCCTCGCCACAGCCGATGTTCACGAGCGGAACCATGTCCGGCCTGAACAAGCTGCCAATGGCTTCGTCAGACTGGTTCAGCAGAAACAGGCAGGCATCCGCCATGTCATCACTATGAAAGAAACTCCCGCCGCGGCGTCCCCGTCCCCCACACCGTCACCGACTCATCGCCCCGCACTTTGGCCTCGTGCATCTTCCGAATCAGGGCTGGGACCACATGGGATTTTTCGAGATCGTAATTGTCTCCAGTGCCATACAGATTCGTCGGCATCACGGCCAGGTACTGCGTGCCGTACTGCCGGTTGTAAGCCCAGCACATCTCGATGCCGGCGATCTTCGCCACCGCATAGGGGCGGTTGGTCGGCTCCAGCGGGCCGGTGAGCAGGTACTCCTCCTTGATCGGCTGCGGGCAGTCGCGCGGGTAGATGCAAGACGAGCCGAGGAAGAGCAGGCGCTTCACGCCGGCGCGCCAGGATTCGTGAATCACGTTCGTCTGGATCGCCAGATTCTGGTGGATGAATTCGGCCGGGTAGGTGTTGTTGGCGAGAATGCCGCCGACTTTCGCGGCGGCCAGAAACACGTATTCCGGGCGCTCCCGCTGGAAGAACTCCTGCACGGCTGCCTGGTTGGTCAGGTCGAGTTCTGCATGGGTGCGCGTGACGACGTTGTCGTAGCCGCCGGCGGCGAGGCGGCGCATGAGGGCCGAGCCGACCAACCCGCGGTGCCCGGCGACGTAGATCTTGGCGTGTTTCTCCATACTGTGCGCGGCTGCCTTTACTTGGGGAACAGAGGGTTGATGTGTTTCAACCCAGGAAAACGCGCGAAGTCATTGTCGGCGGAATAGATGTCATAACCATGCTCGAGGGCCAACGCGGCGATATGGCTGTCGGTGGTGAGATTGCCGGCGGTGCCGGTGTGCAGCAGCAGATTGCGCAGGATCGCCCAGTGGGCGCTACCGGGTCCGACTAGGCGCACCGGAGGCTGCGCAAGCCAGCTGTCCAACGTAGGCCACGGCATCTTCGGGTATCAATGGCCTGGCGAAAATGCGCGGGCTGGTGCAGATGCGGAGGAAGGCCAGCACCGACACCCAGGGAATGCCGACCGTCGTGGCGCCTGACAAGACCTTCTCCCACCACGCCCTCGCCGCCTTATGCTGGGGCAGATCCTGGTTGATGGCATAGATCAGGAGATTGGCGTCCACCAGGATCATTTGCGCTGCTCAAGCTTGGACCGCAGGGCCTGGTCCTCCAGTTCGTCCGCCAGCCGCAGCGCCTTGTCGAGATCGACGCCGGCGGCAGGTACGCCGAGCGCCGCCGGCTTCAGGCGGTAGGGGCGCGGGCGCGTCTGGCGCTGCAGGCCGGCGAGCAGGGTTTCATTCACCACCTGCTTGAACGGCTTTCCCGTTGCCAATGCCTGCTTTTTCAGCTCATTTGCCAGGGCGTCTTCAAGGGTGATGGTGGTGCGCATCTCGCTGGCGCCATTTGAAGCATCAAAACATCAAAAATTATAACATCATGGGCGCCGCGGCGGCGGCCAAGGCGACAAGGTGCGGCCGCTTCGGCGCTTGCTCAGAGAGCTATTCGTGGTAGTCGTAGGCCGAAAAGCCATGGCGCTTCACGAGCTCGTCCCGCTCGGCATCCTTGAGGTCTTCGCGCACCATTTCGCTGACGAGCTCATCGAAGCTGATCTTCGGCGCCCAGCCGAGCTTGGCCTTGGCCTTGCTGGGGTCGCCGAGCAGGGTCTCGACTTCGGTCGGACGGAAATAGCGGGGGTCGACGGCGACGATGACACGCTCCCGATCCTTGGGCGCTGCACCCTCACCCCCGGCCCCTCTCCCGCTTGCGGGCGAGGGGAGCAGGTAGCCCTTCTCGTCCACGCCGGAGCCTTCCCAGCGGATCTTCATGCCCAGTTCGTCCGCCGCGGCGTTGACGAAATCGCGCACGCTGTACT
>CAYUJV010000041.1:0-24222 GCA_964445085.1 uncultured Burkholderiales bacterium
CCTGGCGCCGGAGGCGGCGGGCGCGCTCGCCGCCGACGACGTGCTGTATCTGCTCGCGCGCGATGCGCACATTGCGGCATTGGGCGAACTGCTGGCCTCGCCCGCGGCCCCCGCCTATCTGGAAAAGCGCCAGTTCTACGGCGATTTCGTCCTGCACGGCGATGCGCGCCTGGGCGATCTGGCGGCGCTCTACGGCCTGCCGGTCGACGCGTCGCTGCAGGACCAAAGCCTGGCGCAGTTCCTGGCCGAACGCCTGCACCGCCTGCCGGTGGCGGGCGACCGCGTGCGCCTGGGCAGCCTGGAATTCGTGGTGCGGGACGTGAAGGAAGGGCGCATCGCCAGTGTCGGCCTGCGCATCCCCACCCACCTCGGGACCGGCGGCTGACGGCTTGCCCGACACCCGCAAGCCGTCCATGATGGAGCTTCGCTCCCGCGCGCCTGCGGGCGCCAAACAAGCCCATGCACGAACCCTTCGCCGAATTCGCCCTGCTGCTGATCGTCGCCGCCGCGGTGGGCGCGCTGTTCGTGCGCCTGCGCCAGCCGGTACTGATCGCCTACATCGTGGTGGGCATCCTCGCCGGCCCGGCGGGCTTCTCCCTGGTGACGGGCCACGACCAGATCGACCTGCTGGCCCAGGTGGGCGTGGCGGTGCTGCTGTTCCTGGTGGGGCTGAAGCTCGACCTGCAGCACGTGCGCCACATCGGGCCGGTGGCGGTGGCGACCGGGCTGGGGCAGCTCGCCTTCACCATCGTCATCGGCTTCGTGCTGATCCTGCTCATGGGCCGCGACTGGCTCACCGCACTGTACGTGGCGGTGGCGCTCACCTTCTCCAGCACCATCATCATCGTCAAGCTGCTGTCCGACAAGCGCGAGCTGGATGCGCTGCACGGGCGCATCGCGGTGGGTTTCCTGATCGTGCAGGACATCGCGGTGGTGGTGGCGATGATGGCCATGAGCGCGCTGCGGGCCGACACGGGCGGCGCGGAGAGTGGCCTGCTGGCGGTCGCCGCCTCGCTCCTGCTGCGCATCGGCGCGGCGGCGTTGCTGCTGTTCGTGCTGATGCGCTACATCCTGCCGCCGCTCACGCGCATGATGGCGCGCTCCCAGGAGCTGCTGCTGATCTTCGCCATCGCCTGGGGCACGGCGCTCGCGGCGCTGGGCGAATGGGCGGGCTTCTCCAAGGAGGCCGGCGCCTTCCTCGCCGGCTTTTCCCTGGCTTCCACCCACTATCGCGACGCGATGAGCGCGCGGCTCACCGGCATCCGCGATTTCCTGCTGCTGTTCTTCTTCATCGACCTCGGCTCCAAGCTGGACTTCTCCGCCCTCGGCGGCGAGCTGTGGCCGGCGGCAGTGCTGTCCGCCTTCGTGCTCATCGGGAACCCGCTGATCGTGATGGCGATCATGGGCTACATGGGCTATCGCAAGCGCACCAGCTTTCTGGCCGGCCTGACGGTGGCGCAGATCAGCGAGTTCTCCATCATCTTCGTCGCCATGGGCATCAGCCTCGGCCACGTGGGGCAGGAGGCGCTGGGACTGACCACCCTGGTGGGCGTGGTGACCATCGCCCTGTCCACTTACATGATCCTGTACTCGCAGCTGCTGCACGAGCGCCTGGCGCCGGCGCTGCAGGTATTCGAGCGCAGGCGCCCGCACCGGGAGCTGGCGGTGGAGCAGCGCGCCCACGGCGCGGCGCCGCGCGTGATCGTGTTCCGCCTCGGCCGCTACGGCGCGCGCATGCTGGAGCGCCTGCACGAGCAGGCGGTGCCGGCGCTGGGCGTGGATTTCGATCCGGAAACGGTGCGCGCCCTGCGCCGCAAGCACCTGCCGGTGCACTTCGGCGACGCGGAGGATCCGGCCTTCCTCGAATCGCTGCCGCTGGCGGGCGCCGGCTGGGTGGTGACCACCCTGCCCGACTGGAGCAGCAACCGCCTGCTGCTGCACGCGCTGCACGAGACCGGCTTCAGGGGACGCATCGCCGGCGTGGTGCGCGAGGAAAGCCAGATGCACGCGTTGAAGGCGGCCGGCGCCGCGCGCATCATCAATCCCTTCAGCGACGCCGCCGACCACGCCGCCGAGACCTTTGCCCGCGAAGTCCTGACCCAGGAGAAAACGCCATGACCACCCTGCGCACCCTGCTTGCCGCCACCGATCTGTCCGCGCCCTCGCGCCATGCCGCCCAGCGCGCCGCCCTGCTCGCGCGCGATGCCGGCGCCCGGCTCGAACTGCTGCACGTGGTGGAAGCCGGCGCCTTGGAACAGCTGCGCCATCTGCTCGGGCAGCAGGCGGCGCCGGTGGCCGAGCGCCTGCTGGCCGAGGCGCGCGAGGAACTGGTGCGGCTCGCGGCCGACGTCGGCGCGCCCCTGGGGGTGAACCCCGGCGTGCATCTGGCCAGCGGCCCGGTGCTGCAGGAGATCACCAGCCAGGCCGACGCGCTGGATGCGGACCTGCTCGTGGTGGGCGCGCGCGGCGCCGGCTTCATGCGCCACCTCCTGTTGGGCACGACCGCGGAGCGCCTGCTGCGCAAGACCCTGCGCCCGCTGCTGCTGGTGCGGCAGGTGCCGCACGAACGCTACCGGCGGGTGCTGGTGCCGGTGGATTTCTCGCCCTGGACGCAGCAGGCCATGCGCATGGCGCGCGCCGTGGCGCCGGAGGGGGAGATCGTCCTGTTCCACGCCTACGAGGTGCCATTCGAGGGCAAGCTGCGCTTCGCCGGCGTCGACGACGCGGAAATCCTGCGCTACCGCGCCGCGGCCGAGCGCGAGGCCCAGGAGAGCCTGCGCCAGGCGCTGCGCGAGGCCGGCTGGAGCCCCGACGGCGTGCACCTGCTGGCGGTCCACGGCGAGGCCGCCACCCGCGTCCTTGAACAGGAGGAGGAACGGGACGCGGACCTGATCGTGATGGGCAAGCACGGCAAGGGCATCACCGAGGAGCTGCTGCTGGGCAGCGTGACCAAGCACATCCTGGCCGAGGCCCGCTGCGACGTGCTGGTGGCCCAGCGCTGAGCCGGGGAGCCAATCCCGCCCGGCCCAATTCCTCGCTGGCCCATTTCTCGCTTAAGGCTTTGAAGAAAAAGCGGTAAAATAGCAAGTTTCCGGCATTTGCCCCGTTTTCGCTGCATGCAGATCTTCGCCTTCGGCATCAACCACCAGACCGCACCGCTCGACATCCGCGAGCAGGTGGCGTTTCCGGCTGACCAGCTGGAGCCGGCGCTGCAGGACCTGGCCGGACACAAGGCGGTGAAGGAGGCGGCCATCCTCTCCACCTGCAACCGCACCGAGATTTATTGCAACACCGATGCGCCGGAGCAGGCCATCGACTGGCTGTCCGAGTTCCACCACGTGCAGCGCGCCAGCATCCAGCCCTATCTCTATGCCCTGCCGCAGGAGCAGGCGGTGAAGCATGCCTTCCGCGTCGCCAGCGGGCTGGACTCCATGGTGCTGGGCGAGGCGCAGATCCTGGGCCAGATGAAGCAGGCGGTGCGCACCGCCGAATCCGCCGGCACCCTGGGCATGCTCCTGCACAAGCTGTTCCAGCGCACCTTCTCGGTGGCCAAGGAAGTGCGCACCACCACCGAGATCGGCGCCAACTCCATTTCCATGGCCGCGGCCGCGGTGCGGCTGGCGCAGCGCATCTTCCCCAGCATTGCCGAGCAGGCGGTGCTGTTCATCGGCGCCGGCGAGATGATCGAGCTGTGCGTGGATCACTTCGCGGCGCAGCATCCGCGCCGGATCACCATCGCCAACCGCACCATCGAGCGCGCCCAGACCCTGGCGCGGCGCTGCAACGCCAGCACCATCACCCTCAACGACCTGTCGGACACGCTGCACCACTACGACATCATCGTCAGCTCCACCGCGAGTCCGCTGCCCATCCTGGGCAAGGGCATGGTCGAGCGCGCCATCAAGCTGCGCAAGCACCGCCCCATGTTCATGGTGGACCTGGCCGTGCCGCGCGACATCGAGCCGGAGGTGGGCGAGCTGTCGGACGTGTTCCTGTACGCGGTGGACGACCTTGCCCACATCGTGCAGGAAGGCATCGGCAACCGCCAGGCGGCGGCGCAGCAGGCGGAGGCGATCATCGAAACCCGCGTGCAGAGCTTCATGGACTGGATGCACAGCCGCGAGATCGTGCCCACCATCCGCGCGCTGCGCGACCATGCCGAGCGCTTCCGCCGCCAGGAGCTGGAGCGCGCCGTGAAGCAGCTCGCCCGCGGCGAGGATCCGGCGGTGGTGCTGGATCACCTGTCGAAGGCCCTCACCAACAAGCTGCTGCACGGCCCCACCCATGCCCTGCACCACGTGACCAGCGACGAGCGCGATGCGCTCGAGAGCTGGCTGCGCCGCCTCTACCACCTGCACCACGAATGAAGCCCGCCCTGACCGCCAAGCTCGGCCAGTTGAGCACCCGACTGGAAGAGCTGAACCAGCTTTTGAGCTCGCAGGAAGTCATGTCCGACATGGACACCTTCCGCAGGCTCTCGCGCGAGCATGCCGAGATCACGCCGGTGGTGGAGCTCTACCACGCCTTCGAGCAGGCGCAGCGGGACATCGCCACGGCGCGCGAAATGCTGGCCGATCCGGAGATGAAGGAGTTCGCTGAAATCGAGCTGCAGGAAGGCCAGGCGCGGCTGGCGCAGATCGAGGCGGAGCTGCAGAAGCAGCTGCTGCCGAAGGATCCCAACGACGAGCGCAACATCTTCCTCGAAATCCGCGCCGGCACCGGCGGCGACGAATCCGCGCTGTTCGCCGGCGACCTGTTCCGCATGTACTCGCGCTACGCCGAGCGCCAGGGCTGGAAGGTGGAAGTGGTGTCCCACAGCGAGGGCGAGGTCGGCGGCTACAAGGAGATCATCGCCAAGATCATCGGTCACGGCGCCTATTCCAAGCTGAAATTCGAATCCGGCGGCCACCGCGTGCAGCGCGTGCCCGAGACCGAGACCCAGGGCCGCATCCACACCTCGGCCTGCACCGTGGCGGTGATGCCGGAAGCAGACGAGGTCGCCGACGTGGACCTGAACCCGGCCGATCTGCGAATCGATACCTTTCGTGCGAGCGGTGCTGGCGGCCAGCACATCAACAAGACCGACTCGGCGGTGCGCATCACCCACCTGCCCACCGGCATCGTGGTGGAGTGCCAGGACGACCGCTCCCAGCACCGCAACAAGGCCCAGGCCATGTCGGTGCTGGCGGCGCGCATCAAGGATGCGCAGCTGCGCGAGCAGCAGGCAAAGGAAGCCGCCACGCGCAAGTCCCTCATCGGCAGCGGCGACCGCTCGGAACGCATCCGCACCTACAACTTTCCCCAGGGCCGGGTCACCGACCACCGGATCAACCTCACCCTGTACAAGATCCAGCAGATCATGGACGGCGACCTGGACGAACTGACCCAGGCATTGATGGCCCAGCACCAGGCCGAGCAGCTCGCCGCCATGGGCGAGGAAGGCTGAGTGCCGACCATCGGCGAGGTGCTGGCGCAGGCCCGCGCCGCGCTGAAGCAGGCGCTCACTCTTGATGACCGGGAAGCGGGGCTGGAGGCCCATGTGCTGGTGGGCCACGCGCTGCAGCGCTCCCGGGCCTACCTGCTGGCCCACCGGGACGAGGTGCTGGGGGCGGAGCGACTCGAGCGTTGCCAAACCCTGCTTCGGCGCCGGCGGGGCGGCGAGCCGATGGCCTACATCCTCGGCCAGCGCGAGTTCTTCGGCCTAAACCTGGAAGTCACCCCCGATGTGCTGATTCCCCGCCCGGACACGGAATTGCTCGTCGAGTTTGCACTCGCTCACCTCCCGGAGCAACAGCCGCGCGAGGTTCTGGACCTCGGCACCGGCAGCGGCGCGGTGGCGATCGCCCTCGCCCGACAGCGGCCGAACGCCCGCCTGACCGCCATCGACCGCTCCCCTGCCGCCCTCGCCGTGGCCCAGCGCAATGCGCGGCGGCTTGGGACGGCCAATATCCGCTTCCTGGCCGGCGACTGGTTCGGCGCGCTGGCGCCCGGTCGGGGCTTCGACCTGATCGTCGGTAACCCACCCTACGTCGCCCAGGACGACCCCCACCTCTGCGGCCTGCACCATGAGCCGCTTGCTGCCCTAGTGAGCGGCCGGGACGGTCTGGATGCCATCCGCAGCATCGTGCGCGATGCCCCGCGCCATCTCCGGCCGGGCGCCGCGCTCCTGCTGGAACACGGCTACGATCAAGGGGAAGCCTGCCGGGAATTGTTCCGGAAGGCAGGCTTCCGCGACGTCGGCAGCGCACGGGATTTGGCCGGACTGGAGCGGGTCACGCAGGGAATCCGTAGCTGAGTCCTGGACCAGGATCGGGTGTCGAGAAACTTTACAGTGGTGCCGGAATGCCGCCCGGGCACCCCGCCACCAGATGGTCAACGAGTTGATCTGTAAGTACTTTGCCGTTGCCTTAGGCAATGGAATGTTTCTTGCATGAAGCCGGGTAGACTATTGCCATGAGCCAGTTCGCAGGCACCCAGGGCACACCAGGAGCAAACGAAGATGTCCGAGCGCAAAGACGATAAACAGAATCCAGAGGAACCGGCAGCCACTCAGGGGGTGGACCACAACCGGCGCAAATTCACCGGCGCCGGGCTGGCCGGTTCGGGCGTGATCCTGACCCTGGCAAGCAAGCCGGTCATGGGCACGAATTACTGGTGCACCGGCTCGGGCGGCATGTCCGGCAACACATCCAGCCACGGCGACCAGCAGCCGTGCCTGGCCTGCAGCCCAGGCTACTGGAAGACCTGTCCCGAAAACTGGCCGACGCCCTACTACCCGTACAAGGTCTGCGATAACTGCGGCAACACCCTGCATCAGGCAACCAAGTTTGCCGACGTGTTCGGCTCCTGCGCGTCCGGCAGCGACAAGACCATGATGTGGGTGCTGCAGAACCAGAACGGCACCCGCGACTGGCAGGCCTGCGGCGCGCTGCTCAACGCGGCCAAGAGCGTGCAGATGGGCCTCGCCAGCGCCTACACCGTGACCGAAATCATCACCATGTACCAGAACGGCGCGCCGGCGACGACCTTCTCCAGCACCTGGGAAGGCAAGATGCACAACTGCCCCCTGCCCAACTACAACGACAGCACCTACCACGCAGAGAACCAGCCGTTCTGCAACCTGATCGACTCCAACGGCAAGGACACCGGGCAGCCCAACCCGATGTGCTCCACCAGCTGCTATTCCTCGCCCAAGAAGAAGCACTAAGCCAGGCCCTTCAGCGTGAGCCTCGACCCCGCCTGCGAAGCGCCTGGGGCCGCGCGCCGCTGGCGCGCCTGCCGTGACTTCCGGCGCAAGGAATGGGCCGACGGCGCCGTGCTCTACGATCCGGCCTCCGGTGACACCCACCACCTGACCCCGCCTGCGGCCTGCATCCTGGCCCTGCTGGAGCGCGGCCCGCAGGCGCGGGAAGACCTCGCGCAGTGCGTGCTATCATCGGGCCTGACCCAGGTGGACGAGGCGGGCCTCGCCACGCTCGACGCGACGCTCTCCCACCTGCAGGAACTCGGGCTAATCGAACCCTCAGCACCTTGAACGTCGCCAGCCTCACCGTTGACGAACTCGGCCGCCGCCTGCGGCGCGACGGCGTCCAGATCCGCATTGGGGCCTACTCGGTGCGCATTGCCTCGCCCCTGCCCGCCATCGCCCCCAACCTGCACCTGCTGTACGCCGACTATCCGCTGGAAACGGAGGAAGGCTTTGCGGATTTCCACGTCAGCGTCCGCCCGCCGCGCAACCTCCGCCGCTGGGTGGCGCCGCAGGCCGTGTTCCGCATCGACAGCTACGTGCCGTTCAAGCCCCTGCCGGCGGACCAGGCCTATCCGCTGCTGGAATGGGGGCTCAACTGGTGCATCTCGACGCAGTTCCATCGCTACCTGGTCATCCATGGCGCGGTGCTGGAACGCAATGGCCGCGCGCTGATCCTGCCCGCGCCGCCCGGGTCGGGCAAGAGCACCCTGTGCGCAGCGCTCGCCCTGCGCGGCTGGCGCCTGCTGTCGGACGAACTCACGCTGATCGATCCCGACACGATGGAAATCGTGCCCATGTGCCGGCCGGTGAGCCTCAAGAACGAATCCATCGACATCATCCGCCGCTTCGACGCGGGCGTGGTCATGGGCCCCTCTGCCTACGACACCACCAAGGGCACCGTCGCGCACATGAAGGTGCCGACGGCTGCCGCCCAGCGCGCGCGCGAATCGGCGCTGCCGGCATGGATCGTGTTTCCGAAGTACGAAGCCGGCGCCGCGACCCAACTGACGGAGCACCCGAAGGGCAGCGCGTTCATGCAGATCGCGGAGAACACCTTCAACTACAGCATGCTCGGCGTGCGCGGGTTCGACACCGTCTCGCGCCTGATCGATCGCTGCGACTGCCGCGACTTTCGCTACAGCGACCTGGAAGAAGCCATCGGCCTGTTCCGCACGCTGGCCGAGCAATGAAGCGCGCCTGCCTGCTCGTCGACGCCCTGGTGCGGCCGGACTCGGTCCGCTCCCTCACCCTCTCCGGGTGGGACCTGCTGATCCGGCAGGCACGCCACGCGAATCTGATGGGGCGGCTGGCATTCCGGCTCCAGACCCGGGGGCTGCTCGACAATGCGCCGGCCAAGCCACGCGCCCACCTCGAGGCCGCGCTCACGGTCGCGCAACGGCAGCGGCAAGCGGTGGAGTGGGAGGTGAACCGCATTCTGCAGGCGCTCGCCGGCGTGCCCACCCCGGTGGTGCTGCTCAAAGGCGCCGCCTACGTGCTGCTGGACATTCCGGCCGCCGCGGGACGCACCTTCTCCGACGTCGATATCCTGGTGCCGCGGCAACATCTGGACGCGACGGAAATGGCGCTGAAGATGGCGGGCTGGATCACCACCCACCACAGCGACTACGACCAGCGCTATTACCGCAACTGGATGCACGAACTGCCGCCGATGCAGCATCTGTTGCGGCAGACCGTGCTCGACGTTCACCACACCATCCTGCCGGAAACCGCGCGCCTTCACCCCGACCCGCGCAAGCTGCTGGATTCGGCGGTCAGTGTCGATGGCCAGGATGAACGGCTGAAGGTGCTGGCGCCGGTGGACATGGTGCTGCACAGCGCGACGCACCTGTTCCACGAAGGGGAATTCGATCATGGTCTGCGCGACCTGAGCGACCTGGATGCGCTGCTGCGGCATTTCTCCGAGGCCGATCCGCAGTTCTGGGAAACCCTGCTCGAGCGCGCCCGCGAGCTGGACTTGAGCCGGCCCCTGCACCATGCCCTGCGCTACACCCACGCCCTGCTGGCCACCCCGGTGCCGCCCGCCGTCCTCCAGGCGGCGGCCGCCCATGGCCCCTCGTGGCCGACGCGCAGCCTCATGGATGCGCTGTTTGCGCGCGCGCTCGCGCCGCGCCACCCGAGCTGCGACGGCTGGCTGACGCGGCCCGCCCTGTGGCTGCTGTTCGTGCGCTCGCACTGGCTGAAAATGCCGCTGCGCCTGCTCGTTCCGCACCTGCTGCACCAGGCCTTCGCCCGCTCGGAAAAGGCCTAGCGCCTTGACGTCAGGTCAATACCCTATTAGAATACTCAGGTATTTTAACTTCCCCTTTCAGGAGCAAGCATGAGCATTCAGGACACCATTCGCGAGCAGGTCACCACGCATCCGGTGGTGCTGTACATGAAGGGCACGCCGCAGTTTCCGCAATGCGGCTTCTCTTCCAACGCCGCGCAGATCCTGCGCGCCTGCGGCGTGAACGATTTCTTCTCGGTGAACGTGCTGGAGAACCCGGAAATCCGCCAGGGCATCAAGGAGTTTTCCAACTGGCCGACCATCCCCCAGCTCTACGTCAAGGGCCAGTTCATCGGCGGCTCGGACATCATGACCGAGATGTACAAGAACGGCGAACTGAAGAAGCTGCTGCAGGACGCGATCGCGGCCTGATGACCCTGTGGCGCCCCGTCCGGGGCGCCGCTCACCCGAGCAACACCAAGCCCCAGACCACGGCCACGTTCAGCAGCGCGATGAATACCGCCGCGCTGCCGATGTCCTTGGCGCGCTTCGCCAGCGGATGGTCTTCCGTGGACACGCGGTCGACCACCGCTTCCACGGCGGAATTGAGCAGTTCCACGATCAGCACCAGCAGCACCGCGCCGATCATCAGGGCGCGGCCGATGGCGGTGGCGGGCAGGAAGAACGTCAACGGAATCAGCACCAGCGCGAGGATGACTTCCTGGCGAAAGGCATGCTCGTGCTTCAGCGCCGCGGCCAGGCCGGCCATGGAATAGAAGAACGCGCGCCAGATGCGCACCAGCCCGCTCTTGCTCTTGTGCGGGCTCTCCATCAGGCGGCCGCGGCTTTCCAGGTGAGATCCAGTTCGCGCGCCGCCTTCACGTCGTCCAGGCGCCGCACCGGCGTGGTGTAGGGCGCGCCCTTCACCAGGTCGGCATCGGTGTGGGCCTCCTCCACGATTTCCTTCAGCGCGGCAACGAAGGCATCCAGGGTCTGCTTCGATTCGCTCTCGGTCGGCTCGATCAGCAGGCACTCCGGCACCAGCAGCGGGAAGTAGGTGGTCGGCGCGTGGAAGCCCTTGTCCAGCAGGCGCTTGGCCACGTCCATGGCGGACACGCCGGTCTGCTCCTTCAGGCCCTTCAGCGTCACGATGAATTCGTGGCTGGCGCGGCGGGTGGGATAGGCGATGTCGAAGCCGGCTTTCTTCAATTCCGCCAGCAGGTAGTTGGCGTTGAGCGTGGCGTACTCGGCGACACGGTGCATGCCCTCGCGCCCGAGCAGGCGCGCGTAGACGTAGGCGCGCAGCAGCACGCCGGCATTGCCCATGTTGGCCGACAAGCGGCCGATGGACTGCGGCCGGTCGCGCTCGGTGAGCCAGCGGTAGACACCCCGCTCCTGGTGCACCAGGGGCACCGGCAGGAACGGCACCAGCCGCTCCGACACGCCCACCGGGCCCGCGCCCGGCCCGCCGCCGCCGTGGGGCGTGGAGAAGGTCTTGTGCAGGTTCATGTGGATCACGTCGAAGCCCATGTCGCCCGGCTTGACCCGGCCCAGGATCGCGTTCAGGTTGGCGCCGTCGTAGTAGAGCAGGCCGCCCGCCTCGTGCACGATGCGCGCGACCTCGCGGATGTTGCGCTCGAACACGCCCAGGGTGGAGGGGTTGGTGAGCATGATGCCGGCGGTGTGCGGGCCCACCGCGGCCTTCAGTGCCTCCAGGTCCACGTCGCCGTTGCGGTCGGTGGGAATCTCCTTCACCGTGTAGCCGCACATTACCGCCGTCGCCGGATTGGTGCCGTGGGCCGCATCCGGCACCAGGATCTCCTTGCGCGCGTGGTCGTTGCGCGACAGGTGGTAGGCGCGGATCATGGCCACCCCGGCGAACTCGCCTTGGGCGCCGGCCATGGGCGTGAGGCTCACCGCCGCCATGCCGGTCACGTCCTTCAGCATCTCCTGCAGCTCGTACATGCAGGCGAGGAAGCCCTGCCCGGTCGGCGCCGCCGCATGGGGATGGCGGCCGAGGAACTGCGGCAGCAGCGCCAGCGAATTGCAGGCGCGCGGGTTGTACTTCATGGTGCAGGAGCCCAGCGGATAGAACTGGGTGTCGATGGAGAAATTCTGCTGCGACAGGCGGGTGTAGTGACGCACCACGTCCATCTCCGAGCACTCGGGCAGGAGCGGCGCATCCCGGCGCAGGAATTTCTCGGGCAGGCCGCTCGCCGGCTTCGCGGCGGGCATTTGCGCGGCGCTCTTGCGGCCGCGACGGGAAAGCTCAAATATCAGCATCTGGAAAAGTCTTCTCTTCGGCGAAGGGGCGCGAATCGCCTGTCACTTCAGCGCCGCCAGCGCAGCATCGTAATCCGGCTCCTGGGCGATCTCCGGCACCAGCTGCGAGTACAGCACGGTGTCGTTCTCGTCGGCCACGATCACCGCGCGCGCGGTCAGGCCGGCGAGCGGGTAGTCGGTGATCATCACGCCGTAGTCCTTGCTGAAGTCACGGCCGCGCATGGTGGACAGGGTCACCACGTTGTTCAGCCCCTCGGCGCCGCAGAAGCGCGCCTGGGCGAAGGGCAGGTCGGCGGAGATGACCAGCACCACGGTGTTGGGCAGGCTCGATGCCTTCTCGTTGAACACCCGCGTGCTTTGCGCGCACACGGCGGTGTCCAGGCTCGGCACGATGGACAGGATCTTGCGCTTGCCGGCGAACTTGGACAGGGACACGTCGTTCAGGTCCTTGTCCACCAGCATGAAGCTGTGCAGCTTGTCGCCGGGCCGGGGGAAATTGCCGCCGACGTGCAGCGGGGTGCCTTCAAGGGTAACCGTGCTCATGATGTCTCCTCTCGCGTGACCGCGTCAGATCTTGGGTGAAATGGGACAGGGCGGCGCGCTCTGCTGCCGGCCCATGATGCGCTCCAGGTGCTCTGCGTATTTCGCCAGGTCGGCCGCCGTCCGCGTTTCGGTCGCGCACACCAGCAGCGCGTTCCCGAGTTCCGGATAGAACGGCGTGAGGTCGAAGCCGCCGACGATGCCCTGCGCCTCCAGGGCATGCAGCACACCGGGCACGGGGCAGGCGAGCCTGAGCACCGCCTCGTGGAAAACCGGGCGCGCGAAGGCGCGCTCGACGCCCTCGATCCCGGTCAGCGCATCCACCAGCGCGCCAGTGTTGGCGTGGCAGGCGGCGGCCACCCGCGCCAGCCCTTCCGGCCCGAGCAGGGACATGTAGATGGTCGCTGCCGTCACCAGCAGGCCCTGGTTGGTGCAGATGTTGGAAGTCGCCTTGGCGCGCCGGATGTGCTGTTCGCGCGCCTGCAGCGTCAGCGTGAAGCCGGGCCTGCCTTCCAAATCCACGGTGCGGCCGATGATGCGCCCGGGCATCTGGCGCACGAAGGATTGCTTGCAGCACATGAAGCCGAAATACGGGCCGCCGGAGGACAGCGGCGAACCCAGCGGCTGGCCCTCGCCCACCGCCACGTCGGCGCCGGTCTGGCCCCACTGTCCGGGGGCTTTCAGCAGCGCGAGCGACGTCGGATTGACCAGGGCGATGGCCATGGCGCCCTGGGCGTGGGCGCGGTCGGTGAGCTCGTCCACGTCCTCCAGGCAGCCGAAGAAGTTGGGCTGCGGGATCACCACCGCCGCGATGTCGCCGCCCGGCAGCTTGGCCGGGTCGGTCACACCTTGTTTCGGATCGTAATCCACTTCGATCAGCTCGATGTTCTGCGCCGTGACGATGGCACTCACCACGCGCCGGTAGATCGGATGCACCGTCTTCGGCATGGCGATGCGACGCGAGGTCTTGTGCGAGCGCACCGCCATCAGCACCGCCTCCGCCAGGGCCGAGGCGCCGTCGTAGAGGCTGGCGTTGGAGACGTCCAGGCCGGTGAGCGAGGCCATCATGGTCTGGTATTCGTACAGCACCTGCAGCGTGCCCTGGCTGGCTTCGGCCTGATAAGGCGTGTAGGCGGAATAGAACTCGCCGCGGGTCACGATCTGCCACACGGCGGCGGGAATGTGGTGCTCGTAGGCGCCCGCGCCGATGAAATTGAGATAGCGGCCGTCCTGTTCGGCGCGCTCCTGCATCAGGCGCGCCACTTCCATTTCGCTCAGGCCTTCCGGCACGCTGGTGAGCCGGCCGCTGCGCAGCTCCGCGGGAATCTCGTCGAACAGGTCGTCGATGGAGGCGGCGCCGATGCTGGCAAGCATCTCGCGCACGTCGTCTTCGGTATGGGGTATGAAGGGCATGCTGAATCCTTTTGAGCTTGTAGCTGGTAGCTCGTAGCCTGTAGCCATGTCGCGCGCGGAGCGCGCGCCTTGCAAGCTACTGGCTACTCCCTACAAGCTACAGGCTAAGTTGCTACCAGCCACAAGCTGTCTTGCCAGCTCAATGCGCTTCCGAATCCACCACCGCCTGATAGCCCGCCGCATCCAGCAGGCCGTTCAGGTCGGCGGCATTGTCCGGCTTGAGCTTGAACATCCAGGCGCCGTAGGGATCCTGGTTGATCTTTTCCGGCGAGTCGCTGACTTCGCCGTTCACCGCCACCACCTCGCCGGCGATCGGCGCGTACACGTCCGACGCCGCCTTCACCGACTCCACCACCGCGCATTCTTCCCCGGCGGCAAGCTTGCGGCCGACATCGGGATTCTCGACGAACACCATGTCGCCCAGCAGGTCCTGGGCGTGATGGGTGATGCCGACGCTGACGGTGCCGTCCGCCTCCAGGCGCACCCACTCGTGGCTCTTGGTGTATTTCAGATCGCTGGGAATGCTCATGCCTCGTTCCTTAGTCAATTAAGCTCTTGCCGTTGCGGACGAAGGGATACTTCACCACCTTCGCCGACAACAATTTGTCGCGCACCTCCACCTGCACCAGGTCGCCCAGCTCCACCCGCGCCGGCAGGCGCGCCAGGGCGATGGAGCGGTTGAGCGTGGGGGCGAAGCTGCCGCTGGTGATCTCGCCCTCGCCCTGCGTCGTCACCACCCGCTGATGGCCGCGCAGCACGCCCTTGTCCAGCAGCACCAGGCCGAACAGGTTGCGACTCACGGTCTGCTCCTCGAGGGCGCGCTTGCCGATGAAGTCGCGCTCGCTCTTCAGATCCACCGTCCACGCCAGGCCGGACTCCAGCGGCGTCGTGCTCTCGTCCATGTCCTGGCCGTACAGATTCATGCCCGCCTCCAGGCGCAGGGTGTCGCGCGCGCCGAGCCCGATGGGCGCCACGCCGGCGCCGTGCAGAGCATGCCAGAAGGCTTCCGCCTCGCCGGTGGGCAGGATGATCTCGAAGCCATCCTCCCCAGTGTAGCCGGTGCGGCCGACGAAAAAATTACCCGCCTCCGCCGCCTGGAAGGGCTTGAGCAGTTCGGTCGCCGCCTGCAGCGCCGGGCGCGCGAGCCACACGCGATCGCGCGCGTTCGGCCCCTGCACCGCGATGATGGACAGGTCGCGGCGCGGCGTGATTTCGATGCCCGGGGCGAAGGCGTCGCGCTGCCGCTGCATCCAGGCCAGGTCCTTGTCGCAGGTGCCGGCATTGACCACGATGCGGAACCAGTCCTCGCGCATGAAGTACACGATGAGGTCGTCGAGCACCCCGCCCTGCTCGTTGAGCATGCAGGAATACATGGCCTTGCCCGGGATCTGCAGGCGGTCGACGTTGTTGGCGAGCAGCCGGCGCAGGTAGTCGCGGGCGCCGTCGCCGCGGAAGTCGATGGCCAGCATGTGGGAGACATCGAACATGCCGGCATCCCGGCGCACCTTGTGGTGCTCCTCGATCTGCGAACCGTAGTGCAGCGGCATGTCCCAGCCGGAGAAATCCACCATCTTCGCGCCCATGGCGCGGTGCGCGGCATTCAGTGCGGTCGTCTTGAGCATCGGGTTCCCTGTTGCCCGGGCACGCGCCGTGTCCCGGGCGAATCAAAGCATTGCGCGAGTTTGCGGGAAGCGGGGGCGTGGTGCGCACCGGCAGCGCGAGGGAGAAGCCAGCACGAAACTCATTGCCCCATCAGCTTCACCCCTCTGTCCCGGTACCTGAGAGATTGCGGCGAGCGCCGCGTGCCCCTTCGGTGGATGGCAACACGCGGCGGCGGACTTGCGTCCGCCATCACGCGCCATCACTCTCCAGAGTTGCCTGAACACCTAGTCCGTTTGCCTGAGCGGTTATGGGTGGTTGCGCCTTCGGCGGCACGCTTGGGTGCGCTCTCCCAAATGTTCGAATTGGCAGACTCGCACTATACCGGAGGGGCCACGCAGCGACAAGCAAGGGCGGGCCGCATTACAGGGGCGTTCATTGTTGCACCGGCACCACCAGGGACACCTTCCACAGGATCAGGATCACCTCCAGCAGCGACACCAGAAAGAACGCCAGGGCCGGGATGTGGCGGTCGACGATGAAGCGCGGCGCGAGCAACCGGGTGAGCTTGAGGGCGGGGCTGGCCACGATGCGGAACACCTGGTAGATGGGATTGCCGTGGCGCTTCTGCCCGGCGAACAGGGTCAACAGGCCCATGCCGATCAGGGAGAACCAGGCGACCTCGTTCAGGGCCTTGAGAATCAGAACAAGCTGCAGCATTTCATCCTTCCGAAACAGGAATCGGAAAAAAACAAAGCCCGCTCGCGCGGGCTTTGTCGTGCCTTGGTGGAACGATCAGGCGTTTTGCGCCCCGGCCTTGAGGTTCGGGTAGCGCACGTGCTCCACGAGATCCTGCGTCTCCCGATCCGGCGCCGGCGTGAGCAGGCTCACGACGATCATGGTGACGAAACCCGCCGGAATGCCGAACACGCCAGCGGAGATGTCCTTGATGCCGTACCAGGGGGTCATGCCGTAGAACTTGACGTTGATCAGGTAATAGAGCGTCACGCCCAGGCCGACGACCATGCCGGTGAAGGCACCCCACTTGTTGCAGCGCTTCCAGAAGATGCCCAGGACGAGGGCCGGGAAGAACGCCGAACCCGCGATCGAGAACGCCCAGGCCACCATCGACAGGATGGTGTCAGGCTTCAGCGATGCGACATAGGCCGCGATCAGGGCCACCACCAGCAGCAGCGCCTTCGACACCGCCAGACGGCGGGTGGTTGCCGCGTTCGGGTTGATCATCTTGAAGTAGACGTCGTGGGACAGGGCATTGGCGATGGTCAGCAGCAGGCCGTCCGCGGTCGACAGCGCAGCGGCCAGACCGCCCGCCGCCACCAGGCCCGCGATCACGTAGGGCAGTCCCGCGATTTCGGGCGTCGCCAGCACGATCACGTCTGGATTCAGCGTCAGCTCCGCGAGCTGCAGGATGCCGTCGTGGTTGATGTCCTCGATCTTCACCAGGCCCACCTTGGCCCAGGATGCCACCCACGCCGGCAGGTCCGCGATGTGCGTCCCGATCAGGTTGGTGTAGACCTCGTACTTGGCGAACACCGCGTAGGCCGGCGCCGAGAAGTACAGCAGGAAGATGAAGAACAGCGACCAGCCCACCGAGGTGCGCGCTTCCTTGACGCTCGGCGTCGTGTAGTAGCGCATCAGGATGTGCGGAAGTGCGGCCGTGCCCACCATCAGGCAGAACGCCAGCGCCATGAAGTTCAGGCGCGCCGTGTTGCGTGCCGCCTCGTCCTTGCCCGGGAAGGGCTCAGCGTGGTGGGTGAGCGGCTTGGCCTTGGCCTTGGCCGCATCCAGATCCTTGGTCCAGGCCGCCTTGGCCGCCTCGGGCGTGGCCGGGAAGTCGTCCACCGCCTTCTGCGCCTTCTTCACGGCTTCCGCGTCGCCGCTGGCCTTGGCCGCGTCGAGCTTGGCCACCGCCGCCTGACGCGCCACGTCGAGCGAAGCCGGCAGGCCGTCGATCCGGGCCTGGATGTCCTTGGCACGCTCGGCGAACAGCTCGCGCGCCGCAATCTGCGCGGGATCGGCCTTGATCTGGTTCTCGCGCTCGGTCACCTTCTGCAGCACCTGGCCGTACATCAGCTGCGGCACCGGCACGCCGGTCACCTTGTAGGACATCATCACGATGGGGGCCAGGTAGGCGATGATCAGGATGATGTACTGGGCGACCTGAGTCCAGGTCACCGCGCGCATGCCGCCGAGGAAGGAGCACACCAGGATGCCGCCGAGGCCGGCGAACACGCCGTACACGAACTCGATGCCGAGGAAGCGGCTGGTGATGATGCCCACGCCGTAGATCTGCGCGGTCACGTAGGTGAAGGACGCCAGGATCGCGGCCAGGATGCCGATGCTGCGCACCATGTTGCCGCCGTAGCGCGCGCCGAGGAAGTCCGGAATGGTGAACTGGCCGAACTTGCGCAGGTAGGGCGCCAGGAACAGCGCCACCAGCACGTAGCCGCCGGTCCAGCCCATGACGAAGGCGAGGCCGTCGTAACCGGCGAGGTAGAGGCTGCCCGCCATCCCGATGAAGGACGCCGCGCTCATCCAGTCCGCGCCGGTGGCCATGCCGTTGAACAGGGCAGGCACCTTGCGCCCGGCGACGTAATACTCGGAAACGTCGGCGGTGCGGCTCATGATGCCGATGCCGGCATACAGCCCCACCGTCGCGGCCATGAAGATCCAGCCGATCCATTTGTTGGGCATGCCCATCTGCTCGGCAATCGCCAGCAGCACGACGAAGCCGATGAAGCCCAGCGTGTAGAAGCTGTAGTATTTCTTGAGGCTTTGGGAAAAGTCGCTCATTTATTTGTCCTCCGCCACGCCGTATTCATCGTCCATCCGGTTCATGCGCCGCGCATAGTAGGCGATGATGAGGACGTAGATGATCAGGGAGCCCTGGGCGGCCATGTAGAAGCCGAAGGGGAAGCCGAAGAAATTGATGGCGTTCAGGTCGCGCGCGAAGAAAATCACCCCGAAAGTCGCGACGAACCAGATGGCCAGCAATATCCCGGTCAGCCCGAGGTTCTTGGCCCAGTACTGCCTTTGTCTTTCCGTGATTTCCATGCTGCCTCCGTTGTTATGGATGTGGTCGGTGGGAACCGGCGCCGCCCCGGAATGCCGAG
This sequence comes from uncultured Burkholderiales bacterium, assembly GCA_964445085.1. Taxonomy (GTDB): domain Bacteria; phylum Pseudomonadota; class Gammaproteobacteria; order Burkholderiales; family Thiobacteraceae; genus Thiobacter. The sequence goes on from CAYUJV010000041.1 coordinate 18,446, forward strand.
TGCATAAACTCTTCTTATGGCGCCAGCAGCGCGAGTATAGGCCCGGTCAAAAAACCTTGTAAAGAACCGTGCAACAGGATTTCACGATGCGGGAAAAAAGAGCCGACCTAGCGCCCGGACTGCATGCGCTCCAGCCCGCGCTGGGCCGCCTGCAGCCGGAACAGCCCGTCGCAGCCGGCGATCCCCCGGTCATGCGCCGCCTGCAACGCCACCTGCAGCAACTGGGCGGTGGCGTAGGCGTCGGCCAGCGCCTGGTGGCGTGCGTAGACCGCAATCCCGAACCGTTCCAGCCAGCCATCCAGCGTGCGACAGGTCTGCGCCAGGGCCGGAAACAGCGCCGGCATCACGTAGGCGAGGTCGAGCACCGGCGGCTTCCAGACGCAGCCCAGCTGCTCGCGCAGGGCGCGCCCGATCATCAGCTCGTCGAAAGCCGCGTGGTAGGCAACGATCCAGGACTTGCCGGCATAGGCGAGAAAACGCAGCAGCGCCTCCTGCGGCGGCAGGCCCTCGCGCTGGGCGGTGCCGCCGATGCCGTGCACCAGGATATTGCGCGTGTCGCTCACCTGCTCCTGGCGCAGCACCACTTCCAGGCTGTCGGCCAGCGTGAGTCGTCCGCCGCGGACCGCGACGGCACCGATCGATATCAGCCGGTCGCGCCGCGCGTCCAGCCCGCTCGATTCCACGTCGACCACGACCCAGCGCGCGACCGCGAGCGGCGTCACGCTGTCCGGCTCCGGCAGCTGGCGCCAGGCAGCCAGCGCCGCTGCGGCGTCCGGCGCGAGCGCAGGGGAGACGAAGCGCGAGCTGAGCCGCCGCCACAGGCTCACAGCTGATAGTCCAAGGCCAGCCGGGTCTGCAGCTTGCGCGCCTGGCGGAAGGCTTCCTTCAGGATGCGGCGCTCGAGCTCGTTGAGCTCGTCCGGGTTGATGTGGTTGTGCATCGGCTTGCCTTCGGCCTGGCGCCAATGCTGGTGGCGCAGCTTGAGCAGTTGCAGGAACAGGAAGGCCTCCGCCCAGGCATCCACTTCCGCCGGCGGCGTCTTCATGGCGGCGGCTGCGGCCCGCAGGCGCTGCACGGTGTTCGTGTACGGATGGCCGGAGGCGAGGCCGAAGATGCGCGCGGCATCCACGAAGGGCGTGGTCCCGTTCAGCTTGAGATCGATGGTGTGTTCGTACTCGCCCTCGGATTGGAGCACGAAATCCCGCACCACGCCCAGCGGCGGCCGGTTGCGCAGCGCGTTGGCGGCCATCTGGTGCAGGAAGCGCGGGTTCTTCGGCACCTTTGCCGCCAGCCATGCGCGCAGTTGCTCGGCCAGCGCCGCATCGCCGGCGATCGGCCGGAAATCGAAGAAGATGGAAGCATTCAGCAAGGCCTCCGGGTCGCCCTGATCGATCCAGGCCGCGAACACGCCCTGCCACTCTTCCAGGGTGAGGCACCACTTGGGATTGCTGGCCATGATCTCGCCGCGGCACAGGGGAAAGCCGCAGGCGTCGAGGGCCTCGTTCACCGCCCGCGCGAACGGCAGCAGGCGGCTGCGCGCATCCGCCACCGCCCCGTCGGCCGCAAACACGATGCCGTTATCCTGGTCGGTCGCCAGCGTCTGCTCCATGCGGCCCTCGGAGCCGAGGGCCAGCCAGCAATAGCGGATGCCCGAAAGATCGAACCGCGCCGCAACCAGCTCGATCACGCGCACGGTGAGCAGGTCGTTGAGGGTGGATATCAGCTGCGTGAGCTGCTCCGCGCCCACGCCCTGGGCCAGCATCGAGTGCGCCAGCGCGCGGATGTCCGCGGCAATCGTCGCCAGCTCCGCGATTTCCTTCGCGTTGCGCACATTGGTGCTGATCTGGGTGAGGCCGACGCGCTGCACCGAAAACAGATCGCGCTCCGACACCACGCCCACGCAGCGCCCGTCCTCCATCACCAGCACGTGCCGGATGCCGTGGCGCGCCATGGCCAGCGCCGCCTCGTAGGCGGAGGCATGGGCCGGCAGGCGCACGGGATCCGGCGTCATCACGATCGCGATCGGCTGTTGCAGGTCGCGGCCGTCGAGCGCCACGCGCGACAGCAGATCGTGCAGGGTGAAAATGCCGGCCGGCGCATCGCCCTCCGTGATCACCATGGAACCGATGTTCTCGGCATGCATGCGCGCCAGCACGTCGCGAATGGCTGTTGCCGGCGCGCAGGTCACCGGGGCGCGCCGCACCAGTTCGCGCAAGGGGCTGGACAGGGGCTGCTGGGCGGACGCCGCCTGGGTGTACTGGGCCTGGATCAGCTGCTGCGAGCGCTCCAGCAGGTGCGCGATGCGGCGCGTGCAGAAGTCCTGGAACGGCTGCGAGCGCCGGAGCAGCTCGGAGAAATCGGCCTTGGCCAGCTGGTAGCAGAAGGTATCCGCCGCCGCGCGGTAGACGTTCGCCACCGGCCGGTTGGCGAGCAGCGCGCCCAGCGGAAAGCATTCGCCCTCCACCAGCTGCAGGCGCGCGTCGGCCGGATCGGCGCCGGGCTCGGTGCGCTCGCCGACCACGCGGCCCTGCTTGATGACATAGAACGCCTGGACCGGGCCTTGGCTCGGATCGATGAGCACGCTGTCGCGCTCATGGTAGGAAAGCGTCAGCCGCGCCGCCATCCACTCCAGGTCGGCGCGACGCATCTCCGAGAACGGCGCGAAGCGCCCCAGATGGTCGATGGTGGCGTTGAGGAGACTGGACGGGATGGCGGCGGCGGACATGCCGCCTAAATTAAGATTTTTGCGCGGCTACCGCAACCGGCAGTTCCAGCGACAGCGGCTCGGGCCGATGCACGCCGAAACCCTGGGCATAGTCCACGCCGAGCTCGGTCAGGCGCCGCACGATCTCGTCGTTTTCCACGTACTCGGCAATCGTGGTGAGCCCCATCACCCGTCCGATGCGGGCGATGGCCTCCACCATCACGAAATCCATCGGGTCGCTCAGCATGTCGCGCACGAAGGCGCCGTCGATCTTGATGCTGTCCACCGGCAGGTTCTTGAGGTAGGCGAAGGACGACATGCCGCTGCCGAAGTCGTCCAGGGAGAAACGGCAGCCGACGTCGCGCAACGCCGTCATCAGGCGCAGGGCGCGGCTGAGATTGGCGATGGCCGCGGTTTCGGTGACCTCGAAGCAGATGTGCCGCGGATCGACCGCGTGCAGCCCGAGCTGGTCGAGCACGAAATCGGCGAAGGAGTCGTCGCCCAGCGACTGGCCGGACAGATTGATGCTGAACAGGGCCTGCGGGCACAGGCTTTCCCGGTTTTCCTTCATCCATGCGAACACGCTGCGCACCACCCAGCGGTCGATGGTCGGCATGAGGCTGTAGCGCTCCGCCGCGGGGATGAAGGCCATCGGCGGAACGATCTGACCCTTTTCGTCGAGGAGGCGCAGGAGGATCTCGCGGTGCGTGCAGCTGCCGTCCAGCGGCAGCGGCTGGATCTCCTGGTAGTAGAGGTGGAAGCGATTCTCCTCGAACGCCCGCGTCATCTTGTTCACCCACTCGATCTCGCCATGGCGGCGGCGCACCTCGGCGTCGTAGGGCTGGTGCACGCAGATGCGATTGCGTCCGCGCTCCTTGGCCATGTAGCAGGCGGTGTCGGCGGCGGACAGGAGCGCGGCGAGATCGCCCGATTCGGCGGTGATCTCGACCAGACCGATGGAGGCCCCGACGGAGAAGGTCTTGTCCGCCCAGATGAAGCGAAACTCGCTGATCTCCTGGCGCAGCTTTTCCGCCATGCCCTCGCCCTGCGCCGCAGTGCAGCGCGGCAGCAGGACGCCGAACTCGTCGCCCCCCAGCCGCGCCAGGGTGTCGTCGGTGCGGATCTTGCCCGACAGCACCGTGGCCAGCTGGCGCAGCAGCTCGTCGCCCGCGATATGGCCGCAGGTGTCATTCACCAGCTTGAACTGGTCGAGATCGACATACAGCAGGATGTGCGGCTCGCGGCCCAGGCGCGCGCTGTCGGCCAGCGTCGCCAGGCGCCGCTCGAACTCGTGGCGGTTGACCAGTCCGGTGAGGGGGTCATGGCTGGCCTGCCAGGCCAGCTCCTGCGCCAGGCTGCGCTCGGTGGTCACGTCGCGGAACACCAACACCGCGCCGATCATGTCGCCACCGTGTTCCTGGATCCGCGATACCGACTGTTCGATCGCGTACTCCCCGCCGTCGCGCGCGATGAGGATCGGCGCCGTCGGGTTCCCCGCCGGCTCGGCGGCGGACAGGCAATGCGCAATCGGGTCGAATGCCTTGAGGCGGTTGGATTCCTCCACCACGCGGTAGACATCGCCCACGATGCGCCCGCGCGCCTCGGCCAGGGACCAGCCGGTGAGGCGCTCCGCGGTCGTGTTCAGGTGTGCAATGCGCCCTTGGGCGTCGGTGGTGATCACCGCGTCGCCGATGGAATGCAGGGTGACCTCGGCGCGGTCCCGTTCCCGCGCCAGCGCCCGCTCGGCCGCCGAAGTGCGCCGGATGACCGCGGCCGAGACGCCCAGCGCCAGGCCAAGGGCGGTGAGGCCGAGCAGGGCGACGAGCCAGTAGGCGCGGCGATAGGCGGCGCGCGCGGTGGCAACCGCCGCCTCGCTGGCGCGGTTCTGCAGCGCCACCAGTCGCTTGAACTGAGCGTGCACCTCGGTCTGCGCCGGGATCGCGCGTTCGATCAGCAGCCGGTCCGCCTCGAACTCCCGGCCGCTCAACACCATGTCCACCACCCGCTCCATCAGGGCGGCCGCTTCCGCCACCTTGATCCGCGCGGCGTCCATCGCCCTTGCCTCCTCGGCCGACAGGTGCATGGCAACCAGGGCGTCCCGGTGCACGATGTATTCCGCGGCGAGCGCGCGGAATCGGAGCATGAGCTCGTCACGCTCGAAGGGGTCGCTCACCAGCAGCATGGTCTGCACCAGCAGCGCCCGCTCCCGGGACGTGGCCAGCAGCGCATTCACATGCGCCGTCTTGACGTTGTATTCACTGACGATCCGATCCAGGCGCTGGTTGTCGGCGCGCATCTGCACCAGCGCCGTTGCACCCAGCGCCGCGAGCAGCAGGCAGACCACGCCGAACCCGAGGATGAGCACGCGTCGCGAGTTCGATTGGGAAAAAAGCCGGGTCAACGCCATCCCTGGGAGCACTCTGTTCGTAGCCGAAACACCATTCTACTGGGCTTCGCCCGGTTTCGGGCCATCCGACATTAGCGGCCGGCAGCGGACAATCTGAATCCCGCGGCACAAAAAAAGAACCCCGCCGAAGCGGGGTTCCGGGTACGGCCGCGAACGAGCCGGGCTTACATCATGCCCATGCCGCCCATGTCGCCCATGCCGCCGCCGGCCGGGGCCGGCTTGTCTTCCGGCAGCTCGGCCACCATGGCATCGGTGGTGAGCATCAGGCCGGCCACGGAGGCCGCGTTCTGCAGCGCGGTGCGGGTGACCTTGGTCGGGTCCAGCACGCCCATTTCGACCATGTCGCCGTACTCGCTGGTGGCGGCGTTGTAGCCGAAGTTGCCCTTGCCTTCCACCACCTTGTTCACGACCACCGACGGCTCGTCGCCGCGGTTGGCCACGATCTGGCGCAGGGGCTCCTGCATGGCGCGCAGCACGATCTTGATGCCGGCGTCCTGGTCATGGTTGTCGCCCTTGATCTTTTCCACCGCGGCGCAGCAGCGCAGCAGGGCCACGCCGCCGCCGGCGACGATGCCTTCTTCCACCGCCGCGCGGGTCGCGTGCAGCGCGTCTTCCACGCGCGCCTTCTTCTCCTTCATCTCGACTTCGGTCGCGGCGCCGACCTTG
>CAYUJV010000042.1:0-23410 GCA_964445085.1 uncultured Burkholderiales bacterium
GGCTGCGCGCGGCGCTGCTGGTCTGGGCGGCCGCGCTGCCTCTGCTGCTCGGCATCTCCTACTATTTCGTAATCCTCCAGGCGGACACCGACAACCTGACGGAGCTGCTGGCCCATCAGGCCTCCCTCGGCGCCTACCTGTGGCTTTGGGGCGGGATCATGATCGCCGCGCTGGCGGCGGCCGCAGTGGCCGTGATGCTCGGCTCGGGCTTCCGGCACGGTGGGAAATGGGCGCCGGCGCTGGTCTTGTCGTCGCCGTTCCTGGTCTACCTGGCCCTGGGCGCCGCCTTCGAGCCCTTCATCATGAAATACGGCAAGGTCTTCTCGGCGCTGCAGTTCCTGCTGAGCAGCGATCGTGAACATTACGCGCATCCAACGGAGCTCTTGGTGCGCTATGCGGTGGCCTACCTCGGGCTGCTCGGGCTGGCTGCCGCGAGCGCCATCCCGTTTCTCGGGCGTCTCGCCTCAGCGCACGCGCGCCCGGCTGACCAGCCAGTGCACCGTCAGAAAAGCCGCCGCCAGGTAGGGCCACAGGGTTGATGTCAGGGCGGCAAGGCCGGTGATGTTCAGCAGCCGTTCGGCGGCGTCAGCCGGGGCGGAGGTCGCGGCCATGCCGCCGGGGACCCACCACGCCTTGGCTGCGGCCAAGCCGAGCAGGCAAGTGATCGCAAGGGCGTAGGGTCGCCGCTCCGCATGGCGCCGCGATAAGACGAGCAGGGTGACCAGACCGGCGGCGAGGCCGGCCAGCACTTCGAGCGAGACCAGGCGAGCGAGGACGGAGAATTTGACCAGCGCCGCCGCCGCCAGGAATTTGCTGACGACCGCGCCCGCCAATACGCCAACCGTCACCGCGAGCATGCGATGTCCCGGCTTGATGAGGATGCGCGCGAAGAGTCCCAGGCTGACGATCTCGATCGCATAGATGACCGCGCGCTCCGGGTGTACCCGTGACAAATCGGTCAGCGCTTCCCAGTAGGGGGTGAATCCCGTGTGCAAGCTGCCCGCGAGCAGCGACGGGAGCTCCAGACTCAGCTGCGACACGATCCATAAAGCCAGCAGACCCAGGCCCAGGTCCGCGAGCCTGCCCGGCATGAACCAGCGCTCGCGCCAATGGAACAGGGCGTGGCCCGGCCACCGATGACTCTGCGCGGCCCGGAAAAGCAGGCCGCCGAGCACGGCGCCGATGGCATTGGTGAGGATGTCCAGGTTGGATGCCACGCGCGTCGGGATCATCTGTTGCAGGCTTTCCATCGCGAAGCTGACCAATGCCCCTGCGAGCAGCGACCACAACAGCGCCCGGCGCACCCGCATCCGCTGTGCGAGGAGGGCCGAGACCAGCAGCCCCAGCGGCACATAGACGAGCACATTGGTGGTGAGGTCGGTGCGCGTGACGAAGCGCGGCGGCGCCGCCAGCATGAAGGTCCACCATCCGGACTCCGGGGCACGCCAGCCGCGGAACGGATACAGACTGCCGTAGCAGATCAGGAACAGATACCCGATGAACACCGCGATCAGGAGGGGGCGGCTGCGGGTTTGGTCGACGTGCATGGCGGGCCAGTGATGAATGGCCGCGAGACGTGGCCATTTTCTGGATAGCATAGAGGAAGTTCCGGTATCCTTCTATAGCTTCAAGACATCGCAAATACGCAGGGGGAGAGGGCTTGTCCGATTTTGACGCATTCAACGGCGACGCCGACGGCATCTGCGCGCTGCACCAACTGCGGCTCGCCGAGCCGCGCCAGGCCGTGCTCGTCACCGGCGTCAAGCGCGACATCGCCCTGCTCAAGCGCGTCGATGCCGGCAGCGGGGACCGCGTCACCGCCCTCGACATCTCCCTCAACAAGAACCGCGAGCCCCTGTTGCGGCTGCTGCAGGCGGGCGCCATGGTGGAGTACTTCGACCACCATCAGGCCGACGACATCCCCGCCCATCCGAATCTCCATGCCCACATCGACACCGGCGCCGAATGGTGCACCAGCCTCCTGGTGAACCGTCATCTCGGCGGCAGGCATCTGCCATGGGCGGTGGTGGCGGCCTTCGGCGACAATCTCGCCGACTCGGCGCGCGCCGCGGCTGCGCCGCTGGGGCTGTCGCCCGCGGCCCTGGCCGAACTGCAGACCCTTGGCGAGTGCATCAACTACAACGCCTACGGCGAGACGGTGGAAGACCTGTATTTCGATCCCGCCGAGCTGTATCGCCAGATCCATGCGCACGTGGATCCGCTCAGCTTCATCCATGAGGACCCCGCCTTCCACGTCCTGCAGTCCGGCTACGAGCAGGACATGGCCCAGGCGCGGGCTTGCCGCCCGATGCACGAGAGCGCGGCCGGTGCGATCTATCTGTTGCCGGATGCGGCCTGGAGCCGGCGGGTGTCGGGCGTGTTCGGCAATGCCCTGGCCAGCGCCGCGCCGCAGCGGGCCCATGCGGTGTTGACGCAGAAGGGCGATGGCGGTTATCTGGTCAGCGTGCGTGCGCCACTGGCGGTGAAAGCCGGGGCGGATGTGCTGTGCAGCCAGTTCGAGACCGGGGGCGGACGCAAGGGCGCGGCCGGCATCAACCACTTGCCGGAGGCGGAACTGCAGCGTTTCGTCGCGGCCTTCGATAAGGTGTTCGCACCCCGCGTCTAGATTGCGGGGTGTGGGGGCGCGGCGCCCGAGCGAGCCATAGACCAGGAACGAAAACGGACCCATCCCACATGAACCAACTCATTTCCCCCTACGGCGGCGAGCTCGTCAACCTGCTGGTCGAACCGGAGCGTGCCGCGGCCATCAAGGACGAAGCCCGCGATCTGCCGTCCATCGATCTCAGCCGCGAGCAGCTGTGTGACCTGGAGCTGCTGCTCAACGGCGGCTACTCGCCGCTCACCGGCTACCTCGGGCGCGCCGATTACGCCCGGGTGTTGGCCGAGCAGCGGCTGGTGGACGGACGGTTCTGGCCGTGGCCGCTGACGCTGCGCCTCACGGAAAAACAGGCGCAGGCGGTCGAGCCCGGGCGGCGCTACGCCCTGCGCGATCCGGAGGGCTTCATGCCGGCGGTGCTCACCGTGTCGGACGTCTGGCCGGCCGACGCCCAGGGCGAAGCCGCCGCCCTCGGCCTGGCGCTGCCTGGCGGCGTGTGCGTGGGCGGCGCGGTGGAGGGGGTGGCCCTGCCGCCGCGCCATGACTTCACCGACCTGCGCCTGACGCCGGGCGAACTGCGCGAGCAGTTCCGCAAGCGCGGCTGGAAGCGGGTGATCGCCTATCAGACGGCGCAGGCCATCCACCGCATGCACCAGGATTTCGCGGTGCAGGCCTCCCTCGGCCGTGAAGCGAACCTGCTGCTGCACGGCGTGGCCGGCGTGCTGCCCAGCAACGAGGCGATCTATTTCAGCCGCGTGCGCGCCTACCAGGCCGCGCTCACCCACTTCCCCCCGGCTTCGACCCTGCTGGCGCTGCTGCCGCTGGCGGATGCCGGGCTGTCGCCGCGGGAAGTGGCGCTGCGCGCGATCGTCGCCCGCAACTACGGCTGCACCCATCTGATCGTCGGCGGCGATGCGCACGACGGCGGCGAGCATCGCCGCGGCGTGGACATCGTCGGCGACGTGCTGGCCGAGTCGGGCGCCGCGATGGAGGAAGTGGGGGTGGCCCTGGTTCCGTTCGAGCGCATGGTGTATGTGGAGGACCGCGCCCAGTTCCTGCCGGAGGATGCAGTACCCGCCGGCGCGCGGGCGGTGCCGTTCCCGGCGGCGGAGATGAAGCGGCGGCTGGACCACGATTTGCAGATCCCCAGCTGGTTCGCCTGGCCGGACGTCATCGCCGAGATCCGCCGTGCCCAGCCGCCGCGCCATCGCCAGGGCTTCTGCGTGTTCTGCACCGGGCTGTCGGGCGCGGGCAAGTCCACCATCGCCAAGGCCCTGCAGATCAAGCTGCTGGAGATGGGTGGGCGCCAGGTGACGCTGCTCGACGGCGACGTGGTGCGCAAGCACCTGTCGAGCGAGCTCGGCTTCTCGCGCGAGCACCGCGACCTCAATATCCGCCGCATCGGCTACGTCGCGAGCGAGATCGTCAAGCACCGCGGCATCGCCATCTGCGCCCCGATCGCTCCCTATGCCGCCACCCGGCGCGACGTGCGGAAGATGATCGAGCAGTACGGCGGCTTCTTCGAGATCCACGTCTCCACCCCCATCGAGACCTGCGAGGCGCGCGACCGCAAGGGCCTCTACGCCAAGGCGCGGGCGGGACTGGTGAAGGAATTCACCGGCGTGTCCGATCCCTACGAGGTGCCGGAGCACCCCGAAGTCGCCATCGATACCTCCAACATCGGCGTGGACGAGGCAGTGCAGCGCATCCTGCTCAAGCTGGAGCGGGAGGGGTACTTGCGCTGAGCGTTTTCTGGGAAGAATGAAAAAGCCCGACGGCCATGGCCGTCGGGCTTCGGTCTTGCCAAGCCGAGGGTGTCTTACGCGGCTTTCCGGCGGCGCGCGGCCAGTCCCAGGGCGCCCAAACCGAACAGGGCGAGCGTGCCCGGCTCCGGCACGCTGGTGATGCTCCAATTGAAGGTGGCGTCCATCAGGCTGGTTCGGGTCCCGAGTGGTCCAAAGATGTTGGCGGTGTTGTCGAGGCTGACCGTATAGCTGTTGCCGGCCAGCACAGTGGCGCTCAGGGATCCGGCAACGGGAAAGGGCCCGAGGAAAAAGTCGGTCAAATAATGGGTCACGCCGGCGACATCCAGAAAGGTGAAGCCGTTCAGGCCGAATTCGTCGGTCGTGGCAGCGTCGGCACTGATGCTGTACGCCAGCGTGAAGACGCCGTTCGACTCCGCAGTGAACGAGTAGCTCCAGTCCGGAGCGCCGGTATTCAGGTAGGCCTCGCCGCCGGCGCCCACGCCTTGGCTAATCCAGCCCAGGTTGCTGAACACCACCTGCCCCTGGTCGGCGCTGGCCCAAGTGGCCGCCACCGAGCCTTGCGTCGTCACGCTGACGTTGGTACCGGGCACTGCGGAAGTGGCGCTGGCCGAGGTGCTGAGGGGATTGAGGGTCGCCCCCTGGCTGGCGCTGTTGCTGACGGTGGCGAGAGGGAGGCCGGTGCCTGCTTTCGCGTTGGCCTCCATCGATACGGACGAGGAAATGACCACCGTCGCGTGGGCGGTTGTCATGGGCAGCAGCGCGGATGCCGCGAGCAGGGGAAGGGTGACGAGGGGGCGGAATTGAGGCATGGCTGATCTCCTTCAGGTAACTGGAGCGTTTTCAAGCACGCTGCGTGCCACCCATCTCCATGTGATTGATTTGTTAACACACCCCGGGTCAGTTGTAGCTTTGCTTGGATGGAAGTGTAAGGACTTCCGACAGAACGCATGCCGTGGATGCCTTACGCCGACCGCGCGTCTTGCCCAGCCGCACCGGCTCCGTTGAAGGAATTCAGCGGTGCGCCCGATCCCTGCGAGGCGCCGGAGCGCCCCGAAGTCGCCATCGATATTTCCAGCATCGGTTTGGACGAGGCGGTGCAGCCTATCCCGTTCAAGCGGGAGCGGAATTGGCGCTGAAATTTGCCGGATCGCCGGACGCAAAAAAACCCGACAGGCGACTGTCGGGTTTTTCTGCCTCGCGCCGCCCGGGATCAGGCTTGCTTGCGGCGGCGGATGGCAGCCAGACCGGCGAAGCCCAGGCCCATCAGCGCGAGCGAGGCCGGCTCGGGGGTGGGGTTGACCACCTGGCCGTTGCGGACCTGGAAGACGTATTGGCCCGGGACGTTGGAATTGAGAGAGTTGTAGATCAGGCCCGTCGGGTTCGGCGCGCCAGTGGCCAGCAGGTCGAGGAAGGCGCCGCAGGTGGCAGAGCCGGAGAGCTCCTGGGAAGCAGACACGCCGTTGGACCAACCGGCACGTGCGCAATTCCCGCCCAAGCCGCCGGAGCCGCCGCTCGCGTCACCGGTTTCCCACTGGATCTGGTCGTAGTTGAACTCGAAGTCGAAGTTGCCGGCGCCGGTGTCGGAGCGGTCGGTCACGATCAGCTGAAAGCTGTTCAGCTTGTCGGTATGCATGGAGAAGTAGCCGACATTGATCCAGTTCACGCCGAACACGTTGTGGCCGCCGATGCTGCCTTGGCCGTAGGTCACCACGTTGCCTGCGCGCGTGTCCACGTCGGCGAAGAACGGGGCAAGCATCGGTATGCCGGTGGAAATGATGGGGAAAGGTGTATAGGTCCCCAGCGGGGCGTTGAAGGTTACATTGCCGTTGTTGTTCACATACAGCTGGCTGTAATTCACGCCGAAGAAATTGAGGTTGAAGCCGATGTTGACCAAGCCCGTGTAGAGATCGTCGTTGGCCGGCAGGACGGTGGTGAATTGGCTTGCGTCGTGAATGGCCGCCGCATGGGATGCCGGGATGCTCAGCGCCAAGGCGGCGGTAGCCAGGAGGGTGCTTAACGCACGTTTGGTGGACATTATGTTTCTCCTTAAATTCATTGTTGACGGCTTGGAGCGGGGCGCTTCCAGTGCCTTGAGTGTGGCAAAGCATACTTCGTGCCATGAGTTAATTTATATGGTGTTACAACAGGTTACGCGGAAGATGTGGCCTGCCATGTTGCGCAAATGTAAGATTTCCCGACATCGCGGCATCGCCATTTGCGCTCCATCGCTTTCCCCAGCGCCACCGCAGGGCCATGCGCGAGGGAGCTAGGGTACGCACCGGCCTGGTGGCGGCTTCCGCCGGCGTGGCGGGCAGCTAGCGGCGCCGGAACATGGAGCTGGGGGTGCGCGTTCAGGAATGCCTGGAGACCGCGCCATCACTCCGCGTAGCCGAAATGATCGATGTAGGGTTGCAGGATCGGCATCACGGCGGCGAAGTCCTGTTCGTAGCGCTTCCAGCGGTAGCGCGCGTGCTGGTAGATCGGTTGAGTGACTTGGTGATAACTAGGCGTGTTGATGATGCTTCGCTCCTGCGCGCGGCGGGTATGGTCGAGCACCGCCTCATCCCAGCCAACGCCCAGAAACTCGAGCAAGCGGCGCGCCTCCGGTTCGAAACTGGCGGTCAGGTCCTCATACCGGATTAGGTGCCATCGCAGCGGCAGCCGCTCGGCGAATTCCAGCCAGGCGTCCATGACCTGCGCGTAGATTTCGGCCACGCTCTGCAGGCTGGTGAAGCCGGCCATGGCGTCATTGGCACCGAAGTTCTGCATCAGGCAGCTCAGCGTCACGTCGCACGGGTGGCGAATGGCCAGGATGAAGCGGGCGTCGGGGAACACGCGCCACAGCAGGGGCACGCGCACGGTGTTCAGGGGCAGCTTGTCCACTACCTGCGTGCCCGCAGGCAGGGCGACGTGTCGCGCGGCCTCGCGCCAATAGGCTTCACGCAGCTGGGCGAGCTGCGTCTCGTCGAGGCGGTCGAGCGCATCGGCGCCTTCGCCGGCGAGGCGGACGAATTCCTGCTCCAGCGCCGCGGCCGTGGGCTTCTCCTCCATGGTGCGCAGCGCGGGATGGCTGTCCAGGATCTGTTCCAGCAGCGTGGTCCCGGAGCGCGGAAAGCCGATGAGGAAGATGGGTGAGGAGCCCGAGACTCCCGGAGCCGGCAGGCTGCGCTGGCCAAAGCTGCGCGCGAGCGTGCGGTAATGCTCGATCTTGGCAAGAAAGCGGCGCCGACCCGAGCCTTCGGGGTCGGCGGCGGCAGCCGTGCGGCGCTTGCCCTCCACCAGATTCGCGAGCACCTTTTCGGTCTGGCCGAGGCGGTCATAGAGCTGGCCGAGGAGCAGCTGGGCCTCGCCCCGGGTGCTCTCGGCCATCGGGCCGGCGAGGATGCGTTCCAGCCGTTTGACCGCGTCGGCATGGCGTTCTTCCCGCCGTTCGAGCCGCGCCGCAACCAGATTGAGCAGCGGGTGGCTTGGATCGCGAGCCAGGCCGCGGGCCAGCGTCTCGTGCGCCTCCTCGATGCGCCCTGCCTTTTCGAGCAGTTCGGCGCACTTGCCGAGCACGTCCGGGGCGTCCGGCTGTGCCTGCAGTGCGCGCCGGTACAGCGCCAGCGCCTCGTCGACGCGCTCGTCCATTTCGAGCAGGTTGGCCAGGTTGGCGAGGACTTCGGGCGAGTCGGGACGCAGGGCAAGGGCGCGCTCGAGCAGCGGTGCGGCGGCGGCGACCTGGCCCGTCATCACGAGCACCGCGCCGAGATCGCTCAAGGCCTCGAAGAACGGTGGACGCAATTCGAGCGCGCGGCGCAGACTCTTTTCCGCATCCTGCCACCGGCCCTTCTGCATCAAAGCGTTGCCAAGCAGGTAGTGGGCATCGGGAAACGCCGGCATCAGCTCAATCGCGCGCCGATAGGCCGTCAGGGCTTGCTCCAGCTTGCCCTGGCATTGAAGTGCAGAACCCAGCGCATGTTGCGCCAAAGCCTGGCCGGGCTGGAGTTCCAAGGCGCGACGGGCAGAAGCTTCGGCGTCGCCGTAGCTGCCCAGCCGGCGCTGGGTGACGCTGAGCTTGATCCAGGCTTCCACGTCCACGGGGTCGGTCTTGCATACGCTTGCATAAAGGGCGCGCGCTTCTTCGAGCCGATTGCCGAGCACGAACTGGTCGGCCTTGCGCTTCTTGCCTTGGGTCAGGGGGTTCTTCTTCACCGTGGTGGCTTGTGTGGGAGTGGATGTTGGATTGTAACGCCCAAAGCAAAACGGCGGCCGTCCGGCCGCCGTTTTGCTTCGCAGACGACTGAATCGTCAAGCGGTCTTGCGCCGCCGCGCCGCCGCCAGTCCAGCCAGCCCGAGGCCCATGAGCGCCATGGATGCGGGCTCCGGCGTCGGGCGGGGCGGCGTGCCTCCGAAGCCGTCCAGATACACGTAACCCGCGTGACCGCCATAGGGACAGTCAGACGCCATCAGTTCCAGCGTCAGATCGTGGCCGACAGCCTCCAGGCTCGCGAGGTCTATGGTTTCCGTCACCCAGCCGCTGCTGAACCAGCTGCCGAAGGCGGTCCACGTCACGCCGGACGTGCCGGACCCGATGGATCCCGCCGAGCTGTAAGCGCGGGTTACGATGTCGGTGCCCGTCGTGTTGTCATGCAGGGTGAGTGCGAAATAATCGGAGTCGGTCAGGCCATGGGACGACTCCAGAACGGCATTCCATGCGAAGTAGAGAAAGTTGTCGGTATAGTTGGTCACGCTCTGTCTCAGCACCGACACGCCATAGTTGTTGATGGAGTCGTTCACGCGCACGGAATAGCTGCCGCTGAACACCCGCTGTGCGCCGGTAATGGGGTCGAGGCCCACTGTCATGATGGTGTTGTTCGGAGTGCCAGTGAACAGAGCCGGGTTCAGCGGTAGGGCTGCGCCGGTATAGGGAACGTTGGGCGGCGCCTGTACGCAACCCCAGGAAGGCGGGGTGCCGAAAGTTCCCGCGTTCCAGCAACCGCCACCCTGGGACCAGCCGCTGAGATCGCCGCTTTCGAAACCGCCATTGACGAAGGTATTCGCGTAGGCGGATCCCGCCAAGGCCATCGAGATTGCCACGGACAAGACTGATTTTTTCATGGTGCCTTACTCCTCATAATTGAGCTCCGGGAAGGTGCCGGTTCCTGCTGGGCACCTGCAAACGCGTTGTTTTCACGTTTTGTTAACCGAAATAGCAAGCGCTGTGCCAAGGTAAACAAACGTTTATTTATCAGCGTGTTGTCGCTTTTGGCTGTTTGGCTGGGACATCAACGTGTAAAAAATGGCGACACCCCCAGGCCAGCGCTGGGGTGGGCAAGAGCGGGGCTGGCGCCCGATTGGTCCTTGGTTTGTGTGGCGCGTGACATCGTTGCCTGCCCAGCGCCATGCCGGGCTTATCTGACCTTGATTTCCGTCCAGATGCGCGACAACAGGCGCCGCTGGTGCCGGTCCAGTGCCCGGAACATTTCCAGTCGCTTGAGGCCGTCCGCATCGGGGAATACGGCCTTGTTCGCCGCGATCCGCGGATTGATGAAGGGCAGGGCGGCGCGGTTCGGATTGCCGGAGCCGATCAGATTGGTGAGTTCGGCCGAGTTCTTCCCTTCCAGCATGAAATCGATGAACGCCAGCGCGAGATCCGGCCGCGGCCCGGATTTGTGCAGCACCATGCTGTCCAGCGCCAGCACCGCCCCCTCCTTCGGCGTCGCGTAGCCGATGGTGAACGGCCGGCCGGCGCGTTGCGCGTCCTGCGCCGCCTGGAACATGTCGTTGGAGTAGCCGTGGGCGAGCCAGATGTTGCCGATGGTCAGCTCCTTGATGTAGCTCGAAGCGTTGAACGCCGCCCAGTAGGGCTTGGCGCGCAGGATCAGACGCTTCGCTTCCTGCCAGTGGGCCTCGCTGGTGTCGTTGGCGGAATAGCCCAGGTATTTCAGCGCCGCCGCCATGAGTTCCCGTTGGGAATCGAGCACGGTGACGCGGCCCTTCAGTTGCGCCAGGTATTTCGGCTCGAAGATCACCGCCCAGGTGTCGGTGGGCAGGCCCAGCGCCCGCATTTTCTCCACGTTGTAGCCGATGAGCGTGACCGTGTAGGCGTAGGGCACGGAATAGCGGTTGCCCGGATCGAAGGGTTGGTCGAGATAGGCCGGGTTGATGTTCCTGAGATTGGGCAGCCTGCTCTTGTCCAGCGGCCGCAGCTGGCGGGAGCGGATCAACGCCTCCACCGCGTCGCCGCCGGGCACGATCAGGTCGTAGCCCGTCGCGCCAGCGGCGAGCTTGGCCAGCATTTCCTCGTTGTCCGAGTAATAGTCCTGCACCACCTTGCATTTGCATTGCCGCTCGAAGCGCGCGACGGTGGCGTCGGAGATGTAGTTGTTCCAGTTGTAGAGGTGGAGTTCGTCGCGG
This sequence comes from uncultured Burkholderiales bacterium, assembly GCA_964445085.1. Lineage (GTDB taxonomy): Bacteria > Pseudomonadota > Gammaproteobacteria > Burkholderiales > Thiobacteraceae > Thiobacter. The sequence goes on from CAYUJV010000042.1 coordinate 10,783, forward strand.
GCGAAGGCGTGGTTAGGCGCCGCTGCAAGCAACAGCAACGGAACGCAGAGGGTGCGGAGGGCACGGCGGAACAATCGCGCGCTGCAACCCTCGGCGTCCTCCACGCCCTCTGCGTTGCGCGCTTTTCTCACCGGCTCTCCCCGCGCAGCACCGTCCTGTCGAACCTTGCCGCCAGCAGGATCATCGCCAGCGTCAGCAGCATCAGCAGCGTCGACACCGCGTTCACTTCCGGCGTCACGGCGATCTTGATCATGGAGTAGATCTGCAGCGGCAGGGTGGACACGCCCACGCCGGCGGTGAAGAAGGTGATCACGAAATCGTCGATGGACAGGGTGAACGACATCAGCGCGCCCGCCACCACCGCCGGCATGATCAGCGGCAGCGTCACCAGGCGGAAGGTCTGCCACGGCGTCGCGCCCAGGTCGCGTGCAGCCTCGAAGATGTTCTCGTCCATGCCCGCCAGCCGCGCCCGCACCACGATGGCGACGAAGCCGATGCAGAAGGTGATGTGGGCGATCAGCACCGACAGCAGGCCGAGGGTCAAGTGCAGCACCTGGATGAAGAACAGCAGCAGCGACACGCCCAGCAGGATTTCCGGCATGGCCACCGGCGTGATGGTCAGCACCGGGAGCAGCCTCAGCTTGTAGCGGTGAATGGCGATGCCGGCCATGGTGCCGAGCACGGTGGCGACGAGGCTGGCGGAAATGGCGATCAGCACCGAGTTTGCCGCGGCGCGGAGCATCTCCTCGTCCTGGAGCAGCACTTCGTACCAGCGCCAGGTGAAGCCGACCCATTCGGCGTTCAGGCGCGAGTCGTTGAACGAATACACCACCACCACCGTCAGCGGCACGTACAGGAACAGATACACCAGGACGGCGGACAGCCAGAGCCAGGGGCCGGTCCTACGCATGGCGCAGGCTCCGGCGCGACAGGCGCATGGCGATGGCGGCGACGGCCAGCACCATCAGCGTGAGCATGAGCGACAGGGTGGAGCCGAAGGGCCAGTCGCGGGTGCCGAGGAACTGCTCCTTGATCAGGTTGCCGATGAGGATGTCGCCGGTGCCGCCGAGGATGTCCGGAATGGCGAACATGCCCAGCACCGGAATGAACACCAGCGCCGAGCCCGCGTACACACCCGGCAGCGACAGTGGCCAGGTCACCTTCCAGAACCGCTGCCACCCGTTCGCCCCCAGATCCTGGGCGGCGTCCAGCAGCACCGGGTCGTGCTTCTCCAGATTGGTGTAGAGCGGCAGCACCATGAACGGCAGGTGGACGTACACCATGCCGACGATGACGGCAAAGGGCGAGAACAGCAGCCGCACCGGCCCAAGGCCGAAGAATCCCAGCAGGTGATTCGCCGCCAGGCTGAACGCGCTTTGCGGCCCGAGGATGATCATCCAGGCGTAGACCCGGATCAGAAAATTGCTGGCGAAGGGCAGCACCACCAGCAGGATCATCACATCGCGGAAGCGCTTGGGCACGCGCGTGATGAGCAGCGCCACCGGGTAGGCCATCAGGATGCAGATTGCCGTGGTCAGCGCCGCCACCCACAGCGACTTGAGGAAGATCTGCAGATAGATGACGTCGCTGAAGAAGAAGCGGTAGGTCTCGAGGGTGTAGCCCTCCGGCGCGAGGCCGCCGTGCTCCCCCGGATAGCGGAAGGAGGCGACGACCATGATGAGCGACGGCAGCACGAAGAAGGCCACCATGAACAGGAAGGGCGGGCCGGACACCAGCCAGCGTGCGAACCGCGCCCTATTCATGCAGGTACATCCCCGCGCTGGCCTGCCAGCTCACGGCCACTGCATCGCCGACCTCGTACAGCCGCGGCCGGCCCGGCGCGGAATTGGGCAGCAGGGCCTGCACCAGGGTGCCGTTCGCCAGCTCCACCTTGTAGGTGGTCACGTCACCGACGTAGAGGAAGTCGCGCACCGTGCCGCCAAAGCGGTTCTCCGCAGGCGCCGCTTCTGTCGGCGCGCCCACGCGCACCTGCTCCGGCCGAATCGCGAACACCCCGGCCTCGCCGGGTTTTCCGGCGCCGGCGACGAGAATCTCGCCCAGGCCGGCCACCCGCAGCCGCAGCCGCTCCGCCTCTGCGCCGATGACTTCCGCCGGCAGCATGTTGATGTCGCCGATGAAGTCGGCCACGAAGCGGTTCTGCGGCTGGCTGTAGATTTGCGCGGGGGTGCCGAGCTGGGCGATGCGGCCCCCGTTCATCACCGCGATGCGGTGCGACAGGGCGAGCGCCTCCGGCTGGGAATGGGTGACGAACACGAAGGTCACCCCCACGTTGCGCTGCAGATTGATCAGCTCCACCTGCATCTCCTCGCGCAGCTTGTGGTCCAGCGCGCCCAGCGGCTCGTCCAGCAGCAGCAGGCGCGGCCGGTTCACCAGTCCCCGCGCCAGGGCCACCCGCTGCTTCTGCCCGCCCGAGAGTTCATGGGGCAGCGCGTCGGCCTTGTCGGCCAGATGCACCACGTCGAGCATCTCCTTCACCCGGCGCTTGCGCTCGCCGGGCTCCACCCGTGCCATCTTCAGCGGGAAATCCACATTGTCGAACACCGACAGGTGGGGGAACAGCGCATAGCTCTGGAACACCGTGTGCAGCGGGCGCTGCTCCGGCGGGGTGGCGGCGAGGTCGACGCCGTCGAGCAGCACCTGCCCGCCGTCGGGCAGGTCGAAGCCGGCGATCATGCGCAGGATGGTGGTCTTGCCGCAGCCCGAGGGGCCGAGCAGGGTGAAGAACTCGCCCGCCTCGATGCTGAGGGAGACCCCGTCCACCGCGACGAAGTCGCCGAAGCGGCGGGTGAGCTTGCGCAGTTCCAGCAGGGGCATGGTCCCAGCTTACTGGACCCGGCCCCGGTGTTCAACGCGGGTGTCCGCGATGGCGCAAAATGAAAAAAAGCCCGACGGATGCTCGTCGGGCTTTGATTGGGCGGAGCTGATTACGTGGTTTTGCGGCGCGCGGCAGCGAGTCCGGCGAGGCCAAGGCCCATCAGTGCGAGAGAGGCGGGCTCCGGGACGGTGTTGTTCCCGTACAGCGAGAAGCCCACATATCGATCTCGTCCGATGATTGTGCCGGCCTGCACGTCCACTTGGATGTCGTCGCCTTCGCGGAAATCGGATCCCCAGCCAAGCTCGCTGCCGTTGACCCCGAACAAGCTGATCAGGTAATTGCCCGGCCCCAGGTTCCAGTTCGAGAGGGCAATGTCCGCGACGAAGGTGTCCGAAGACAGCGGCGTACGCGTGTACTGCGCGCTGTTCACGGTAGTGGAGAAGAGTTGCGTGCCGCCGATGCTGTCCCAGATGGAGACATTGAGTTCGTCGACGTTGTTGGCGAAATCGTGAATATCGAAGGTGCCGCCCTGAATGGTCGCGGCCGCCGCGAGGTTGAAAGTCGCGTAGACACGATAGTTGGGCGGGTTGGCTATGCAGGGGGAACACCAGCCGGCTGCGAAGGAAGGGAGGGGTTGCTCATAAATTGCGGCAGCCTGGCTGGAGCTTGCCCACAAGCCCAGGATTACGAGTGCTGCGCCAAGTGCAGGATGGTGGAGTTTTTTCATGGTTATCGTCCCTTATGGTTGGTTTGGAGTCCGCGGTAAGGGGCGCAGCAAGATTCGGACCATGCGGGCTATGGTTATGTATTGGAAGAGTTATTCCAATGTTCTTGGGCCTATTCGGCGGGTGACTGTCAAATTCTCCGACATGGCCATCCGGTTTGTGCCTGTCCCCGCGCAAGGGCGATGGTGTGGCGGCAGCCGTACCTTGATCCGCTCGGTCGCGGGTCCGGTCAGCGGTGGTGCGGCGGCTGCACGCCGGCATGGGGGTGCGCCGCATGCTCGTGCAGGAACTCGTGCTCCGGCCGTTCCGGCAGCGGATGGCGCACGAACTGCGGCATCAGCGAGCCGAGGATCATGCCGGCGAGGCTCGCGAGCAGGCCGGCGAACTGTGCCGGCATGAAGGGATCGTCCGGCCCGAAGATCAGCAGCGACAGCCACACGGCCAGACCGAAGAAGATCGCCAGCAGCGCGCCCTGGTTGGTGGCGCGTTTCCAGTACACGCCGAAGGCCAGGGGCACGAAGGCCATCACCAGCGTCACCTGGTAGGCATTCTCCACCATCTTGAAGATGCTCGCCTTCGAGTACATGGCATAGAGCGTGACCAGCAGGGTGAACACCAGGGTGACGGTGCGCATGGATTTCAGCAGCAGCTTGTCGGTCATGTGCGGCACCATGGGGCGCAGGATGTTCTCGGTGAAGGTGACCGAGGGCGCGAGCAGCGTCGCCGAGGCGCAGCTCTTGATGGCGGACAGCAGCGCGCCGAAGAACATGATCTGCGCGAACAGCGGCGCCTTCTCCAGCACCAGGGTCGGCAGGATGAGCTGGGAGTCCTTCTCCATCAGCTCATTCACCATCTGCGGGTCGATCAGCGTGGCGGAATAGGCCAGGAACATGGGCACGAAGGCGAACAGGAAGTAGAGCACGCCGCCCAGCACCGAGGCCCACACCGCGATGCGTATGGTCTTGGAAGATTGCACCCGCTGGAACACGTCCTGCTGCGGGATGGAACCGAACATCATGGTCACCCAGGCCGCGGCGAAGGCGATGATCTCCTTCAAATCCGGTCCCGGGCCGAAGGCGAGCTTGCCCGCCTCCTGGGCGTGCTGCACCACTGCGCCGACGCCGCCCACCATGCCGCTCACCTCGTTGCCGATCCACAGCATGCCGATCACGATGATGATCATCTGGATGAAATCGGTGACCGCCACCGCCCACATGCCGCCAAAGAAGGTGTAGACGAGGATGGTGACCGAGCCGATCCACATGCCCGCGAGGCGGCTGATTTCGCCGCCGGACACCACGTTGAACACCAGCCCCAGGGCAGTGATCTGCGCGCCCACCCAACCCAGGTAGGAGATCACGATGGCGATGGTGGTCAGCACTTCCACGCTGCGGCTGTAGCGCCGCTTGTAGAAGTCGCCGATGGTGAGCAGGTTCATCTTGTACAGCGGCGCGGCGAAGAACAGCCCGACCAGGATCAGGCACATGCTGGAGCCGAAGGGATCGGCCACCACACCGTTCAGGCCTTCCTGCAGGAAGGTCGCGGGAATCCCCAGCACCGTCTCCGAGCCGAACCAGGTGGCGAACACCGTGGCCGTCACCATGTAGAAGGGCAGATGCCGGCCGGCGATGGCGAAGTCCTTGGTGTTGTGCACGCGGGTGGCGGCCCACAGGCCGATGCCCACCGAGACCACCCAGTAGCCGATGACGAACCAGAGCAGCATGTTGTTTTTTCTCCCTGAGCCGGGGCGCGAAAGGATCCGCGGATTATAGCGGAGAACGGCTCAGGGCCTGAGCCAGAGGGTGGCCACCACGGCCGCCAGCAGCGCCGCGATCACCATCAGCCAGCGGTTGCGCCGGCGCTGCTCCGCCATCAGCAGGATGAAGCCCTGCTCGATCTTCTCCAGCGGGTCGCGGGTCAGCGCCGCGTGCAGCAGGCGCGGCAGGGTGGGCAGGGTCACCGCCCAGTGTGGCGCCTCTTCCTTCAGCGTGCGCAACATGCCGCGCCAGCCGATCTGCTCGCTCATCCAGCGTTCGAGAAAGGGCTTGGCGGTGGTCCACAGGTCCAGGTCCGGGTCGAGCTGACGGCCGAGGCCTTCCACGTTGAGCAGGGTCTTCTGCAGCATCACCAGCTGCGGCTGGATCTGCATGTTGAAGCGGCGCGACGTCTCGAACAGGCGCAGCAGAAACTTGCCGAAGGAGATCTCCTTGATCGGCCGGTCGAACACCGGTTCGCACACCGAGCGGATGGCGGTTTCGAATTCGTCCTCGCGGGTTTCCGGCGGCACCCAGCCCGCTTCGAGGTGGGCGCGCGCGACTTGTTTATAGTCGCGGTTGAAGAAGGCGAGGAAGTTCTGCGCCAGGTAGTTCTTGTCCTTCGGCGTGAGCGTGCCCATGATGCCGAAGTCCACGCCGATGTAGCGCCCGTCCGGCGCCACGAAGATGTTGCCCGGGTGCATGTCGGCGTGGAAGAAGCCGTCGCGGAACACCTGGGTGAAGAAGATCTCCACCCCCATGCGCGCCAGGCGCGGAATGTCGATGCCGGCGGCGCGCATCGCCTCCACGTGGCTCACCGGCGTGCCGTGGATGCGCTCCATCACCATCACTTCGGAGTGGCAGAAATCCCAGTACACCTCGGGCACGATCAACAGGCGCTGGTCCTCGAAATTGCGCCGCAGCTGGCTGGCGTTGGCCGCCTCGCGCAGCAGGTCCAGCTCGTCGTCCAGATGGCGCGCGAACTCCGCCACCACCTCGCGCGGGCGCAGGCGTTTCCCGTCGGAAAACAGCACCTCGATCATGCCGGCGGCGACGTTGAGCAGGGCGACGTCCTTGGCGATGACGCGCCCGATGTGGGGGCGCAGGATCTTCACTGCCGCCTCGGTGCCGTCCGGCAGCACGGCGAAATGCACCTGGGCCACGGAGGCGGAGGCCACCGGCAGCAGCTCGAATTCGCGGAAGACTTCGGTGTAGGGCTTGGCGTAGACGCGGTTCAGGGTGGCGATCACCTGATCCGAACCGAATGGCGGCACCTGGTCCTGCAGCTTGGCCAGCTCGTCGGCGATGTCGTCCGGCAGCAGGTCGCGCCGCGTGGACAGCACCTGGCCGAATTTCACGAAGATGGGGCCGAGCCGCTCCAAGGCCTGGCGCAGCCGGACGGCGCGCGGCGCGTGCAGCGGCCGCCAGAAGAAGGCGATGCGCACCAGGCCGCGCAGCCATCTCAGCCGGGCATGGGCGAGGAAGAACTCGTCCAGGCCGTAGCGGAAGGCGATGAACAGGATGTAGGCGAGGCGGAAGACGCGCATCAGCGGCGATCGTCGAGGCGGGCGATGCGTGCTTCGAGCTGGTCGACCGCCGCCTGGATTTCACCGACCTCGCGCGCGAAGGCTTCGATGTGCGCGCGCTTGGCGATCAGCGGCCGCTCCTCGGTGAAGTATTCCGTCGCCGCGGTGGCGAGGCTCAACACGGCGTCCTTGCGCCACTCCCACCAGCCGCGGGCGAAGCCCGCCAGGCGGTGGGCGATGACGTCGCCGAACAGCCGCGACAGATCCTCCTCCGCTTCCCAGGCGATGTGGGCCAGGACATGGCCGATTTCCGCGCCGAAGGCGGCGTCGCCGCCGATGCGGATGAGCCTGGGGTCGCGCGGCTCCACGGTGAAGTAGCGCAGGAGCGCATCGGGGGTGGCGCCGAGGGTGGCGTCGGCCACCGCGTCCGGCGCGGCCTCGCGCACGCTGCCATCGGCCTGGATGGTGAAGCGCAGGGTCGGCAGGGGAAAGGCGTGCACGGCAAAGGTCTTGCCAGCCAGCGGCGCGAGGCGCTGCAGGGCCCAGGCGTTCTGGGCGAGGACGTGGTTGAGGGTCGTGGCGGCGAGGAACATGGTGAGTTAAATCCCCCCTGCCCCCCTTTTGCAAAGGGGGGATGCGCCCAGAAGGTTCCCCCCTTTGAAAAAGGGGGGGCGGGGGGGATTTCGCCGCCGCATCAAAGCTTGTAGCCCTTGTGCAGGGCCACCACGCCGGCGGTGAGATTGAAGTATTCCACCCGCTCCAGCCCGGCGTCTTCCATCATTTTCTTCAGCTCTTCCTGGCCCGGATGCATGCGGATGGATTCGGCCAGATAGCGGTAGCTGGCCTCGTCCTTGGCCACCAGCCTGCCCATGAAGGGCAGCACCTTGAACGAATACAGGTCGTAGATCGGCGCCAGCGGCTTGGCGATTTTGGAGAACTCCAGCACCAGCAGCCGCCCGCCCGGGCGCAGCACGCGGCGCATCTCGGCCAGCGCGCGGTCCTTGTGGGTCATGTTGCGCAAGCCGAAGGCGACCGTGACGATGTCGAAATAATCGTCCGGGAACGGAATCTTCTCGCCGTCCACCTGCACCGCCAGCGGCACCAGGCCATGGTCGATCATGCGGTCGCGGCCGACGGACAGCATCGAGCCGTTGATGTCGGTGAGCACCACCTGGCCGGTGGGGCCGACGCGGCGGGCGAAGGCGATGGACAGATCGGCGGTGCCGCCGGCGATGTCCAGCACGCGGTTGCCCGGGCGCACGCCGCTTTGCTCGATGGTGAACGCCTTCCACAGCCGGTGCAGGCCGCCGGACATGAGGTCGTTCATCAGGTCGTAGCGGTTGGCGACGGAGTGGAACACCTCCGCCACCTTGCGCGCCTTCTCGCTCTCGTCGACCTGCTTGAAGCCGAAGTGGGTTTCAGCCATGGCGCCTACTTCGACTTCGGGCGGATCGGAATCGGCGAGGTGGTCACCGGCTCACGGCTCGCGCCCGCGGCCTTCATGCGCTGCAGGTAGTCCTCCCACAGCCCGGCCTGGTTCAGACCCAGATCGTACAGATAGGTCCAGGAGTAGATGCCGGAGTCGTGGCCGTCGGAGAAGGTCAGGTTGATGGCGTAGGTGCCCACCGGCTCGATGGCGGTGATTTCGACATCCTTCTTGCCCACCTGCAGCACCTCCTGGCCCGGGCCGTGGCCGCGCACCTCGGCCGAGGGCGAGTACACGCGCAGGAACTCGCAGGGCAGCTCGAAGCGCTTGCCGTCGGCGAAGGCGATTTCCAGGATGCGCGACTTCTGGTGCAGCTTGATTTCTGTCGGCTGCGGGGTATCCTGACTAGTCATGCCAAATTCCTTGATTGCAAAACGAAAATTGTACCCGACAAGCCCGTTTGGTGAAAACGGCGGCGGGGGCGGGGTTATTGTGGCCGACTGTCACGAAACCGTCACAGCCATGTCATACGATGGCGCCCGCAACTCAAGGAAACCAGGAGAACCAACATGCCCGCGACCGTGATGGTGGTGGAAGACGAGCCGGCGATCCAGGAGCTGGTGGCGTTCAATCTCAAGCAGGCCGGCCACAACGTGGTGCCGGCCCACAGCGCCGAGCAGGCCCAGCGCCTGATCAAGGAGGCGATCCCCGACCTGATCCTGCTCGACTGGATGCTGCCGGGCGCCAGCGGCATCGACTTCGCACGCCGCCTCAAGTCCGAAGGCTATACCAAGGACATCCCGATCATCATGCTCACCGCCCGCGGCGAGGAGCAGGACAAGATCCGCGGCCTGGAAACCGGCGCCGACGACTACGTGAGCAAGCCCTTCTCTCCGCGCGAGCTGATGGCGCGCATCAAGGCCGTGCTGCGCCGGCGCGCGCCGCAGATGACCGACGAGCCGGCGGAAGCGGCCGGCCTGCGCCTGGACCCGGCGACCCACCGCGTCACCGGCAACGGCACGCCGCTGGAACTGGGACCGACCGAATTCCGCCTGCTGCACTTCCTGATGACCCATCCGGAGCGGGTGCACTCCCGCGCCCAGCTGCTGGACCAGGTGTGGGGCAATCAGGTCTTCGTCGAGGAGCGCACCGTGGACGTGCACATCCGCCGCCTGCGCAAGGCGCTGGAACCCACTCACCACGACGTCCTGATCCAGACCGTGCGCGGCTCCGGCTACCGCTTTTCCCAGGCCGTCTGATTTCCCGGATCCGGCCGCCGGCACGAAGCCCTGTGCCATAATAGGCTTTCGCGGCTTCGGCCGCTTCAATCCACCGCCCGATGCCTGAATTCTGGACGCGCCCCCTGGGGACGCTCGGCGCTTTTCTGCTGCTCGCGCTGCTGGCGTGGCCGATTGCCGGCGCCCTGGCGGCGCTCGGCATCCTGGTGCTGTGCCTGGTGGGCTATCTCATCTATCACCTGCGCCAGCTGGAAGCCCTCAATCGCTGGCTGGCCGACCCCCAGCTCACCAACGTGCCCCAGGGCAGCGGTTCCTGGCAGGACACCTTCGCTCACCTGTACCAAATGGCCCGCCGCCAGTCCAAGAGCCGGCACCAGCTGTCCGAGGCCCTGGCGCGCTTCCGCCGTGCCGGCGAGGCCATGCCGGACGGGGTGGTGATCCTGGACGAGCACGACGAAATCGAGTGGTTCAATCCCGTTGCCGGAAAGCAGCTGGGGCTCAACCTGGAGACCGACGCCGGCCGCCCCATCACCTACCTGTTGCGCCAGACCCAGTTCCACGAGTACCTCGCCGCCCACAACTACAGCGAGCCGCTGATCATGAAGTCGCTGCGCAACCCGGAGGCGACGCTGTCGATCCAGCTGGTGCCCTTCGGCGCCGCGCAGAAGCTGCTGATCTCCCGCGACATCAGCCGCTTCGAGCAGCTGGAGACCATGCGCCGCGACTTCGTCGCCAACGTCTCCCACGAGCTGCGCACGCCGCTGACGGTGGTCGGCGGATTCCTGGAGACGCTGCACGACCACGGGCAGCTGAGCGCGGAGGAACGCAGCCACTATTTCGACCTGATGCTGGACCAGACCCGGCGCATGCAGCGGCTGGTGGAGGACCTGCTCACCCTGTCCCGCCTGGAGAGCGCCTCCAACCCGCTGCAGGAGACCCAGGTCAACGTGCCTGCGCTGATGCAGAGCCTGCTCAAGGAAGCGGAAGGACTGAGCCGGGGGCGGCACCGGATTCGCCTCGACATCGCGTCCGACGTCGGCCTGCTCGGCAGCGAGAGCGAGCTGCGCAGCGCCTTCGGCAATCTCATCAGCAATGCCGTGCGCTACACGCCGCCGGGCGGGGAGATCGTCCTGCGCTGGGAGGTGACGGCCGATGGCGCGCGTTTCTCGGTGCGCGACTCGGGCATCGGCATCGAGCCCCAGCACATCCCGCGCCTGACCGAGCGCTTCTACCGCGTCGACCGCAGCCGGTCGCGGGAGACCGGCGGCACCGGTCTCGGCCTGTCCATCGTCAAGCATGTGCTGACCCGGCACCAGGGGCGCCTGGAAGTGAGCAGCGAAGTGGGAAAGGGCAGCACCTTCGCCGCCTGCTTCCCGGCCAGCCGGGTGATGCAGCAGGCCGTCGCCGCGGCGTGACTACTTGAAGCTGAAGGCGACGCGCTCGAAGTCGGCGCCCTTTTCCAGCAGCCCTGTCAGCTTGACCGTCAGCTTGTCCTCGAACAGCACTTCCAGCGGCCGTCCCTGGTTGTACCAGCCGGTGGGCAGCACCAGGCTGGCCGGCGTGCGCAGGGCGGGGATTTCCGGCAGCAGGAACGCCGGCTGGTACTTGCTCGGGAGCGAGGAAATCAGCACCGGCGGGCGCACGCCCACGGCGATGGGAATGCCGGGGAAGGTGTGCACGCCCATCTGCAGGGTGCCGTCCGGCCGATAGCGCAGCCAGCGCACCTCGCCCAGGGCGAAGCTGCGCGCATCCGGGGCGCGCACCGCCACCAGCTGGCTCTGATGGATGCGGGCCGCGTGCAGGCCGTCGGCGGCGAGGCGGAAGCCCAGCGCCGACTCGTCCACGATCTGCCAGCTCTCCAGGGCGTAGCCGCGCTGGGAGGCCTGCACCTTCGCGGTGTGGTTGGACACATGGCCGAACAGCTGCATGTCCTGCATTTCGCGCCAGCTGATGTCATTGGTCTCGCCGGGCTGCTTCAGCGCTCTTTCGCCATTGGCGTAGAAATGGATGGCCGGGATGGTGAAGGTCACCTGCGCCTTGGCGGCATTGGCGCGCCGGTCGTAGCCGCGGATGGGCAGCGGTTCGCACCACTGCTGATAGAGCATGGACAGGAAGGCCTCGCACGCCGGCTGCGTGCAATCCTCGCCCACGTCCAGCTCTGCCGGCGCGCCGCCCTTGCGCAGGTGGCGGATGCGCTTGAGCAGGGTGATGGCGAGCTGGTTGGTGTCCAGATAGCGCCCCGTCTCCGGCAGGCCCGCATCCTGCAGCATGCTCGCCCCCTGGCTGCCCGCCAGATCCACCGTGACCACGGCCGGTTTCAGCTCGGCGTGCAGCGGCTCCGGCCGCTCGCGCACCACGGGCACCCGCGCCGCCCACTTGCCCAGCCAGCGGTAGGCCTGGCCCAGCTGGCGCGCGGTCAGGTGGTAGGGGTCGGCCAGGGCGATCAGGAGCACCGCCACGTAGGCGGCCTCGGTCGAGGACAGGTCCATCATCGGGTTGAGGCCGTCCTTCACGGCCTGGCGCGCGGCGCCCTTGGCCTCCGCCAGCGCATAGGCCTGGTGCAGCTCGCGCCACAGCTTTTCGGGCACCGGCTGGTAGGCGTAGTGGTGTTCCAGCATCTGCAGCCCGATGCTGTGGACGAGGCGGTGGCAAATGAAGGCGAGGTAGGAGGCGAGCTCGGGTTCGCCCGCCTGCTGGCTTTCCAGGCAGAGCTGATAGCCCCGGGTGAGCCCTTGCCACAGGGAAAGCACCTTGCGCCAGAGCGAGAGCTCGGCGTTGTCGAAGGGCAGCGGCTTGCCGGCGTACTTCTTGGCCATTTCCGCCTGCAGGTACAGGATCGGCTCGCGCAGGATCTCCATGACCTTGAGCCGTTCGATCCCGTTCATGGAGTAGTGGTTGACCAGCTCGACCTGCACCAGGATTTCCGCATGGGCGGCGGACACATTGGTGAGCGGCAGTCCTTCCAGCCATTGCCGGCATGACCTGGAATCCGAGATGCGGGGCCGCGAACCGGCAGCGTCGCCGGCTTGGTCGAGGGAAAGCATTGCGTTACCTCATGACGAATGGGTCAATGCTAGGGGCTTTGCAGGCGCCGTTCAAGTGCCGCTTTGACAATTTTTATGT
>CAYUJV010000043.1:0-22789 GCA_964445085.1 uncultured Burkholderiales bacterium
AGGTCGCCGCCGGCGTTCACGCGCCCGCTCGCGACGCCGCTGGCGCGTAGCGCCTCCACCGCCCGGTCCACGGCGAAGCCCTTGGCGATGCCGCCCAGATCCGCGCGCAGCGGGCGCGCGAAGCGCACGCGGCTGTGCGCCAGCAGCTCGATGTCGCGCCAGTCGGCCTGTGGACAGGCGCGCGGAAAATCCGCGTGGCGCGGCAGGTAGCCCGCGCGGGTCAGCACGGGCGCGACGCTGACGTCGAACAAGCCGTCGCTGGCCGCGGAGAATTCGCGCGCGGCGGCGAGCACCTGCCAGGTCCATTCATCCACCGTCACCGGCCGGAAGGCGGCCTCGCGGTTGAGGCGCGAGAGGTCGGAGGCCGGATCGTGGTAGCTCATCAGGGCGTGCACCCGTTCCACCGCGCGGAAGGCCTGCGCCACGGCGTGCTCGGCGCCGGGGCTGCTGGCGGAGATTTCCACCAGCGTGCCCAACAGGGGACGCGCTCTTCGCGCTTCGGGCAACGGGTGCGCGCGCCTTGTTTCCGACCCGCTCATTTCAGCACCGCCTCGTAGGTGGCGAGCAGCCGGCGCACGCCGTCGGCGATGTGCTTGCAGGAGAGCGTGGCGCCGCTGATGTTCTTGATGTCCTGGTCCAGCTCGAGCGGCGCGCCGGCGCGCTTGCCGGTGAACTGCGCGCGCCAGGCGGGGTTGCGCACCTCGCCGCCGTGGGTCTCGCGGTAGTCCATGATCTCGATGCCGCGCACGGCGCCGGTCGCATCCAGCGCCACGGCGTAGGTGATGAACTCGTGCTTGCCGTAGACCTCGTCCACCAGCAGCCAGCCGGCGAGCTTGCCGCCGGCTTCGGCACGCCAGGCGGCCAGCTCGGCGCCGCGCACGCGCACCTTCGAGGCCTTCTCGATGGCGGCGCGCTGGTCGGCGCCGAGCAGCACCTTGGCATCCTTGAAGCCGCTCGCTTCCGGGAACAGCGCGTGCTGCGCCTGCTCCAGGGTGAGGTATTGCACCGCGTGGGCCGGCAGCGCGGTCGCGGCCAGGACGGGGAGGGAAAGCCAGATCAGATCCTTGTCCATGACGAACCTCAGAAGTTGTAGCCGAGCTTCAGGCGGATTTCCTGCCGCTCGTGGTCGGCCAGGTGCAGGCCGGTGCTCATGTCGCGCTCGTCCGAGCCGACGATCTGCCTGACGTAGGTGAGGGTGGTCCACCAGCGCTCGGCGCCGTAGTGCAGGCTGGGGCCGGCGAACACGTCCCAGTGGTCGCGCCCCCAGCCGCTGCCCGGGGTCTTGCGATACTCCACGTCGCCCCAGCCTTCGAAGCCGACGAACCAGTTGGGCGCGAAGCGGTAGGACACCCCGCTGCGCAGGCGCGGGGCGATGGCGTTCTCGCGGGCGCCGCCGGCCCGGGGCCTGGTGGTCTCGGCCTCGAGCTCGAGGTTGGTGACCCATTGCAGCTGGTCGTCCAGGAAGGGTTTCTGGAAGATGAGCTTGCCTTCCAGTTCCCAGGCATCGACTTTCTCGCCGGTCACCGAGTCGATGCTGTCGTAGGTCATTTCGCCGTAGAGGGCGATGCCCAGGCCGTCCTTGTAGGGCGATTGCAGCATTTTCTTCACTTCGGCCGAGGCGCCGCTCCAGCGGGTCTGCGTGAGCGAGCCGTCGATCTCCCCCGGCACCGGGCTGCCGCTGTAGTCGTGGCGGTAGCCGTTGAGGTAGACCGAGCCCGACAGGGTGTCGGTGATGCCGTACTCGTATTCGAGCCGCAGGTGCTGGGCCGCGTAGTGGCCCTGGCGCTTGCCGCGGTGATCGGTCAGCCACAGGTAGGCTTCCGCGGCACCCTGGGGCAGGGTTTCGGCGCCGGTAGTGTAGCCGAGCAGGTTTTCGTCGGCCCGGGCGACGGTCGGGACGGCGAGGCTGGCGGCCAGCAACAGGCCGGGAATGAGGGGGCGGGTGAGCGCCATGGCAGTTCCTTTCTAGGCAAGTCGCGAAGCGGCCCTCCGTCCCTCGCTGCCCCGGTGGGAGAGAGTGAGGAGAGAGGGGGCGCTTCGCCCGGGTCAGTCAAAACGTCTGGCTGGCTGGCCCGGGCGCGCCCGCTGGGCGTGGGCGCGCCGGAACTGGCTGGCTAAAAGTTAGTGTTTACTTGGTCAAAATCAGCTTGCCGGCGCGGGTGCGGCGCAGGCGGTACTCTTCGCCCTGGTGGGCAATGCGCACTTCTTCGGTCAGGGAAAACAGGCGCTCGCTGGGGATGGGCTGGGCCCGGTCCAGGATGAGGTAGCGCGCATCGTCGCGCTTGGTGTCGTTGGGGGTGTCCACGGGTGACTCCGTAAATGCGAATGATTCGCATTGTACTTATTTCCGTGGGCAGCGCAAGGGGGCGAACGGGCCGGGGGAGGAGAGGGGGGCGAGGAAAGGCAGGCGTGGGAAGAGTCCGCCCAGGAGGCAACCCGGGCGGAAGCCGGTCAGGACTCCCGCAGCGCGAAGGCGAGCTCGGTGGTGAAGTTGCCCACGCCCTTGTGGTTGGTGGGCGTCCAGCCCTGGTCCTTGAGGAACTGGGTCATCTCCCGGCTCATGGCGGGATTGCCGCAGACCATCACCCGGTCATGATCCGGCGCAGGGGCGGGCAGCCCCAGCCGTTGGGAAAGTTCCCCCGAGCGGAACAGGTCCGCGCCCCGTTCCGGCGTCGGGAAGGGTTCGCGGGTGACGGTGGGCAGGTAGTGGAAGCGGCCATCGGCGCGCGCCGCCAGTTCTTCCCGGTAGGCGAGCTCGGACACGGTGCGCACCGAGTGCACGAGGACCACCTGCTCGAAGCGGCGGTGGGTCGCCGGGTCGCGCACCAAGCTCATGAAGGGGGCGAGCCCGGTGCCGGTGGCAAGCATGTAGAGCACCCGCCCGGGGCGGATGTGGTCCAGGGTCAGGGTGCCGGTGGGCTTGTCGTTGACCCACACCGTGTCGCCCGGCCGCACCCTGACGAGCAGACTGGTGAGCGGCCCGTCGGGCACGTGGATGCTCAGGAACTCGAGATGCTCGGCGTCATGGGTGGAGACGATGGAATAGGCACGGGCGACGAGCTTGCCCTCCCGTCGCAGGCCCAGGGTGAGGAACTCGCCGTTACGGAAGGCGAGTCCCTGCGGCCGCGTCACGGCCAGGCTGAAAGTGTGCGGTGACCACGGGCGCACCCATTGCACGGTTTGTTCGCTATAGGCCAAGTGCATTCTCCGAAAAAGTCCGCCCATGGGACCGCGCCGACGGCGCGCGGTTCCGCGCAAAAGAAAAGCGCCCGCAGGCGCTTTTCCCCGCTGCGCGCAAGGTCTTCAGCGTTCCACCAGATCGCGGTAGGCGTGCCAGGTGGCATGCCCCAGGAGTGGGAAAACCACAATCATCGGCACCAGCCACAGCGCGAAGGAGACGGCCGTCAATGCGACGATAATGGCGCCCCACACGATCATGGCGAGGGGATTTTCCCTGACCACCCACAGGCTGGTCACGATGGCATGGGCGATGTCCGTCTTGCGATCCAGCAGCATCGGCAGCGAGACCACCGACAGGGCGAACACCAGCACCGCCAGCGCCGCCCCCGCCGCGGCATAGACGGCGAGGAAGGTCGGATCCGCGCCGGCGAAGAGCCCGCCGAGGGTGAACCGCTCACCCAGGATGTCGCCGCGGTAGAACAGCCCCACCAGGATCGCCGACAGCCGTTCCCAGCTGGACAGGATGAAGGCCAGGCCGGCCGCGAACAGGCCGATGGAGCCCCAGTTGCCGTCCACCGTCTCGAACCAGCGGCCGCCGCCCGCTTCGTGCCGCCGCGACAGTTCGTAGAAGACGATGGCCAGGAAGGGCGAGATCAGCAGGAATCCGGAGAGCAGCGTCAGCACCAGGTGGGGCCGCGGCCAGGCATAGGTGAGGAGGCCGTAGCCGATGGCGGAAAACACCAGGCCCACCGCCAGCGAGATGGCCCAGTTGTGGGCGAGGTCATCCAGGCCGCGCGCCAGCCAGCGGAATGGCCGGCCCGCCTCCACGCGGTGCAGCGTGGGCAGATCGATGTTGCGAGTGTGAGGCTTGATCGACACGGTGCTCATGGTTTTCTCCTTTCATGAGTGGGTATGGATCATCTCCGCTTCACTATAGACCGCGGCCGGCGGCCCGGTGTTCCATGGTGGCGGAAGGGAGTGGGAGTCGAACCCACCTGAGCACGACTGACGTGCTCAACCGGATTTGAAGTCCGGCCGGCCCACCGGGGCGCGAATCCCTTCCAGGATCGTGGTGGCGTCCGCCTGCTGCGGCTTCTGCCACCACGATTTGCTGCACTGTCACGGCGCCGCGTTCGACGCCGTCCGCAAACGGTGCGCATCGCCGATGCGCCGCGTGTAACCGATGCGGTCGAAGTATTCCAATATCTGGATCGCCAGCTTGCGCCCGGTGCCGATGCGGTCGCGAAACGCGGCTGCGAGCGCGCTGCCCTCCGTCTCCGACAGCGCGCGCACGATGTCCGCCAGATCGTCCACGGCCTCGCGCAGGAAATAGTGGTCGTGGGCCACCAGGCAGGTCTGCCCGGTGCGCGTCACCCGCTTGAGCAGGAGCCGCACCTTGTCCTCCTCCAGCAGCAGGCTGCGGGCGATGTCGCGCACGCGCGGCGGCTGGAACGGCGCGGCGGCGAGCAGCGGCTTTACCCTGGCCCAGAGCTTTTCCTCCTGCGCCGAGAGGCGCACTTTGTGTTCGGGCAGATGCAGCCAGGCGCCGGTCTGGTGAATCGCGCCGCTGGCCACCAGCTCCTCCAGCGCCGCCAGGAACACCGCCCGCGGCAGCGCCGGCAGGGCGATCCGGCGCAGCCGCTCGCGGTCGGGGCCGAGCAGATCGCTCTCGCGCTGGTGCAGTTCGCCCAGCCGCGCGAGGATCGTCTGCAACAGCGCCTCCCAGCGTGCAGGCGCAAAGGCCCAGTGCCCCTCGCCGGCCTGCACGCTGCGCAGCGCGCCGGAATCGAGCAGGCCGGACAGTTCGTCGCCGCGGAGATTCCGGTTGCGCACGAACTGTCCCAGGTCCGCTCCCGCCGCGCCGGCTTCCGCCAGGGCCGCGAGCGAGGCCGCGGCATCGGGCAGTTCCAGCGCGCGCAGGGTCGCGATCCGCTCCGGCTTGCGCCGGTTGCGCGCCGGGGCGAAGGTGTCGAGCACCTGCCCGCCGCCGAGGGTGCGCGTGGCCGATTGGTCGCGCAGCACGAAGCGGTCGCCATGCACGGCGCAGATCGGCTTGTCGGTGACGATCTGGGCGAGCATGCTCCGGCCGGGGGCGAGGGTCTCGTCTTCCAGCAGGGCGACGCGGGCGGTGACGTCGGCGGCGCCGAGGTGGAAATGCACCGGCGTCCAGTGCCGCAGCGGCTTGTCCTCGGCGGCGAGCAGGCGCAGGCGGACATCGAGCCGCTGCACCGGATGGTGCGCCGGTGCAGCGACGATCCAGTCGCCGCGCCGGATGTGCTCGCGGTCGGCGTGGGCGCCGGCGAGGTTGAGGGCGCAGCGCTGGCCGCTGCGACCGGTCTCCGCAGGCTGGTTCTGGGCATGAATGCCCCGCACGCGCACTTCGCTGCCGCCCGGCGACACCAGCAGCCGGTCGTTGGTGTGCACGGTTCCGGAGAACGCGGTGCCGGTGACGACGGTGCCGGTTCCGGACAGCGTGAACACCCGATCGACGGCGAGCCGGAACTGCCCGCGGCTGGAGCGCGCAGGCAGGGCCGCGGCCGCGTCGTCGAGAAAGGCGCGCAGCGCGGCGATGCCGTCCCCGCGCACGGCGGACACGGGAAACACCGGACAATCCCGCAGCGGCGTGGGCGCGAGCAGTGCCCTGATTTCCGCCTCCGCCGCCGCCACGCGCTCGGGCGCCACGCGGTCGATCTTGGTCAGCGCCACCGCGCCTTGCTCCAGGCCGAGCAGATCGAGGATGGCGAGATGTTCCCGCGTCTGCGGCATGGGGCCGTCGTCGGCGGCGACCACCAGCAGCACGAAGTCGATGCCGGTGGCGCCAGCGAGCATGTTGTGCACCAGCTTCTCGTGCCCGGGCACGTCGATGAAGCCGAGCATCTCGCCGTCGGGCAAGGGCGTATAGGCATAGCCGAGATCGATGGTGATGCCGCGCGCCTTTTCCTCCTTCAGGCGGTCGGCGTCGACGCCGGTGAGCGCCTTCACCAGCGCGGTCTTGCCGTGGTCGATGTGGCCGGCCGTGCCGATGATCATGGGCCGCATTTCCTCATGGTCAGGGCGGAAACCAGAGCAGGGAGATTCACCACGGAGTACACGGAGGACACAGAGACAATCCAAGCGAAACTCCGTGCCCTCCGTGTACTCCGTGGTGAGAAGATGCGCTTCATGTTCCGTCGACTCGAAAATCATGCCCGGTTCAACTGCGGCAGCTGTTCGATGAACCGGGCGATGTCCCTGCCTTCCAGACAGCGCACGTCCAACCGGAATGCGCCGTCCGCCACGCGGCCGATCACCGGCACCGGCAGTTCACGGAAAGCCTGTTCGATTTTCTTCAGGGCCGTGCCTTCGCCCTTGCCCCTGACCCGCGGTGCGACCACCAAGGCGGCGCTAGGCAGCCGGTCGATGGGCAGGGAGCCGCTGCCGATCTGGCTGTGCGCGGATTGGATGGAAACCTCGGCATGCGCACTGAGCGCCTGTTGCAGCGCCGGCAGGAGCGCCTGTGCCGTGGCCTCGATCTCAGGCAATGGCCGCGTGAGCAGCCGCAGCGTGGGCAGGCGCTGCGCCAGCCGGTCGGGATCGCGATACAGGCGCAGCACCGCTTCCAGCGTCCCATAGATGATCTTGTCCACGCGCAGGGCACGCTTGAGCGGGTTCTTCTTGATGCGGGCGATCAGATCCCCGCGCCCGACGATGATGCCGGCCTGCGGCCCGCCCAGCAGCTTGTCGCCGCTGAAGGTGACGAGGTCGGCGCCGGCGGCGAGGGACTGCTGCGGCGTCGGCTCCCTGGGCAGGTCCCACCGGCCCAGATCGACCAGCGTGCCGCTGCCGAGATCGACCATGAACGGCAGATCGTGGGCGTGCGCGAGCCTGGCCAGGTCGCCTTCCTCCGCGGCGGCGGTGAAGCCCTGGATGGCATAGTTGCTGGTATGCACCTTCAGCAGCAGGGCGGTCCGGTCCGAGATCGCCTGCTCGAAATCGCGCAGGTGGGTGCGGTTGGTGGTGCCGACTTCCTTCAGGCGGCAGCCGGCACGCGCCATGATGTCCGGCACCCGGAACGCGCCCCCGATCTCCACCAGCTCGCCGCGGGAGACGATCACTTCGCGCCGCAGCCCCAGGGTGTTGAGCGCGAGAAACACCGCGGCCGCGTTGTTGTTGACGACGGTGGCGGCCTCGGCCCCGGTGAGCTCCTGCAACAGCGGCTCCACCAGGCTGTCGCGGTCGCCACGCGCGCCGCCGGAAAGGTCGTATTCCAGGTTGCACGGCCGGCGCATGACTTCGACGGCATGGGCGACGGCCTCCTCCGGCAGCGGCGCGCGACCGAGGTTGGTGTGCAGCACGGTGCCGGTGAGGTTGAACACCGGGCGCAGCGCCGGCCGCGCCGCCCGCTCCAATGCGCCGTGCACCTGCGCGGCGAGCCGCGGCTCGCTTACCGCATCCGCGGCCAGGCCACCGTTGCGGGCGATGCCGCGCAGGCTGTCGAGTACGCTGCGCACCGCGCCGACGGTGGGTGCATGGCCGTATTCGCTGGCGAGGGCCTGGACGGCAGGCAGATTGAGGACGCGGTCGACGGCCGGGATGGCCGCGAGCGGGCTGGGATGCTGCATGGGAGTTTCACCAAACGTCACGCGTCATGGTGCCTTGTGTCGAAGTGCTTGCAGTATAGGCGCTAGGCGGAAACCAGGAACAGATTGGGCCCGCTGCGCTGCATGTTTTTCTCGTCCATGAGGATGTCCAGGGCGAGCGAGGCCAGGTCGTCCGCCGTGGGGTCCAGGTGGGGATCCTTTTCCAGATAGAGGATCTTCAGGTAGGAGCCACATTCCTCGCAGGCCTCGGCCTTGACCGCGCCCTTGTCGCCCTCGATGCCGTAGTAGGCGATGCCCTTGGTGTTTTCGCAGTTGCTGCACTTCGCCCGCACCATGTGCCATTCCGTTCCGCACAGGCTGCAATGCAGATAGCGCAAGCCCTGCTCCGCGCCGCCGATGCGCACGATGCTGGCCACCGGCGCCGAGGCGCAGGCCGGGCACAGGTTCGGTACGTCGGTGCGGGTGAAGGCGGCGGGGCCCAGGGTCGTGACCATGTGCACCCAATAGGTTTGCAGTGCCGCCGCGACGAAGGGGGCGACGGCCAGGTCCAGCTCGTGGAAGCGCGCATCCAGCACCGCGTCGGCGAGCTGCTCCACGCCGCTCATGTCCAGGCCGTGCAGGCGGGTGATGGCGTCCTGGGCGGCGCGCGGCGCGCGGGAAGACACGGCGTCGGTGATCTGCAGCAGCGCCCTCTGCCACGCCGGATCGCGCCGCCAAGTGCGCGCGGGAAGCGGCGGCATGCCGTGCTGGTGGCACAGCGCAAGCCCCGACGCGTCCGGCAGCGGCACCGGGGGGAAATCCGCCAGGGCCGCGTGCTGCGCGTCGGCCACGTGGGCCATGAAGCCGAGGAAGTCGCCCAGCTTGTGCCCCGGCGCGAGCTGGCGGAAACGGGCGGCGCGGTCCTTGAAAAAACTGTCCCGCGCCGGCAGGCGCAGGAAGGGGATGTCGCCGGCCGGGGCCTCGATCTGCCCCGGCTGGAGGATGCTTGCAGTCACTAACGGTTTCCTTTGCTCACTTCCTTGTACCAGCCCGGATGGTGATGCCGGGCCCAAGCCGCGGTGACGGTGCCGCGGGTCATGGCGCGGATGGAGCCCTTGGTCCAGATCGCCGAATAGATGTGGATGATGATGGCGAGGATGGCGACGAAGCCGGCGACGGCGTGCACCAGCACCGCCAGCCGCACCACCGTGATCGGGAAATACGCCGTGAACCAGGGCTGCCAGATGACGATGCCGGAAATCAGCAGCAGGGCGATGGTGAGCACCAGCGTCCAGAACAGATACTTCTGGCCGATGTTGTACTTGCCGATCTCCGGCAGGTTCCGCGCCTTGTTGCGCAGGATGTCGCCCAGGTGCTTCTTCCATTCCCGATCGGCCGCCGTGATCCGGTTCTGCCCCCACAGCCGTCCGGCGAAGCTGAAAAAGGAAATCGCTAGCACCACGCCGATGAAAGGATGCAGGATGCGCGACCAGGTGCCGCCGCCGAGGAAGGCAGTGAGGAAGTAGAACGCCGGATGGAACAGCGCCAGGCCGGAGATCGCCAACAGGATGAAGGTGATGGCGATGACCCAGTGGTTGGCCCGGTCGCGCCCCGAGTAGCGGGTGACGAGTGGCTCGCTCATGATGTGTGCTCCTTATCCTTGTCCTTGTCCTCGTCGACCTCGTTCGGGCCGGCGGTCACGTAGTGGAGGAAGCCGGCCAGCACCGCCAGCCCCAGCCCGAGGCTGGCCAGCGGCTTGGCGACGCCCTTCCACAGCGAGACCAGCGGACTGATGCCCGGGTCCTTCGGCAGGCCGTGGTACAGGCCCGGCTGGTCGGCGTGCTGCAGCACGTACATCACGTGCGTGCCGCCGACGCCGGGCGGGTCGTACAGGCCGGCGTTCGGGTAGCCGCGTTCCTTGAGGTCGGCGATACGCCCCTCGGCGTGGTGCTTCATGTCGTCCTTGGAGCCGAACACGATGGCGCCGGTGGGGCAGGTCTTCACGCAGGCCGGCTCCATGCCGACCGCGACCCGGTCGGAGCAGAGCGTGCACTTGTAGGCCTTGCCGTCCTTCTTCGACAGGCGCGGGATGTTGAACGGGCAGCCGGTGATGCAGTAGCCGCAGCCGATGCAGTTCTCCTCGTGGAAGTCGACGATGCCGTTGGTGTACTGCACGATGGCGCCGGGCGAGGGACAGGCCTTGAGGCAGCCCGGATCGGCGCAGTGCATGCAGCCGTCCTTGCGGATCAGCCACTCCAGCCGCCCCTGCTGCACCTCCACCTCCGAGAAGCGCATCACCGTCCAGGACTGGTCGGTGAGGTCCAGCGGGTTGTCGTAGACGCCGGTGCAGGTGCCGATTTCGTCGCGCAGGTCGTTCCACTCCATGCACGCCACCTGGCAGGCCTTGCAGCCGATGCACTTGGAAATGTCGATCAGCTTCGCCACCCGGATCACCTCGCCGCGTGCGACGGGGGACGGGGTGGTGGTGGCGGACCGGGCCTGGATGTCGAGTGATTGCAGTGCCATGGCCGCCTCCTTATACCTTCTCGAGGGTCACGAGGAAGGACTTGAACTCCGGCGTCTGCGTGTTCGCGTCCCCGACGAAGGGCGTCAGCGTGTTGGTGATGTAGCCGTTCTTCGCCAGCCCGGTGAAGCCCCAGTGCAGCGGCACCCCGACGGTGTGCACCTTCTTGCCGTCCACGTCCAGGGTGCGCACGCGCTTGGTGACCACCGCCACGGCGACGATGAAGCCGCGCTTGGATTTCACCCGCACGTGATCGCCGGCCTTGATGCCCTTCTCCTTCGCCAGCTCCTCGCCGATTTCCACGAACTGCTCCGGCTGCACGATGGCGTTGAGCCGCACGTGCTTGGTCCAGAAGTGGAAGTGCTCGGTCAGACGGTAGGTGGTGCCGACATAGGGGAACTGATCGGGCGTGCCGAAGCTGCTCCAGTCGTCCTTGAACACCCGCGCCGCCGGGTTGAACTTCGCCAGGTCGTTCTTCGGATGCAGCGGATTCGCGGCAATCGGCGACTCCAGCGGCTCGTAGTGCTCGGGGAAGGGGCCCTCCGCCATCTTGTCCACCGCGAAGAAGCGCGCCACGCCTTCCGGGTTCATGATGAATGGGCTCATGCCCTCGTCCGGCGCCGAATCGATCTTGAAGTCCGGGATGTCGGAACCGGTCCACTTGCCCACGGCGGCGTCCCAGGCGATCAGCTTGCGGGTGGGGTCGAAGGGCTTGCCGGCCACGTCGCAGGACGCGCGGTTGTAGAGCACGCGCCGGTTGGCGGGCCAGGCGAAGGCCCAGTTGAGGGTCTGGCCGATGCCAAAGGGGTCGGCGTTGTCGCGCCGCGCCATGAGGTTGCCCTTCTCGCTCCAGGCGCCGGAGAAGATCCAGCAGCCGCAGGCGGTGGAGCCGTCGTCGCGCAGCTCGGCGAAGCCGTTGAGCTGCTCGCCGGCCTTGACCAGCACCTTGGCCGGATCCTTCGGATCGGTGACGTCCTTGAGCGCGCGGCCGGAGAACTCCTTGGCCAGTTCCTCGGGGGCAGGCGCGTAGGGCTGGCGATGCTTCCAGGTGAGGTTGAGGATGGGGTCGGGGAAGGCCCCGCCTTCCTTCCGGTACAGCTCGCGCAGCTTGAGGAAGATGCCGGCGAGGATCTCCTGGTCGCCCTTGGCGTCGCCCGGCGGCTCGGCCGCTTTCCAGTGCCACTGCAGCCAGCGGCTGGAGTTGACCAGGGAACCGTCCTCCTCGGCGAAGCAGGTGGAGGGCAGGCGGAACACCTCGGTCTGGATCTTGGCCGGATCCACGTCGTTGTACTCGCCGTGGTTCTGCCAGAACTCCGAGGTCTCGGTGGCCAGGGGATCGATGATCACCAGGTACTTGAGCTTGGCCAGGCCGTTCGCCACCTTCACCTTGCACGGCGCCGAACCCAGCGGGTTGAAGCCCTGGCAGATGTAGCCGTTCATCTTGCCCTGGTTCATGTTCTCGAACACCTGCAGGATGTCGTAGCCCTTGTCGAGCTTGGGCAGCCAGTGGTAGCACCAGTCGTTCTCCGCCGTGGCGGCGTCGCCGTACCAGGCCTTCATGGTGCTGACGAAGAACTTGCCGTAGTTCGACCAGTAGGAGAGCTGGCCCGGGCGCAGGGGCTTGAAGGCGCGCTTCTCGATGTAGGTCTTGTAGTCCTGTTCCGCGTCGCCGGGGAGCGTCATGTAGCCCGGCAGCAGGTTGGACAGCAGGCCAAGATCGGTCAGCCCCTGGATGTTGGAGTGGCCGCGCAGCGCGTTCATGCCGCCGCCCGCCGCGCCGATGTTGCCCAGCAGCAGCTGCACCATGGCCCCGGTGCGGATGATCTGGGAACCCTGGGAGTGGTGTGTCCAGCCCAGCGCATAGAGGATGGTCATGGTGCGGTTGGGCGCGGCGGTTTCAGCGATCATCTCGCACACCTTGAGGAAGGCATCCTTGGGCGTGCCGCAGATGGTGGCCACCATATCCGGCGTGTAGCGCGAGTAGTGCGCCTTCATCAGCTGGTAGACGCAGCGCGGATTCTGCAGCGTGGGGTCGGTGATGACGTAGCCGTCCTTGCCGATCTGATAGCCCCAGGAGGACTTGTCGTAGCTGCGCTTCTCCGGGTTGTAGCCGGAGAAGATGCCGTCGTTGAAGGCGTACTCGTCCTTCACCAGGAAGCTGAAGTCGGTGTAGTTCCGCACGTACTCGTGGTGGATCTTGTCGTTCGTCAGCAGGTAGTTGATGACGCCGCCGAGGAAGGCGATGTCGGAGCCGGCGCGGATCGGCGCATAGTAGTCCGATACCGCGGCCGAGCGCGTGAAGCGCGGGTCGACCACGATCAGCTTCGCCTTGCGGTGCGCCTTTGCTTCGGTCACCCACTTGAAACCGCAGGGGTGGGCTTCGGCGGCATTGCCGCCCATGATCAGGACCAGGTCGGTATTCTTGATATCGACCCAGTGATTGGTCATCGCGCCGCGGCCAAACGTCGGGGCAAGACTTGCCACCGTCGGGCCGTGTCAGACACGCGCCTGATTATCGAATGCGAGCATCCCCAGGCTACGCGCGATCTTGTGCGTCAGGTAGCCTGTTTCGTTGCTGGAGGCGGAAGCGGCGAGCATGCCGGTGGAGAGCCAGCGGTTCACCGTCTCGCCCTTGTCGTTCTTGGCGATGAAATTCTTGTCGCGGTCGTCCTTCATCAGCTTGGCGATGCGGGTGAAGGCATCGTCCCAGGAAATGCGCTGCCATTCCTTGCTGCCGGGCGCGCGATATTCCGGATGCTTGAGCCGGTTCGGGCTGTGCACGAAGTCGAGCAGGCCGGCGCCCTTTGGGCAGAGCGTGCCGCGGTTCACCGGATGGTCCGGGTCGCCCTCGATGTGCATGATCTCGGTGTGGGCGTTCTTGGACTTGTCGCCCAGGCTGTAGATGAGAATGCCGCAACCGACGGAGCAGTAGGGGCAGGTGTTGCGGGTTTCGCTGGCACGGGCGAGCTTGAACTGCCGGACTTCCGCCAGGGCCTCGCTCGGGGAAAATCCCAGCATGGCCAGGCTGGAGCCGCTCATCCCCGCCGCGCAGATCTTGAAGAACTGGCGTCTGGTGACTTGCATGTTGCCTCCAAAGCGAACGTTGAGAATCGTCCAAGCGCCTGCCTTTCTTTTTTGTCGCGGATGCTCTGCGTGGGGCAAGCGTGTTTTCCAATATAGAACGTCACGACCAGCTTGCAAGGGGCGGTTTGTGATTTCACGATGCGGGATTGGCGCCGGGGTCGAGTCCGGCCTCGCCCGGGTCGAAGCCGGTGCGGCTTAGGCCCAGGACCGCCGGTAGCGCGCCCAGTCGAAGAGCGGCCCGGGGTCGGTCTTGCGGCCGGGCGCGATGTCGGAGTGGCCGACGATGTCGCGGATGGGATAGGCCGCCCTGAGGGTGCGCGTCAGCTCGGCGAGGGCGGTGTACTGCGCGTCGGTGAAGGGCTCGAAATCCGAGCCCTCGAGTTCGATGCCGATGGAGAAGTCGTTGCAGCGCTCGCGGCCGCACCAGTTGGAGACCCCGGCATGCCAGGCGCGCTTGCCGCAGGGCACGAACTGGATCAGCTCGCCGTCGCGCCGGATCAGGAAATGGCTGGAGACTTCCAGGCCCTGGAGGCTGGCGTAGTAGGGATGCGCCGCCGGGTCGAGGCGGTTGGTGAACAGCTCGACGATGCCGTTGCCGCCGTATTCGTTGGGGGGCAGGCTGATGTTGTGGATCACCAGCAGCGAGGGGGGGTCGTCCGTCGGCCGCTCGTCCCAGTTGGGTGAGGGAATGAAGCGCGCGCCCTCGACCACGCCCTCGGCGTCGATGGCGAGCCGTTCCCGCCTCACGGCTCCTCCTGCGGCGGGCCGGCCAGCGCCGCGCGGATCGCCTGCTGCAGCCGGCTCGGCGTGATCTCGCTGTCCAGCGCGGCATGGAACTGCCCGTCCTTGTACAGGAACAGCGCGGGCAGATGGAACAGGTCGTACTGGCGGGCCAGCGCGGTGGCCTGCTGCACGTCGACCTTGAAGCAGGCGCGGATGAGATTGCCCGTGGCGCCCACCGCCGCCGGCAGCAGGCGCTCCACGGCGCGGCAGCTGCCGCAGTCGGGGCTGGAGAACAGCACCAGGCTCGCGCCCGGGGTGCGGGCGAGGGTGTGGTGGTAGTCGAATTCGGTGAGGGGCTGCAGCTGCATGGCGGTCGTCAACCCGCCCAGTATAATGCCGGCTTTCCGCCAATACACCCGTCACAGGAATCCATCCATGGTCATCGCCGAGCTGCTGCTCATGCTCCTCGTCATTCTCGTCGCCGCCGAGGTCTTCACCAACGCGCTGGAGCATCTGGGGGAGCGCCTGGGCATCTCCGAAGGCGTCACCGGCTCGGTGTTCGCGGCGGTGGGCACCGCGATGCCGGAAACCATGGTGCCCCTGCTCGCCATCTTCGGCGGCACCGCCAACCAGCGGGTGAACGAGGAGATCGGCGTCGGCGCCATCCTCGGCGCGCCGCTGATGCTGTCCACGCTGTCCCTGTTCCTGATGAGCGCCGCCGTGCTCAAGCGGCGCGGGCCGCACGGACATCTCACGCCGGAGCGCAGCGGCCTGAGCCGCGACCTGAACTTCTTCCTGATGGCCTTCGCGCTGGCGGCGGTGGCCCTGTTCGTGCCGCACGAGGTGCCCATGGTGCGGGTGACCCTGGCGGTGGCCATGGTGATGATCTATTTCGTCTATCTGATGCTGACCTTCCGCGCCTCGGCCAGGCTGGTGGAGGAGGGGCACGGCACCGAGGCGCACGAGAAGATGTTCCTCGCCAAGCTCGGGCTGCCGGAGAATCTGCCGGTGATCCTGATCCAGCTCGCCCTCGGGCTGGGGCTGCTGGTGGCCGGCGCCAAGGGCTTCATCCTGGGCGTGGAGGAGGCGTCGCACCTGATCGGCATGTCGGCCCTGCTGCTGTCGCTGATGATCATCCCCATCGCCACCGAGCTGCCGGAGAAGGTGAACAGCATCCTGTGGATCCGCCGCCACAAGGACACGCTGGCCTTCGGCAACATCACCGGCGCGATGGTGTTCCAGGGGACGCTGCTGCCGGCCATCGGCATCACCCTGACGCCGTGGGTGCCGGAGCGGGCGGTGCTGTGGGGCGTGATCATCACCTTCGCCGCCGCGCTGTGGCTGCGGCTCATGCTCAGCCGCGGGCAGTTGCGGCTGTGGCATCTGTGGGTAAACGGCGCGCTGTACGCCACCTACCTCGCCATCGCGCTGGCCTAGCGCCAGGCGCGGCTCAGTCTATCCCCAGGCGCTCCAGCCGGTAGCGCAGGGCGCGGAAGGTGATGCCGAGCAGCTTCGCCGCCGCGGTCTTGTTGTAGCGGGTTTTCTCCAGCGCCTCCACGATCGCCTCCTTCTCCACGCGATCGAGGTAGTCCTGCAGCGGCCATTTCGCGCCGGGTTCGCGGCCGGTTTCGTCGAGCGCGGCTTCCGGCACGCTCAGGTAGAGATCGTCCTTGCCGATTTCGTCCTCGCCGCACAAGGCGAGGGCGCGTTCCAGGATGTTTTCCAGTTCGCGCACGTTGCCCGGAAACGCATAGTCCTGCAGGGCGGCGACGGCCGCAGCGGAAAGGCGCGGCGTCGCAGTGCCGGACTGGCTCGCCAGCCGCGCGAGAATGGCGTTGGCGATCAGCGGGATGTCCTCGCGCATCTCGCGCAGCGCCGGCATCCGGAGCTCGATCACGTTCAGGCGGTAGTACAGGTCCTGGCGGAAGCGCCCGCTTTCCACCAGGCCGGCGAGATTCTGGTGGGTGGCGCTGATGATACGCACGTCGACCGGATCCTCCTGGGTGGCCCCGACCTTGCGCACGCGCTTCTCCTGGATCGCCCGCAGCAGCTTCACCTGCATGGTCAGCGGCAGGTCGGCCACCTCGTCCAGGAACAGGGTGCCGCCGTTGGCGGCCTGGAAGAAGCCGTCGCGATCGGCTTCCGCGCCGGTGAAGGCGCCCTTCTTGTAGCCGAAGAACTCGCTTTCCATCAGGTTCTCCGGAATCGCCCCGCAGTTGACGGCGACGAAGGGCTGGTCGCGGCGGGCGCTCTGTTCGTGGATCAGGCGCGCCGCGAGCTCCTTGCCGCTGCCCGACTCGCCGGTGATGTAGACCGGCGCCTGACTGCGCGCGAGCTTGCCGAGCATCTCGCGCACCTGCTGGATGGCGGCAGACTGGCCGAGCAGGGTGCGCGGCGTGGTTTTTTCGCTGCCGGGCTTCTCCGGCAGGTCGAGCGCCGATTTGACCAGCGCCCGCAGCTGGTCGAGCGACACCGGCTTCGAGATGTAGTCGAAGGCGCCGGCCTTGAGCGCGGCCACGGCATTCTCGGTGCTGCCGTAGGCGGTGATCACGGCCACCGGCAGCTGCGGATAGTTCTGCCCGATGTGCTCAACGAGCTCGAGGCCCGTGCCGTCGGGCAGGCGCATGTCGGTGAGGCACAGGTCGAAGTAGCGTTCCTCCAGCAGCTGCTTCGCGTCGGCCACCTTCATGGCGCGGTGCGGCTCGAGGCCCATGCGCAGCAGGGTGAGCTCGAGGAGTTCGAGCAGGTCGGCCTCGTCGTCCACGATCAGGACGCCGGGACTGGTTTGGTCGGCTGGCCGCTGGGGGCGTTTCAACTGGGTTCTCCCTTGCCGCAGATTCTGAACTGGCCGCCGGGCGCGACCTCGATGTAGTCGAGGGTCGCCTGATTCGCCTCGCACAGCTGGCGCGCGATATACAGACCCAGTCCGGTGCCCGTGCTTTCCGTGGTGAAGAAGGGTTCGAACAGGTGGGCCTGGTCCTCCGGCGCGACACCGGGGCCGTCGTCTATGACATCCAATTGTACAACAGCCTCCGCGATGCCCCGGCTCGCGACGAGACGGATGCTGCCGGGCCGCTGCGAGCCATGGCGCCAGGCATTGCGGCACAGGTTCCACAGCACCTGGTGCAGGTGGTAGCGGTCGAAGAACAGGGCGATGCCCGGGTCGCTTTCGACGGCGACGGTTTCCCGCGGAATCTTCTCGACCTGGCAATACTCGTCGGCGAAGCCGGCCAGATAGTTGGCGAGGAGGAGCGGCTCCGGATTGCCGCGGTCCTTGCGGTTGAGCTGCAGGATGTCCTGCACCATGCGGTCGAGACGGAAGGTGT
Source organism: uncultured Burkholderiales bacterium (assembly GCA_964445085.1). Lineage (GTDB taxonomy): Bacteria > Pseudomonadota > Gammaproteobacteria > Burkholderiales > Thiobacteraceae > Thiobacter. The sequence continues at coordinate 17,397 of CAYUJV010000043.1, forward strand.
TGTCGCGGATGATTTCCAGCAGGCGCTTATCGGTGGCGTCGCGCGTCCGGTCCTCCTGCAGCAGCTGGGTGGCGTGGCCGATGGCGGAGAGCGGATTGCGGATCTCGTGCGCGATGTTGGCGGTGAGCCGGCCCAGCGCCGCGAGCTTCAGCTGCTGCGCCTGGGTCTGCACGCGGCTCATGTCCTCGAGGAAGATGACCGCGCCCAGGCGCTTGTCGCCGCGCACCGGGATGAAGCGCGCGCGAAACGGCCGTGCTTCCACCGCGCGCAGGGGTTGCAGGCTGATCTCGCCGGTTTCGCGCCAGGTGCCCAGGTTGCGCGCCACGTCCGGCGCGTACTCAAGCAGCGACACGGCGCCGCGCGGGCCGGGCAGCGGGCCCAGGATGCGTTCGGCCTGGGCGTTCGCCTGCCTGACGTTGCCGTCGCCGTCCACCACCAGCACGCCGTCCTGCATGTCCTGGATCACCAACTGGTTGACCTGGTCCAGGTTGGCCAGGTCGATGCTGCGCTGCCGCACCAGCTCTTCGGTGGCGGTCAGCCGCCGCGCCAGGTACTGGGCCAGGCCGGCGACCGCGAAGAAGCTGACGGACAGCAGCGCGGCCTGGAAGTATTCGGGGGAACTGTCGCTCTGCCACGCCCAGTAGCTCTGCTCGAGCAGCACCGCGATGGTCGCGACCGCGGCATGGAACATCGCGAGCCGGCCCTGGGCCACCAGGCTCGAAGCGGCCAGCGTGATCAGCAGCAGCAGGCCGAGGCCGCTGGCGACGCCGCCGCTGGCGTACATCAGCACCGTGATGAGGACGATGTCCGCCAGCACCTGGCCCGACAACTGCAGATCGAAGCGCGGCCAGCGGCTGTAGATGCTGACCATCATCACGCCGCCGAACAGGATGTAGAACAGGCTGGCCGCGACGAACAGCGTCGGGTGCCACTGGCCGAGGACGATGCGGCTGCCGAGCAGCAGGTGGCTGAGCAGGACCACCCCGGCGACGATGATACGGTACAGGTTGAAGTAGTGCAGCGACTGCCAGTAGGCCTGGGGGACGCGGGCAGTCGGGCGGGCAGGAACCTCAGGCCACATGCGCGGCGGAAAGGCTATTTGCGCCGCGACTCGAGATGCTCGCGGCAGCAGAAGTATTCGCCGCCGCTATAGATCGCCTCGCTGCGCGGGGTGTTCACGCCGCAGACGACGCAGCGCACCATGTCCTCGCCCAGGCCGGGCTGCTGCGCCTGCGGGATCTGTGTCGTCGGCTGCTGCAGGTTGCGGAAGTAGCTCTTGAGGACGAGATAGACCAGGGCGATGCCGATGATGATGATCAGGAGGCGCATGGATGTGGACGATCCGGACAGGGATGACAGGCCAAAGGCCCTCATCATAGCATTTTTGGCCCCTGCGCCTGCGTGCGGCCCCCGGCGGGAAGCGGGGGGAAAGAAAATGGTCGGGGTGAGAGGATTCGAACCTCCGACTCCTGCGTCCCGAACGCAGTACTCTACCAGGCTGAGCTACACCCCGATTTTTGGCTGCATTCGCCTACTGCGCGGCGCGAATTTGAAGCTGCGATGCTCGACGTACAATGCGTACGTCTGCGCTTCTCCCTTCAAATTTGCGTCGCTCGCTACGGCGACTCCAGCCAAAATTTCCGACTTAGTGATTCCGCGAAACCGCGAAAGCCGCTAATTCTAGCAGCGTTTGTTTGTAATTTGAATCCGGCAGATGCGAAATTGCGGCGCAGGCGGTATCGGCCTCGCGTTTCGCCTGGGCGGCGGCGTAGGCCAGGGCACCGCTGTCATGGATGGCGGCCGACACCGCGTCGAAATCCTCGATGCCGCCGTGCTCGATGGCCTTGCGTACCACGGCCGCCTGCGCCGGGCTGCCTTGCCTCATGACATGAATGAGCGGCAGCGTGGGCTTGCCCTCGGCCAGGTCGTCGCCCAGGTTCTTGCCGATTTCCTCCGGATGCCCCGAGTAGTCGAGCACGTCGTCGATCAGCTGGAACGCCGTGCCGAGGTGCATGCCGTAGGCCGCCATGGCTTCCTCGTCGGCGCGGCTGGCGTTGCCGAGGATGGCGCCGAGGCGGGAGGCGGCCTCGAACAGCTTGGCGGTCTTGTAGCGGATGACGCGCAGGTAGCGTTCCTCGTCGATGTCCGGATCGTGGCAGTTCATGAGCTGCAGCACTTCGCCTTCGGCGATGACGTTGGTGGCGTCCGACAGGACTTCCATGACGCGCATGCTGCCCACATCCACCATCATCTGGAACGCGCGGGAGTAGAGAAAGTCGCCCACCAGCACGCTCGCCGCATTGCCGAACAGGGCATTGGCGGTTTCGCGCCCGCGGCGCAGGCTGGATTCGTCCACCACGTCGTCGTGGAGCAGGGTTGCGGTATGGATGAATTCCACCACCGCCGCCAGGTCGTAGTGCCGCTCGCCCTGATAGCGGAAGGCCCCGGCGGAAAGCAGCACCAGGGCCGGCCGCAGGCGCTTGCCGCCGCTGGCGATGATGTATTCGGAAACCTGCCGGATCAGGACGACATCGGAGTAGAGGCGCTGGCGGATGACCGCGTCCACGCGCTGCATGTCCGCTTCGATGAAGCGGCGAAGTTCCTCGAGTTGCACGAATCTGGCCAAAAAACGGGAAACGCGTATGGTAGGGAGGCGGCGCGACCCGGTCAAGGCGCGGCGCAGGCTTCCAGCGCCGGGAAAAGGCCGCTGGACGGGGTTTCCGACGGGGGCGCAAAGGCTTTGACTTGCCCTTGTTTTTTCAGTAGAATGCCCGGTTTTCCGAAATGGATTTACGGAGAGTTCCCATGTATGCGGTCGTAAAAACCGGTGGCAAGCAGTATCGCGTGAGCCCCGGCGAAAAATTGAAAGTAGAACAGATACCGGCAGACATTGGCAGCGAAGTGGTTCTGGACCAGGTTCTCATGGTCGCCGACGGCGACGATGTGACCGTCGGCAACCCCGTCGTGGCTGGTGCGAGCGTCAAGGCCAAGGTGTTGTCCCACGGTCGGCATGCGAAAGTGACCATCTTCAAGATGCGTCGCCGCAAGCACTACCAGAAGCACCAGGGTCATCGTCAGAACTACACCGAGCTCCAGATCGAGAGCATCGGCAAGTAAGGGGTAAGTATCCATGGCACACAAGAAAGCAGGCGGCAGCTCCCGCAACGGCCGCGACTCCGAATCGAAACGCCTGGGCGTCAAGCGCTACGGTGGCCAGATCGTCAATGCCGGCGAGATCATCGTGCGTCAGCGTGGCACCCAGTTCCACGCCGGCGACAATGTCGGCATGGGCAAGGACCACACCCTGTTCGCCAAGGTGGACGGCAAGGTGAGCTTCGCCACCAAAGGCGCGCTCAAGCGCCACGTGGTGAGCATCGAGCCGGTCAGCGCCTAAGCGCCGCTCGCGACGATCCCCAGAGGCCCTATCCCCGGATAGGGCCTTTTGTTTTGCATGGCGCATAAGTCTACTGCGCGGCACGATCTTGAACCTGTGATGCTCGCCGTACTGTCCGTACGGCTGCGCTTCTCGGCTCAAGCTCCCACCGCTCGCTACGACTTCTTTCGCCATGCTTGGAAAAGACTATGAAGTTCATCGATGAAGCCATTATCAAGGTCCAGGCCGGCAAGGGCGGGGATGGCTGCGCGTCATTCCGGCGCGAGAAATACATTCCCAAGGGCGGGCCGGACGGCGGCGACGGCGGGCGCGGCGGCAGCATCTATGCCGTGGCCGACCGCAACATCAACACCCTGGTGGATTACCGCTACCAGCGCACGCACAAGGCGAAGAACGGCGAGCCCGGCCGCGGTTCGGACCAGTACGGCGCCGGTGCCCCGGACATCATCCTGCGCGTGCCGGTGGGGACGGTCATCACCGACATCAACACCGGGCAGGTGATTGCCGATCTCGCCCATGACGGCCAGCGCGCGCTGATCGCCAAGGGCGGTCAGGGTGGGCTGGGCAATCTGCATTTCAAGTCCAGCACCAACCGCGCGCCGCGCCAGTTCACCCGCGGCGAGCCGGGCGAGGAGCGCGAGCTCAAGCTGGAACTGAAAGTGCTCGCCGACGTGGGCCTGCTGGGCATGCCCAATGCCGGCAAGTCCACCTTCATTCGCGCCGTCTCCGCCGCCCGGCCCAAGGTCGCGGACTACCCCTTCACCACCCTGCACCCGAACCTGGGCGTGGTGCGGGTGGACATGGAGCGCAGCTTCGTCATCGCCGACATCCCGGGCCTCATCGAGGGCGCGGCGGAAGGCCTCGGCCTGGGCCACCAGTTCCTGCGCCATCTGCAGCGCACCCGCCTGCTGCTGCACATCGTCGACCTGGCGCCCTTCGACGAGAACGTCGATCCGGTGCACGAAGCCAGGGCGATCGTGGAGGAGCTGCGCAAGTACGACCAGAGCCTGTACGACAAGCCGCGCTGGCTGGTGCTGAACAAGCTCGACATGATTCCGGAGGCCGAGCGCGAGGCGCGCATTCAGGCTTTCCTGAACGGCTTCGGCTGGACCGGCCCATGGTTCGCCATCTCGGCCATCAACGGCGAGGGCTGCGACAAGGTCAGCTTCGCCGTCGCCGACTATCTCGACCGGCACCGCCGGCCGGAACCGGAAGCGGCGGCCGCCGAGGAGCCGGAACCGGGCGACGATCCCGGCGCCTGAAGCCGCGACAAAACCACTATAATCTCCGCGTCCCGCGGAGAACCCACATGCAATCCATCCTCGCCAAATCCCGATGCCTGGTGGTCAAGGTCGGCAGCAGCCTGGTCACCAACGAAGGCCAGGGCCTCGACACCCAGGCCATCGCCCACTGGGCCGACCAGATCGCGCGGCTGAAGCAGATGGGCAAGCAGGTGGTGCTGGTGTCCAGCGGCGCCATCGCCGAGGGCATGCAGCGCCTCGGCTGGAAGAAGCGGCCGAGCGCGGTGCACGAGCTGCAGGCCGCCGCCGCCGTGGGGCAGATGGGGCTGGTGCAGGTGTACGAAACCTGCTTCCGCAAGCACGATCTGCACACTGCGCAGGTGCTGCTCACCCACGAGGACCTGGCGGACCGCAAGCGCTATCTGAATGCGCGTTCCACGCTGCGCACGCTGCTGGGCCTCAACGTCATTCCCATCATCAACGAGAACGACACCGTGGTCACCGACGAGATCAAGTTCGGCGACAACGACACCCTCGGTGCGCTGGTCACCAACCTGATCGAGGCCGATGCGCTGGTGATCATGACCGACCAGAAGGGCCTGTTCTCGGCCGATCCGCGCAAGGACCCCAACGCGCGCCTGATTCAGGAGGCCCGCGCCGGCGACCCGGAGCTGGAGGGCATGGCCGGCGGCGCCGGCAGCGCCATCGGCCGCGGCGGCATGCTGACCAAGGTGCTCGCCGCAAAGCGCGCCGCCGGC